>CAYMAF010000222.1:0-4750 GCA_964388365.1 uncultured Gammaproteobacteria bacterium | reverse complement strand
GGCTTCATCGACTCGACCATGTCGCGCGTGATCAGCTTCGGCGCCGGCTTGCCGGGAATCAGCGCGGTCGTGACGATGATGTCGACTTCCTTCGCCTGCTCGCGGAAGAGCGCCATCTCGGCGTCGATGAACTCCTGGCTCATCACCTTCGCGTAGCCGCCGGCGCCCTCGCCCTCTTCCTCGAAGTCGAGCATCAGGAACTCCGCGTCCATGCTCTCGACCTGCTCCTTGACGGCGGGCCGGGTATCGAACGCACGCACGACGGCGCCGAGGCCCTTCGCCGTGCCGATCGCCGACAGACCCGCGACACCCGCGCCGATCACGAGCACTTTCGCCGGCGGCACCTTGCCGGCCGCGGTGATCTGCCCCATGAAGAAGCGGCCAAAGTGATGCGCAGCCTCGACGACCGCGCGATACCCGGCGATATTCGCCATCGAGCTCAGCGCGTCGAGCTTCTGCGCACGCGAGATCCGCGGCACGCTTTCGACGGCGAGCGCGGTCACGCCCTTCGCCGCGAGCTTCTCGAGGAGCGCGGGGTTTTGCGCCGGCGCGAGGAACGAGATCAGGATCTGCCCCCGCCGCAGCCGCTCGATCTCCGCGTCGCTCGGTGCGCGCACCTTGAGCACGATATCGGCCTCGGACCACACGGCGGCCGCGTTCGACGCGACTTCCGCGCCTGCCGCGACGTACGCGTCGTCCGAGAAGCTCGCCTCCGCTCCGGCGCCGGTCTCGACGACGACGGAAAAGCCGAGCTTCGCGAGATGACCGACGACCTCGGGAGTCGTCGCGACTCGCCGTTCGCCGGGCGTGATCTCTTTCGGGACTCCGATCCTCATTCGGTTCCTCCGCTCCTTGTCGTTCTTCTTGCGCCCGGCCGGGACGGTCGCGTACTCGGGCCGGCCGCGGCGCACGCGCAGATTAACCGAAAAGCGAGACTTCAGGCTGGCACACAAACTGCCACCAGCCCCGATCACAGGACGCGCCGCACCGAACGCCCCCGCGCTGAGGCGCGGCGACGGCTACCGGAGCCTTCCGTTCGGCCTCGATTCGTGGAGGAAACGCCACAGCGTCGCGACGACGAGCGCGTGATCGACTGCGCCCTCGACGAGCAGCCGCGGCAGCTCGCGTAGCGGCACGAGCTCGACGACCGTCTCCTCGGTACCGTCGTTGCGAATCTCGCCGACGCGCGCCGCCCCTTCGGCGACGAAGCCGTGCAATCGATTCGAGAACAGCGCGGGATTCGGATTCACATCGCCGAGCGGGGCAAGGCGCTCGGCCGCGTAGCCGGTCTCCTCGAGCAGCTCCCGGGCCGCCGCCGCCCAAGGCGTCTCCCCGGGATCGACGATGCCTCCCGGAATCTCGAGCGTCGTCCGCTCGGCGCCCTGTCGGTATTGCCGAATCATCACGACGTCGCCGGCCTCGGTCACCGGCACGACCTGCACCCAGTCGTTCGAAAGGATGCGGTAGAAGTCGTGCTCGGCGCCGTCCTTCGGCGAGCGAACGATCGTACGCTCGACCGCGAACACGCGGCAGTCGGTGATCCGCTCGCGCTTTTGCACCGGCCACCGCCTGACGCGGCTCATTTTTCGCACCGCCTCAGTCGTCGAACGGATGACGGCGGACGATGACCGCGTCGCGGCCCGGCCCGGTCGAGATGATATCGACCGGCACGCCGATCAGTTCCTCGATCCTTTCGAGATAGCGCTTCGCGGCCTCCGGCAGGCGGTCGTAGTCGCGCACGTTCTCCGTGCTCTCGCTCCAGCCCGGCACGATCTCGTAAACGGGTTCGCATTCGCCGAACCGCTCGATCAGCGCAGGCGGCGTCGTCAGCGTCTCGCCATCGAGCCGATAGCCGACGCAGATCTTGATCTCGTCGAGCCCGTCGAGCACGTCGAGTTTCGTCAGGCAGAGACCGGTCAGGCTGTTCGTGAACGCCGCGCGCTTCAAGAGCACCGCATCGAACCAGCCGCAGCGCCGCGGCCTGCCCGTCGTCGCGCCAAACTCCGCGCCGACCGTTGCGAGATGCCGGCCGGTATCGTCCTCGAGCTCGGTCGGGAAGGGACCGGCGCCGACGCGGGTCGTATACGCCTTCACGATCCCTAGCACATAACCGACGCTTCGCGGGCCGACACCCGAGCCCGTCATCGCGCCGCCGACCGTCGTGTTCGACGACGTGACGAACGGATACGTGCCGAGATCGACGTCGAGCATCGCCCCCTGGGCCCCTTCGAACAGCACGCGGCGCCCGTCGGCGTCGAGGTTTCGCAGGATCTCGGTCACGTCCGCGACGAGCGGCTTGAACTTCTCCGCGTGAGCGAGTAGGCGCTCGAGCTCCTCCTTCGCATCGACCGCCTCGTCGCCGAGATAGCGAGTCAGCATGAAATTGTGGAAATCGAGCAGTGCGCGCACCTTCTCCTCGAGAATGGCCGGCCGAAAGAGATCGGAGACCCGGAGCGCACGGCGTCCGACCTTGTCCTCGTAGGCAGGACCGATGCCGCGCCCGGTCGTGCCGATCGCACGCGCGCCGCTCGCCCGCTCCCGCGCTCGGTCGAGCGCGACGTGCGACGACAGGATCAACGGGCAAGCCGGGGAGATCCGCAGCCGCTCGCCGACCGGAACGCCGCGCGCGACGAGGCGGTCGACCTCGGTCGCAAGGGCGTCGAGCGACACGACGACGCCGTTGCCGATCAGGCAGATCACGCCGTCGCGCAGAATCCCGGACGGGATCAGATGGAGCACCGTTTTCTCGCCGTCGATGACGAGCGTGTGCCCCGCGTTGTGTCCGCCTTGGAACCGGACCACCGCATGGGCCCGCTCGGCGAGCATATCGACTATCGCGCCCTTGCCTTCATCACCCCATTGGGTCCCGATGACGACGACGTTCCGTGCCACGTCAACCTCTTACGATGAACAGAAGCAGCAAGCCGCCGACGACGGCGACCAAGCCGAACAGACGCAATTGATCGTCTCCCAAGCGACCCAGCGTCGCGAGTCCGCGGCGCCAGGCCTGCGGCGCCGCGAAAGGAAACAGGCCCTCGAGAATCAAGTAAAACGCGAGCCCCGCAAAAAGATCCCCCCAGGCCACAGCCCTCAGCCTCCGAGCATGGTCAAGGATGCGATAGAGAATTACTCGGCCGCGACCTCGAGGCCGAGGTCGTATTCGCCTTCGGGCTCGAGCGCCGCGATCGACAAGCCGTCACCGCGGCGCAGCTCGTTCCAGCGCTGCGCCGAGAGCTCGACCGTCAGGGTCCACCCTCCGGCAGGCTCCGGCGTTTCGCCGCGCACGGCCTGCCAATCGTACAGCTTGGCTCTGATCCGGCTCTGCTCGGGACCGAGCTTGATGCGCCCGGCAAGCCGGTCGCCCAAGATCCGCTTGCGGATCACGTCGCGCAGGTCGGACAGCCCCTGTCCGGTCACGGCGGACACGTACACGGCCGAGCCCCGGCGGTCCCGTGAAGCCCGGGCGCCGTCATCGGGAGCCAAATCGATCTTATTGTACACCCGAACGCACGGAACCTCGCCCGCTCCGATCTCCTCGAGCACCGTCTCGACCTGCCGGATGCGATCCTCGTGGTGGGGATCGCTCGCGTCGATCACGTGGAGCAGCAGCGCGGCGTCCCGCGCCTCGGTCAGCGTGGCCTTGAACGCGGCGACGAGCTCGTGCGGCAGATCGCGGACGAAGCCGACCGTATCGGCGAGCAAGACCTCGTCGCCGTAGCCGAGCGGCAGCCGCCGCACGGTCGGGTCGAGCGTCGCGAATAGCTGGTCCTTGGCCTCGAGCCGCGACCCCGTCAGCGCGTTGAATAGCGTTGTCTTGCCGGCGTTCGTGTAGCCGACGAGCGCGACGACCGGGAGCGCCGAGCGCAGCCGCTCCTTGCGCCCGGTCTCGCGCTGGCGCTCGACTCGCTCGAGCCGCTCGCGCAGCGCCCGGATCCGCTTGCCGATCAGGCGCCGGTCCGTCTCGAGCTGCGTCTCGCCCGGCCCGCGCAGGCCGATGCCGCCCTTCTGCCGCTCGAGGTGGGTCCAACCGCGGACGAGCCGCGTCGACAGATGCTCGAGCTGGGCGAGCTCGACCTGGAGCTTGCCTTCGAAGCTCGCCGCGCGTTGCGCGAAAATATCGAGGATCAGCCCGTTACGATCGAGGACGCGCACTTTCAGCGCGCGCTCGAGGTTGCGTTCCTGGCTCGCGGACAGGGCTCGGTTGACGAGCACGAGCTCCGCCTTGGTCTCGGCGACGAGGCGGGCGAGTTCCTCTACCTTGCCCGAGCCCAGGAAATAGCGGGGATCCGGCCGGACGCGCTGCGCATGCACCGCGCCGACCACGTGCGCGCCGGCCGACTCGGCCAGCGCTTCGAACTCTTCGATTTCGTCGGCATGGCACGGCCGGCCGTAGCCGATGTGCACCAACAGGGTTCGTTCGCCCGTAGGAGGACGTTCAAGCAAGCGGCACTCCCTGCCGCAGGTGTCGGCAGTTAATCGTCCGATTCATTACTATCCGCGGACGGCAAGCGCACGTTTCGCGAAGGCACCACCGTCGAGATCGCGTGCTTGTAGACCATCTGGCTCACGGAATTGCGCAGCAGCACGACGAACTGATCGAACGAGTCGATCTGGCCCTGAAGCTTGATGCCGTTGACGAGATAGATAGAGACCGGAACCTTTTCCTTGCGCAGCGCGTTCAGAAACGGATCCTGTAGCGACTGACCTTTCGGCATGGCGTCTCCTTTATTGTTAGGCTTGTCGAGATCAG
>CAYMAF010000221.1:0-4755 GCA_964388365.1 uncultured Gammaproteobacteria bacterium | reverse complement strand
GGCGAGTGCGAGCTGCAGGATCTGTCGATCGGCTTCGGCCGGGACGTGTCGCGCTATACCGAGCGAAAGCGCGTCGTGAAGGACCAGAATCTCGGTCCTTTGGTCTCGACGGACATGACCCGCTGCATCCACTGCACGCGTTGCGTGCGGTTCGGCAGCGAGATCCAGGGCATTCAGGAGCTCGGCACGATCGGACGCACGGAGGACGTCGTGATCAGCACGTACGTCGAGCGCGGCGTCAATCACGAGCTCTCCGGTAACATCATCGATCTCTGCCCGGTCGGCGCGCTGAACAACAAGCCGTTCCGGTATAGCGCGCGGGCCTGGGAGATGACGTCGAAGCCGCTCGTTGCAGCGCACGATGCGGTCGGTTCGAACATCTACGCGCACGTGCTGCGCGGACGCGTGAAGCGCGTCGTGCCGCGAACCAACGAACCGATCAACGAGACGTGGATCTCGGACCGCGACCGGTTTAGCTGCTTCGGGCTCTATACCGACCGGCTCGAGAAGCCGATGGTCAAGATCGACCAGGAATGGACCGAGGTCGACTGGCAGCAGGCACTCGAGATCGCCGCGCGCGAGCTCGTCGAGACGCTCGGCGGCGAGGGCGAGGCGCTCGGCATGCTCGTTTCGCCGAACGCGACGCTCGAGGAGATGTTCCTGTTGCGCCGCATCGCCGACCGGCTCGGCTCGAGGAATATCGACCATCGGCTGCGCCGGCGCGATTTCCGTGATCAGGACGCGGATCCGGTCTTCCCGTGGCTCGGCTGCTCGATCGAGGGGCTCGAGCGCCGCGATGCGATCCTCGTCGTCGGCTCGAACCTGCGTATGGAAGCGCCGCTGATCGCGCATCGCGTGCGCAACGCCGCGCTCGACTCGGCGGCGGTCACGTTCGTGAACCCCGCGCAATACACGTATTACTTCGACCATGCATACGTCGATGCGCCGGTCGAGCGGATGGTGCAGGTTCTAGGGGCGCTCGTCGCGGCGGCGGCCGAGGAGGCCGGCGCGTCGGTGCCGGCCGCGGCCGCAAGTATCGCGGGCGAGATCGAGGTGACCGACGCGCACCGCACGGCGGCGCGCCGGCTGATCGGTAAGGAGCGCGGTTTGATCCTGCTCGGTCACATCGCGCAGCGGCATCCGCAGTTCTCGGAGCTCCGTGCGCTCGCCGCGGCGCTCGCGAAGCTGACCGGCGCCGACCTCGGATATCTCGCCGAGGGCGCGAACGGCGCGGGCGCTGCGATCGCGGGCGCGCTGCCGCACCGCGGCGCGGGCGGTGCCGCGGCAGGCGAGGCCGGCCTCGACGTGCAGGGCATGATCAGCTCGCCGCGGCGGGCCTACGTGCTCTTCGGCATCGAGCCGCGCGACGACATCGCGAACGGCGAGCGCGCCGACCAGGCGCTGAAGTCCGCCGACACCGTGATCACGTTCTCCGCCTACGTGACCGACGAGCTTCTCCAATGCTCGACGGTGCTGCTGCCGGTCGCGACGTTCGCGGAGACACCGGGAACGTTCGTCAACGCCGAGGGCCGCTGGCAGAGCTTCGACGCGGCTGCGACGCCGGTCGGGGACGCAAGGCCCGGCTGGCGCGTGCTGCGCGTGCTCGCGAATCTGCTCGGCGTCGAGGACGCCGAGTATCGGTCGGCCGACGAGGTTCTCGACGCCGCGCGCAGCGCGGTCGGAGAGATCCGCCCCGACAACACCTATACCGGGCAAATCGAGGCCGGGGGCGACGTCGCGCACGTCGACCTCGCCGAGCTCGATGTGCCGATCTATTCCGTGGATGCCGTCGTTCGCCGCTCCGAGCCGCTGCAGCGCACCGTGTTCGCGCGCGGCGCCGAGGGTGACGGGCAAGCCGAGACCAGGTTGCAGAGCGCAGGATGAGCGGCCTTATCGCGAATTTCGAGCCTTATTGGCTGTTGTTACCCGACGTCGTCCGCGACGTCGTCGTGATCGTGCTGAAGATCGTCGCGGTGCTCGTCCCGCTGATCCTCGGCGTCGCGTACTTCACGTATGTCGAGCGCAAGGTCATCGGGTTCATGCAGCACCGGATCGGCCCGAACCGCGTCGGCTTCCGCGGGCTGCTGCAGCCGTTCGCGGACCTGTTCAAGATGATGTTCAAGGAAGTGGTGCTGCCGACGAATGCGAACCGCTTCCTGTTCGTCGTCGCCCCGATCGTATCGCTGATCACGGCGTTCGCGGTCTGGGCCGTCGTCCCGTTGAGCGAGAACTTCGTCATCGCGGATATCGACGCGGGTTTGCTGTACGTGCTCGCATTGACGTCGCTCGGCGTCTACGGCGTGATCCTCGCCGGGTGGGCGTCGAACTCGAAGTACGCGTTTCTCGGCGCGATGCGCTCGGCGGCCCAGATCGTCGCGTACGAGATCGCGATGGGCTTTGCGCTGGTCGGCGTGCTGATGGCCGCGGGAAGCCTGAATCTCAGCGAGATCGTGCTGTCGCAGCAGGGCACGAGCGTTCTCGGCTGGTTCTGGCTGCCGCTCTTCCCGTTGTTCGTCGTGTATTTCGTCGCAGGCATCGCCGAGACGAATCGGCATCCGTTCGACGTCGCGGAAGGCGAGTCGGAGATCGTCGCCGGTTTCCACGTCGAGTACTCGGGCATGGGCTTTGCGCTGTTCTTCCTCGCCGAGTACGCGAACATGATTCTCGTGGCCGCGCTGACCGTCGTGTTCTTCCTCGGCGGGTGGCTATCGCCGTTCGCGGGGCTCCCCGGGCTCGACGGGACGTTCCTCGCGGAGCCCAGCGTGTTCTGGCTCGGGCTGAAGATGTCGCTGTTCACGTTCGTGTTCTTGTGGATTCGCGCGACATTCCCCCGATACCGCTACGACCAGATCATGCGGCTCGGCTGGAAGGTGTTCATCCCGGTGACGATCGTTTGGATCGTCGTCGAGGGCGTGATGGTGGCGCTCGAGATCGGACCGTGGGCAGCAGCGTGACGGCGTCTCGGAAACGGGGAGCGGCCCCTTTCTCGAGGCGAAGGGGCGAGACCCCTTCCGCCAAGGAGGCGAAATGTATCCGGTAAAGACATTCCTGATGACGGAGCTCCTCGCCGGGCTTCGTGTGACGCTGAAGCATTTCTTCACGCGCAAGTCGACGGTGTTCTATCCGGAGGAGAAGACGCCGAAGTCGCCTCGCTTCCGCGGGCTGCACGCGCTCAGGCGCTATCCGAACGGCCAGGAGCGCTGCATCGCTTGCAAGCTCTGCGAGGCGGTCTGCCCGGCGGCGGCGATCACGATCGAGTCGGGCGTCGGTCCCGACGGCACGCGCCGCACGACCCGGTACGACATCGACCTCTTCAAGTGCATCTATTGCGGCTTCTGCGAGGAAGCCTGCCCGGTCGACGCGATCGTCGAAACCCGGATTCACGAGTTTCACATGGAGCGGCGCGGCGAGAACATCATGACGAAGGACAAGCTCCTCGCTGTCGGCGACAAGTACGAGGCGATGATCGCCGCGGACAAGGCGGCGGACGCCCCCTATCGATAGATCAACCTAGAGAAGCCAGAACCTTGCTTACGACGGTCCTGTTCTACGCGTTTGCCGCGATATTGCTGATCGCCGCGCTAGGCGTGATCACCTCGCGCAATCCCGTGTACGCCGCGCTCTTCCTGGTCTTCGCGTTCCTGCAAAGCGCGGTGCTGTGGATGCTGCTCGAAGCGGAGTTTCTCGCGATCACGCTCGTGATCGTGTACGTCGGCGCGGTAATGGTGCTGTTCCTGTTCGTCGTCATGATGCTCGACATCAACCTCGAGGAGCTTCGCAGCGGCTTCACCCGCTACTTGCCCCTCGGCATCGGCGTCGCGCTCGTCGTCGTCATCGAGATCGCGAACGTCATCTGGTTCCGCAGCGAGGGCAGGGCGTTCGTGACGCCCGAGCCGCGCGCCGCCGACTACAGCAATACGAAGGAGCTCGGCGCGGTCCTCTACACGGAGCACGTTTACGCGCTCGAGATCGCGGCCGTGCTGCTGCTGCTCGCGATGGTGGCCGCGATCACGCTGACGATGCGCAAGCGCCCGGGCCTCAAGGTGCAGGACGTTCCGGCGCAGGTCGCCGTGCGGGCCGAGGAGCGTATCCGCGTCGTCAAGGTCGACCCGGTCAAGGAGTAGCGATGACGGTCACGATCGCTCATTACCTCGTGCTGGCCGCGATCCTGTTCTCGGTCGCAGTCGCGGGCATCTTCATCAATCGCAAGAATGTCCTGCTGCTCCTGATGTGCATCGAGCTGATGCTGCTCGCGGTGAACTTCAACTTCATCGCGTTCTCGCGGATGCTGGGCGATACGCTCGGGCAGATCTTCGTGTTCTTCATTCTGACGGTCGCCGCGGCCGAAGCGGCGATCGGCCTCGCGATTCTCGTCGTGCTGTTCCGCAACAAGCGGAGCATCAACGTCGACACGCTCGACTCGTTGAAGGGATAAGCGGTGGAGTCGATTTACCTCACGATCGTCCTGGCGCCGCTCGCAGCGTCCGCGATCGCGGGCCTTCTGGGCTCTCGGATCGGGCGGGCCGGCGCGCATTGGGTGACCATTCTCGGCGTTGCGATCTCGTGCGCGCTCTCGCTGTACGTGCTGTGGGGTCTCGTCTTCGGAGACGCCGAGCCGTACAACGGCAATGTCTACGAGTGGGCGACTGTCGGCAACGTGACGATCGCGGTCGGCTTCCTGATCGACAACCTGACCGCGATGATGATGGTCGTCGTCACGTCGGTCTCGCTGGCCGTGCACGTCTACACGATCGG
>CAYMAF010000220.1:0-4755 GCA_964388365.1 uncultured Gammaproteobacteria bacterium | reverse complement strand
GCGCGCTGATCTACGATCCGGATTACGGCGGCGACGTCGCCGACGAGATGCGCACGAACAGCGCGGCGGGCTTCGACCTGATGGACGTCGACCTCGTGCAAGTTGCGATTCAGTACCGCATGGCCGCGGTCGTCGGGCTGCCGGTACGCAACATGGAGGGTCCGACTGTGTTGCATTACGAGACCGGCCAGCAGATCACCGAGCATTTCGACTTTCTGAACCCGAGAAATCCCAACTACGAAACAGAGGTGCGCCAGCACGGCGAGCGGGTCGTCACGTTTCTGATCTATTTGAACGATGACTACGACGGCGGCGAGACGGAGTTCCCCCGTCTCGGCGTGCGGCATAAGGGGAAGCGCGGCGACGGGTTGTTCTTCGCGAATGCGCTTTCGGACGGCACGGCGGACCCGCGCTCCGTTCATGCGGGAAGGCCGCCGACGCGAGGCGAGAAATGGATCGTCTCCCAATTCTTCCGTAACCGCACCGCACTCAACAAGCGCGCGGAGCGGCTGGGCTGACGCCGGCGGCGGCCGCGGTGTAACCCTCATGACGACGATCCGTCTGCATTCGGACGCCCGAGCGTTTCTCGCGTATGCCGGGCCGTGGTTGATGCGTGCGGAGGTGGAGCATGCAATGCCGTTGCAAAGCGCTCGCGCAGCGTGCTTGGATGACTCGCACTTTCAGACGCCGCTTTACTGGACGACGATCGAGGAGGGCGGGCAGATCATCGGCTGCGCATTTCGCACGCCGCCTTATCGTCTCGGGATCACCGCGCTGCCGCTCGAGACGATTCCTGCGCTCGTCGAGCACGTCGCGGGGATCTACGACTCCTTGTCGGGCGTTGCGGGCCCGGAGCCCGCGGCAAGCGAGTTCGCCTCGGTATGGACGACGCTGCACGGCGGGTCGTGGACGGTTCAATCCCGGCAGCAGCTCCTTGCGCAACGCGCGGTCGTGCCGACCGACGAGCCGCCGCGCGGCGAGCTCAGGCTCGCCAATAGCGAGGATGCGCTGCTCGCGCAGCGGTGGGGCGAAAGCTTCGCGCTCGAAACCCGGCTTCCGGGGCTCGACGGCGCGCTGGTAGCCCGTTTGATTCCCGGTGGGCTCCTGTATTTCTGGGATGACGGCTCGCCGCGCTGCATGCTCGGCGTGCTGCGTGAGACGCGCGATGCGGCTGCCGTCGGCATTCTGTATACGCCGCCCGAGTTTCGTGATCGAGGCTACGCGACCGCGACCGTCGCCGCGTTCGGCCGGCGCTTGCTGGAGCGCGGGATCTCGCAGTCCTATTTCTGCCTCGATCCGTCGAACCCCGCGGCGGATTCGATTTGCTGGCGGCTGGGCTATGTGACCGTGCAGGAGACCGCGGATATCGACTTCGTGCCCGGTTGAGCCGCTGAGGTTACACCCGAAAGGATCTAGTTGCGCAACGGACGAGCGAGCATGAACAAGCCAATCGTTTACCCGCTATTCTCCGCACCGGTATACGTCAACGACGTCGGAGAGTTCGAAAAGCCGGATCTCGGAGCCCTGCAGTTCTCATCCAGCGTCGCCGGTAACCCGTACGGTTTTCTGAGCTCGGTCGACAAGAACGTTCTGGATCGCCCGGCTTTCAAGCATGTGCACGACATCGTCATGCACGAGGTCCATCGGTACGCGAGAGAGCTGCTCGCGATCAGCGACAGCATAGAGTTCTACGTCACGAACTCATGGGTCAACATCTACAGACGAGGCCACTTCGCCGGCCCGCATATTCACAACAATTCGCTGATCTCCGGGGTGCTCTACCTGAAGGCAACGGAAGACAGCGGAGATATCGTCTTTCATCGAGATATGACGAGCTTGTTGCCGTTCCCGTCCGCGCTGGACCTCGATGTGGATCGATTCAACATCTACAACTGCAAGAGCTGGGGGCACAGGCCTAAGACCAATGAGATCTGCTTGTTTCCCTCCGTCGTGATGCATTCGGTCGACCCGAATCAGTCCGACGAGGAACGATGGAGTCTTGCATTCAACGTCTTCGTGCGCGGCGACTTCGGTGGGCTGCACAAGCTCAGGATCCGATGATGCTCGCCGCCGCCCGGGGCCGAGAGGGTCTGTCAGGCGCGGTGGTGATATCCACGCAACGATGCAACGTCTGGAGTTTGCAAAAAGCTTGATTTCGTTGCGCCTTTGAGGTGAGATCAGAGCAAAGAATCTGTTGCGTTGGGGGGCAATGGGATTGGGCGCGCGAAGGGGAGGCCCAACCGCCGGGGGTACCGGAACGGCACGAAACGGCCGTTTCGCGGGCTTTACGCGCGCCCTTTGCATCGCTTGCAGATCCGATCCTCGGTCCTCACGTCCTCGCGCTTCGTGGTGCCGGCGCGCGCCCCGCCACGCCCGCACTGGACGGAGCTGCCGTCGCGTTCTAGCGACGCAGGTCCTCCGCCGACCGTCGATCATGCCTCTTGGGAGACGCGAAGGGGTCCTCCTTCGCACCGATCCGGTATTGGACGCCGATGCGCGCCGATTCGATACCGTGTGAAAGAGCTTGTGACGGCTGCCCGCCCCAGCAGGTGGCGGCAGCCGGAGTCCCCGTTCGAATTCCGCCGGCGGGTGCTTCGTTCCGCAGTCTTCTCAGCGCGGGGATGCACCCGTCGGCGGCACGTCAAGAGGAGTTCTAGCGCAACTCTAGCAGGCAGGGGAACGTCAGGGGGAGGTCTGCATGACTCGTAGTTCAAGCTCTGTTCCGCAAATGAATACGCTCGCGACGGCGATGTCGGGCATTCTCGGCACCGGCGGCATCGTCGCGGCCGGCGTGGCGCCGCCGGCCGATGCGCAGGAAGGCGCGATAGAGGAAGTGACGGTCACTGGCTCGCGCATCGTGCGGCGCGACTTGACCGCGCCGAGCCCGATCGTGACGGTCGACTCGGATCGGCTCGAGCAGTCCAGCACGCTGAGCATCGAAAGCGTGCTGAACCAGATGCCGCAGTTCACGCCGGCCAACACGCAGTTTCTGTCGGAAGGCATCAGCAGCCCGTCGGTCTCGCTCGGCATCGCGAGCTTGAACCTGCGCGGCATCGGCACGAACCGTACGCTCGTCCTCATCGACGGACGCCGTCCGCAGCCGGCGAACGCTCAGCTCGTCGTCGACATCAACACGATCCCGGCGGCCGCGGTCGCACGTGTCGAGACGATCACCGGCGGCGCATCGGCCGTGTATGGCCCGGACGCGCTGGCCGGCGTCGTGAACTTCGTGCTGAGGAACGATTTCGAAGGCGTCGACATCGATTTCCAGTCCGGGATCACGAAAGAGGGCGACGGGCAGGAGTCGCGGTTCACGACGCTATTCGGTCTCAACTCGCCCGACGGCCGCGGCAACGTCATGCTCAGCGTCGAGTGGTACGACCGCGACGTCGTTTGGCAGCGCGACCGTCGCTTCTACCGCGACGGTTGGTACGATCCGGGCACGATCGCGAACGCGCCGTTCGTCCTCGCGCCGGGCTTCTCGTTCGCCGGTCCGAACAATCGGCCGGATCAGGATCTCGTCAACGAGATCTGGGCAAAGTACCATCCGGACGTTCCGCCGCCGGTCGTCGGGTGGGGGCCGGACGGGCCGCTCCCCGGCGCCGTGCACGAGATTTACTTCAATACGAACGGCGAGCCGTTCGTTCTGTCCGGCGCCCGAGGCTTCAACGGCCCGTGGGGCGGCCAGGAAATGGGCTCGGGCATATGGGGCATGCGCGTCAACCCGAACGGGTTCCTCGGGCAGGTGTTCGAGGGACAAATGGCGTCGACGCCGCAAGAGCGCCGTGCCGTGTTCGGCCGCGCGCGGTATGACCTCACCGACAACTTGACGGCGTTCGCGCAGGTCACGTACAGCAATAACACGGTCACGACGACGCATACCGCGATGCCGCCGGCGATCACCGTCTGGCAGGCACACGTGCCGCGCGACGATCGTGATTTGCCTCCGGCGCTACAGGAGCTGCTCGATGCGCGGCCGGACCCTGACGCGGACTGGGTTCTGTTCCGCGGTATCGATCTGTGGGGCAAGCCGTTCCACGTCGACAACAACAACGACGTTTATCAGCTGACGGCGGGTCTGCAAGGACGGCTGCCGGAGAAGGATTGGACCTGGGAGCTCCATGTCTCGACCGGCCAGACGGATACCCGGCAGGACTATCGCTATCTTCCGTCGCTGCAGCGTTGGCGGTGGCTCGTCGCGCTGCCCGACTTCGGCGCGGGCGACGCGACGGGACTGCCCGGCCAGCCGGGTCTGTCGACCGGGCAGCCGGGGCTGCCTCCGGTCGCGCCGGGCTCGGGCCCGGGAAGGCATGTATTCGGCCGTCAGTACGTGCTCGAGTGCGCATCGGGGCTGCCGATCTTCGGCGGCTTCGAGAACATGGATCCGGCCTGTCTCGACTCGCTGGACAGCCGTGCGCGGTCGTCGTCGGTCCTGACGCAGGACATCGTCGAATTCAACTTGCAGGGCGGAATCACGGAGATGCGCGCAGGCGAGCTGCGGTTCGCGGTCGGCGCCTCGTATCGCGACAACACGTTCGCGTTCGAGCCGTTGAACGACAACCGCGTCGTCACCGATCATCCAGTCGGCATCTTCGTCTCCGACGACACGTACGGCGAGATGGACGTCAAGGAGGTGTACGGCGAGCTGCTCGTGCCGGCGACCTCTCGGCTGTCGCTCGAGTTCGGTTACCGCTACTCGAAGTTCAACACGGCGGCCGGCAGCGTCGATACCTGGAAGGCGCTGTTCGACTATGC
>CAYMAF010000219.1:0-4757 GCA_964388365.1 uncultured Gammaproteobacteria bacterium | reverse complement strand
CGCACGCCGCACGAGATGTCGAAGCCGACGCCGCCGGCCGAGACGACGCCGCCTTCGTCCGGATCGAAGGCCGCGACGCCTCCGATCGGAAAGCCGTAGCCCCAATGCGCGTCGGGCATCGCATAGGCCGCGCGGACGATACCGGGCAGCGTCGCGACGTTGCGTAGCTGCTCGAGGACCTTCTCGTCCATGTCGCGAACGAGCGCCTCGTCGGCGTACAAGACGCCCGGTACCCGCATGTCGCCGGCCGGCTCGATGCGCCAGACGCTTTCAGTCTCCCGTTTCAACAAGCTCGGATCCATCTAGAAACGACCTCGATCAGACGTCGACGACGCACTGCGCGACCCACGCGCCGTCCGCCTGGCGCTCGACGCGCAAGCCCGTCAGCGTCGCGCCTTTGACCTCGACGGCCGGCCGATGCCTCGCGACGTCGACGCGCTCGCCGAACGCCGCGGCGCGAAGGGCGAGGCCGTCGATCTGCACGTCGTAGTGCCCGAAGAGCATGCCGCGGGTCGCCATCTCGTAGATGACCGCATTCAAGAAGTCCGCGAGCAGCAGCTCGGCATCCGGGGCCTCGCAGCGTATCTCTACCCGCTCCGCGGCTTCGACGGACGCGGGATCGGTCACGACCGCCGTCAGCGCGAGCGCGGCCTGCTCGAACGCTTCGGCGCACGATGCGCCGCGGCCGCGCACGCCGATATCCGCATCGTGAGGAAAATGCTCGTAACGACTTTCGCGCATGACTCCCCGATGATAGCGTCGCCGCGGCGCGCCTTCGCCTGCGGGAATTGCCGCATCGCCCGAACTTCGCGGTTCGCTTGCCGGGGCGCGCGCCGGCTTTTCGTCCGGCGGCGCGCATGGCACGATGCGTCGCTTCCGGCCCGCAGGCCGCCCGCAATGAGGCGTGCAGCGGGGCTTTCGACCGGGGCCGCGCCCGACGAGCCGTCGACGGCAGCGCGCTGCGCCTCGATCGTTGCCGGCACGGCAGCATCCCGGCCTGCTCGGAGAGATTACCGTTGAGCACGGAGACTGTGGCCCGCGCCGTGGTGGGGCCGCGCATCGCATACCTGCTCGCCGCGGCGAGCATGATCGTCTACTCGAGCCCGCCCGTCGTCACGCGTGCGGTCAGCGTCGGCGTTCCGCCGCTCGCGCTGTCGCTGTCGCGGTGGCTCATCGCGCTCGTGATCCTGCTGCCGTGGGTGCGAGGCCGGGTACGAGACGAGTGGCCGAAGCTCAAGGCGAATTTGCCGTCGCTCCTCTTTCTCGTGACTTTCATGATCGCCGGCAGCACGCTGTCGGTGGCCGCGGTCTATTACACGACCGCGACGAATGCCGTCCTCGTCAACGCGGCTCAGCCGACGACGACGGCATTGCTCGCGTGGCTGATCACGGGCACGCGTCTCTCCCGGGCGCAGCGTATCGGTATCGTTTGCGCGTTCACCGGCATCATCGTGATGGTGGCGCGAGCGGATCTCTCCGTGCTTCTCGATCTCGAGCTCAACATCGGCGACTTGCTGATGCTGCTCGCCGTGCTCGGCTGGTCGACGTACGCCGTGCTGCTGCCGCGCCGCGACTATGCGCCGGACGGCCTCGTGCTGATGCTGCTGATCGCCGCGACCGGCAGCGTGCTGCTGCTGCCGGCCTATCTGATCGAAGCTGCGCACGTCGGTCCTTTTGAGCTTACGGCCGAGGTCGTGGCCGCGATGCTCTATCTCGCCGTGTTCCCGACGCTGCTCGCGACGTTCGGCTGGACGGTCTCGGTTCGCGCGATCGGCCCGAACCGTGCCGCGATCTTCGTAAACCTGATCCCCGTCTCCGGTGCGGTGCTCGCGATGGTCTTTCTCGGCGAGCGCCTGTTCGCCTATCACCTCGTCGGCGCGGCCTTCGTGTTCGTCGGGATCTATTTCTCGATCCGCGGACGCTGAACGCTCGCGGCGCGGTTCGACGGCGAGCCGAATGCTTCGCTGGAGCGGAGCCTCGGCGGCGGCTGCTGCGAGATCGACGCGTCTGCTAGACGTTTCACATTTTGGTTGAAGCCGTGCGGCTAAGATGCGAGTCTTAGGGGCGCGCGTCTGGCATAACTATATCGTTAGCCGATCTATATCCATCGGTCGACGAGCGCGTCCCGCCAGCAAGGACAGATGTCAGGGGGATACAGGCGGGCGGGGAACGGAGAGCTGGAGCAATGGATTGGCCGGTCAGATGGACTAGATCCGGGTATCGCTACGTCGATCGGGAGAAGGTCGCATGGATCGACTTTCGCCCTTGCTACCGGTGCACGTTGCCGCGCGAAGCCTGCGCGCCGTGCGATAAGAAGACGCTGTATCAGGAACGCAAGCGGCAACAGCTCGATAGGCAGCGGAGAAATGCTCCCGGTGACGAGATCGGCCTGGTCGAACGGCGGAGCTCGGACGGGGATACTTCCGTGTCCGGAAGTCGCGGCGGCGAATAACTGCAGGGCGCCGTTCGTGCGTCCCGACGGACGATCCCGAGGGATCGGCCCGGCCGAGCCAGCACCCTTCGGGAGGTTACGGCTGCTGCGCAACGCTCGCGTCGCCCTACCGAATCCGGTGTCGCCATATGGCGACATCGGGTATACAATGTTCGTGTTTCCCGAGCTTTCGCGCCGTTTCGCGACAAGTTATAAGCCAATACGAAGACCGAACCGCGCAAGTCTCCTCGGAAATCGATTCTGCGGACGGAGCGGAACGTCGCACCGTCGTCTCCTTGCTCGATCGTCGGGACGATGGCAGCGGCATCGCTGTTCGAGCCGAGACAAGGGCGTTCGGTCCGGGGATGAAGCCATGCCTTCTCGGATAACTTGCTATACGCGCGAGCGAACAGCGCCTCGACGCAGTGCCGATCGACGATGAAGACGATGGGAGAGCGAATCAGGGCTCTTAGAATTGCTAGAGGCCTGTCTCAGCAAGAGCTCGCTGATCGATTGGGCATCACGAAGGGGGCCGTGATGCATTGGGAAACCGGCAGAACCAAGAACATCAAGAACGAGACGATGCTCGCCCTCGTTCAGATTCTCGGCACGGATCAGGAATTCCTCATTTTCGGTCCCGATAGAACGCCCAAGCGGGACGGCCGCAACGGCCGGCCCGGCGAATCCAGCTCGGCTAAAGGGGCATTGAAGCGCCGCCGCAAGTAGCCGCGCCTGCGGCCCGCCAGGCAGCAAACGTCCTCTGATCGGGCCCGCGAGCGTTTTCGTCCGTCGCGCGTCGTCGAGCTTCGAGGCGGCCTCCCGCCCGCGGGTCCGCGCGGGCAATTAGTTGTATTGAGCAAGTAGGTCGCGCATCTGTCGGGCGAGGCGCGGCGGGCTCGTAATCCTCTTTCAGTCGCACCGCTCTTCGAGGCGGGAAAATTGTGGCTGCGAATAGGTAGGGCTCGGTATTGGCGATGCCGAGAGTAGTATGCTATACCCTACCGCATGTGAGGTGAATCGGCGGAGGGAATGACATGGCTCAGTTGATCGGGCTCGACAATGTCACGTTTCACCTCGCTTTGCTCGAGGCGCGTCGGCGCCAAGAGCAGCAAGAGCGTTCGCTTGCGCCGGTGAAAGGCATCGTCGTCGGCGTGACCGTCGGCCTCGCCGCCTGGAGCGCGTTGCTTCTTTGTTGGTTTCTCATCGCGTGATCGGTGGGACGCCGGGGCTTCGCGATGACGCCGATGAGCGATTCGAGCGGGCGCTTGCGGGCACATACCGGGAACGAATCTGGGTGTGCGGCCTGGTTCCGGCGGCGTCGACGAGGACGTGGTGCTGGCGTTTCGACCGGGCCGTTTCGCGTTCGACCGGCTACAGAGTCCCCCCTGTACGATCCGGTCGCGCAGGGTCTCGTGGTTGACCCGTGCTCGAGCCAGGCGCTTCGCGCAGCCGGGGTGCGGGTGCCGTCTCGAGCCGATGCTCATGCGCGCGCGAAGCGGTCCGGTCGCTTTCTTTTTTCGGGTTCGAGGAAGGAGCCGCTCCCCTTTGCGTGAGGGATCACGGGGCGGGCTCCTTTTTCGAACCCCTTTTTCGGCGACCGCCGAGCGCACTGCGGCAGAGCCGCCGACATAGGGGCTGCCTCCGCCTCGCATGCGCCGCGCCGCTCCAGCGGCTACGATGATCGCGAGCGAGCTGACGCGGGCGGCGGCGTGCGCATCGACCTCAGATTACCGGCTCCGCTTTCTTCGTCCGGCCTGGTGGTCGGCACACTGCTTTTCGCATTCTCGTTGACGCCGAGCCTGCTGCCCCGGTCGGCTCCGATGCAGGGGCTCGTATCCGGCCTGTCGCTCGCGGCCGGCTATGGGATCGGCGTTCTCGGCGATGCGCTTTGGCGCTACCTCGAGCTGCCTCGGCCGCAACGGCGCTGGCGCCGGGCGGTGCGGCTCGCCGCGGGGACCGCATGCGCGATCACCGCCGCGGTATTTCTGTGGAAGGCGTCCGGCTGGCAGAACTCGGTCCGCATGCTGATGGAGATGCCGCCGGTCGAGGGGGCGCGGCCGTTGACGGTCGGGCTCATCGCGGCGGCGGTGTTCGGGGCCGTCGTGATTGCCGCGCGGCTCTTCAAGCTTCTCTATCGAGCCGTCGCGAGCGTGCTCGCACGCTACGTTCCGCAGCGCGTATCGCACCTCATCGGCATCGTCATCGCGGCCGCCGCGTTCTGGTCGATCGTCGACGGCGTGCTGTTCCGTGCGGTGCTCCGCGCGGCGGACAGCTCGTTCCAGCAGCTCGATGCGCTGATCGAGGCGGACGTCGAGCCGCCGGCCGA
>CAYMAF010000218.1:0-4764 GCA_964388365.1 uncultured Gammaproteobacteria bacterium | reverse complement strand
GGATCTCGATCATCTCGAGCATGCCGCGGCTCGCCGCGTAGACCGCGCCCGACCATGACCACGCGCGCGGGTCGCCCTCGTCGCCGATGTGCGCGACCTTCGCGAGATCGACGGAGCCGACGAGATCGGCGATGTCGGCCGTCGTCGGGTCGTGCGGGGCGTACGTGCCGATGCCGATGCGCGAAGCTTCGGAGATGAAGACGCGCTCGACCGGGACACGAACGAAATCGCCCTCGAACTCCCGCTCGACGTAATCGCGCGCCCACGGCGAGAGCTCGCCGGTGACCTCGATGCCGTAGCGCTCGCGGAACTCGGCGCGCAGGCTCGCAGGGATGAGATTCAGCGGATTCTCGCGGAGCGGCGATCCCTTGATCGCATACAGCGCCCCCTCGTCGGTGCGGCTGTACTCCTCGAGGCCGCGCTTCAGCAGGATCGCGAGCGTCGACTTGCCGCCGGACGGCGGACCTAGCAGCAGAAGAAGGCGTCGGCCGACATCGGAGCCGGCCGCCGCGGCCTTGAAGTAGTCGGCGACGCGGCTCAGCGGCTCGTCGATGCCGAACAGCTCGCGTTTGAACAGCGCGCGGCCGGCGGTGCTGTCCGATGCGTCGGGATCGGCCTGAAGGCCGTGCCAACGCAGCATGTCCCAGATGTATTCGTGGCTAGACCGGGCCACGGCGGCCGGATTGGCCGGCAGGATTTGGGATAGGAAATCCCCGAATGTGCCTTCCCAACGCTGCGCGCGATGGAGCCGGCTGAAAGAGCTCAAGGTTTCGATGAAGTCATCCGAGCGATTCGGTTCCTCTTCGATAGAGATAGGCATCTCCTTCCCTCCGGCGCGCGCGAACCTCCTCTCGTCCCGAGGAGGCCGCCGGCATGTGTCACAACGGCTCGGTCACGTCTGCCCCCAAACGCGTTGCACGAGACGTGCCGTATCCATTCCCGTGTCGTCATTGATTGAGACGATGACGACAGCGAATTGTTCACTCACGGCAACGCACGAATTCAAGATTGATGATCCCCGCATAGCGGCTTCTTCCTATTTCAGACTCTGCGACTTCGAGGAAGAAATGGCAAGTGGGTGAAGCGCAAGTTTCTTGTCGATGACGATCAGCGGGATGTCAAGCATGAGATTCAGTTCTCGTTCATGTTCGTGCGCGGTGCACGGAGCGGCCGCCGTTGCATCGTCACGGCGCGACACGGAGCGGGGCTTCGCGCGCGTCTAACGCGCGCCGAGGTTTGTGAACCCGTACACGTTCTGCAAATGCGATCGAAGCCGACCGTTTCGTTCGGCGTCATTTGCAACGAGCACGCCGCGTCTTCTCGTGCGGCGTTCGCCGGTACGCACGCAGCCGCGAGGAGCGGATGGACGGCGGTCCGGTCAGGGACGATATGGCGCGGGCACGCCCGCCCACCAATGCCGGTCGTTCATGAGCGAGCCCGCCGCGAAGCTATCGTGGCGGCTCCTTGCGGGACGCTCGAGTCGACGGCGGCTCATGACCTGCGGTGTGCGGCCGCGCCGATGCGAGTCGTCGCAAAGACGGTCGTCATGCTGCGGCTGCGAGTGATCCCGACGATGCGAGCCGTAGCCGAACCGAAGAGCGTACCGAGTCGAGGACTTTCGTTGACGTGCAGTGTTTCGTCCGTTAGCCTCGTGGAGTCGGCGCGCGTGTAGGTACGGGGACGCACGCCCGCCGGAATATTCGAGGGGAGGAGGGCCTAGGGGCCGGGGCGTCTCAGCACGGGCACGCTCCGGCCCTCGTTTCTTTCGCGTTCCATTCTCCGCGGTAACGGTCCGTGCGCGGCGCTCGCCGCTCGAGGCTTCGGCCGCGCTTCATCTTCACCGCGAGCACGCCGGTTCCCCTTCGTGCCCGTCCGCGGCTATGCGGCGGCCATGCCGATCCGACGCGATGAGGAGTTAATCGCGCGATTGACAAGATTGATCGCACGATTAATATCACCGGATGGCCCTCAAGTCCTCGGTGCGCCGAACGAACGCGAAGCGGCTTCGAAAGACGCAGCGAGGCGGCGCTGCTCGTCCCGTCGGCATCAGGGGCTCGCGCGGGACGACGACGCGGGACGCGTTCGTCGAGGCCGGTATTCGCGTTTTCGGCCGCGACGGGTATCTCGCTGCGACGACGAAGGCGATCGGGCGCGAGGCACGTGCGAACCCGGCGTTGATCTCGTACTACTTCGGCGGGAAAGAGGGGCTCTATCGCGTCGTCGTCGAGCGCATCGTCGAGGAGATCGGTGCGCGCATCGGACCGGCCGCGGCCGAGGCCGAGGCGGCGCTGCGGGCGATGGACGCGTCCGCCGCGGCGGCACGGCAGGCTTATCTCGAGCTGCTCTTCAAGCTCCTCGACCGTTTCGTCGAGGTGCTGTCGTCGGACGAATCGGCGGCGTGGGCGAGGATCATCGTGCGCGAGCAGCAGGAGCCGTCTCCGGCCTTCGATCTCCTTTATGACCGTCTGCAAGGCCGTCTGCTCGCGCAGCTCGCGGTGCTCGTGGCCCGCGTGCGGGGCCATGCGACGCCGACCGCGAACGACCGTGTGATCGTGCTGACGATCATCGGTCAGGCGCTGATCTTCCGCGTCGCGCGCGCAACGGCGCTTCGCTTCACCGGATGGGGACGCCTGGACGCACGGCAGACGGCGAGGATCAAGAACGTCCTACGCCGGACCGTCGCCGCGTCTCTCACGGAGGCCGGTCGGGATGCTTAAGCGGATTGCCGTCGCGGTGCTGGTGCTGGGGGCCGTTGCTGCCGCATATTGGTGGCAGGGCGAGCGGCGCGCCGACGGCGAGCCGTTGACGCTCTACGGCAACGTCGATATCCGCGAGGTCAGGCTCGGATTCCGCGTCGGCGGGCGGCTCGCCGAGATGTATTTCGAGGAGGGCGACCGTGTCGAGGCGGGCGTGTTGCTCGCGGCGCTCGACGACAAGCCGTACCGCGAAGCGCTGCGCGCCGCGAAAGCGCGTGTCGGGATCGCCGAGGCACGGCTGACGCTCGTGCGAGCGGGCAGCCGGCCCGAGGAGATCGAGCGGGCCGAGGCGAACGTCGCCGAAGCGCGCGCCGCGCTGCGTAACGCGGAGCAGGAGCTCCAACGTCAGCGCGGCCTCGACGAAAGGGGACTGACCGCGAAGAGCAGCGTCGATCAGGCCGCCGCGCGCGCCGACGAGGCGGCGGCGCGTCTTCAGGCCGCCGAGGAAGCGCTCGCGCTCGCGCGAGCGGGCTTTCGCGATGAGGAGATCACGGCGGCCGAGGCCGAGCTCGAGCTTGCGCGCGCCGAAGCGGCGATCGCCGCGACCGATGTCGACGATACCCGGCTCTATGCCCCGTCGGCCGGCACGCTGATCACGCGCATCCGGGAACCCGGCGCGATCCTTGGCCCCGGCGAGCCGGTCTACACGCTTTCGCTCGACGAGCCGGTATGGGTTCGAGCCTATGTCGCCGAGCCCGATCTCGGACGCGTCGCACCTGGGATGCAAGCGCGAGTGCACACCGATACCGCGGGCCGCAGCTATCGCGCGCAGGTCGGGTTCGTGTCGCCTCGGGCGGAGTTCACGCCGAAGACCGTCGAGACCGCGACCGCACGAACCGATCTCGTCTACCGAGTGCGCATCGTCGTGACCGAGCCCGACTCAGGGCTGCGTCAGGGGATGCCGGTCACGGTGACGTTCGACGGCGGAATGGAGTGATGCGCGGACTCTTCCGACGCGGCCGACGGCACGAACGCGGGGGCGGCGCGGCCGACGACGGCGCCGTGCCGTCGAGCGGAGCCGTCGTGCTCGACTGCGTCTCGAAGCGCTTCGGCACGGCTTGGGCCCTCCGCGGCGTCAGCGCACGAATCGAGCCCGGCCGGCTGACCGGCATCGTCGGACCGGACGGTGCGGGCAAGACGACACTGATGCGCCTGATGGCCGCGCTGCTCGTGCCGAGCGACGGACGGATCGAGGTCGCAGGCCGGGACAGCGTCCGAGATGCCGACGAGATTCACATGCTGGCGGGCTACATGCCGCAGCGGTTCGGGCTCTACGAGGATCTCACCGTCGCCGAGAATCTCGACTTCCATGCGAAGCTGCGCCGTCTCTCGGCGGCCGAGCGCGAGCGTGCGTTCGCGGAGGTGCTCGCGTTCACGCGGCTCGGTCCGTTCACGCGGCGGCTCGCCGGCAAGCTCTCGGGCGGCATGAAGCAGAAGCTCGGTCTCGGCTGCGCGCTGCTCGGGCGGCCGCGCGTGCTGCTGCTCGATGAGCCGAGCGTCGGCGTCGATCCGTTGTCGCGGCGCGATCTGTGGGCGATCGTGCAGCGGCTCGCGGCCGACGGCTTGGCCGTCGTCTGGTCGACGGCGTACCTCGACGAGGCCGAGCGATGCGACGACGTGCTGCTGCTCGACGAAGGCCGGATCCGGTTCACCGGCCCGCCCGGCGAGCTTCGCGACCGCGTCGCCGCACGATCGTTTCAGCTTCGCGGCGTCGGCGATCGGCGGCGCGGCGTGCTGCGCCGCGCGCTCGACCTGCCCGGCGTGCGCGACGGCGTGATCCAAGGCGAAGCGGTGCGCGTCGTGCTCGCCGCGGCGGACGGCGTCGGTCCGGACGGAGCCCGCACGCCGCGGCCGCACGAGCCGGATGCTGCGGCGCTCGCCGCCGTTGATGGCTTCGCCCGGGACGAGGGCGCAGTGCTGCAGCGCGTCGAGCCTCGTTTCGAGGACGCGTTCATCGATCTGCTCGGCGGCGGCCCGGGCGGACGCTCGCCGCTCGCCGAGCGCATGG
>CAYMAF010000217.1:0-4766 GCA_964388365.1 uncultured Gammaproteobacteria bacterium | reverse complement strand
CGGCTTATCGGCCGGCTCCTTCCCTCTGAATAAAGGGGCCGGATTCCGCTTCCGCCGAAACGGGATCCGGCCCCTTTCTCATTCGCGGCGCGGCCGCTGTTCGCCCTTCTTATTCGCCTCGCGCTTATTCGCCTTTGCGCGACAACCGGAGCACGCCCGGAGGCGCTTTCGGAATCACCCCTTCTCTGACGAGGCGCTCGATCTCGCGGCTCAGCACGATGCCGGCGGCCTCGGTCGGGTTGTTGCCGTAGAAGCCGGTCTCGACGAGTTTCTCGAGGTAATGCTCGAGCAACGCGTTGCCCGACACCTTGATCGTGACGGTTGCGAGCAGGTTTCTCGGCTTGGCCATAATTAGTGCCTTATTAGGGACTAATTATGCTAGCATCTTCGACCGTGCGGCGATAGCGATCTCGTCTCGCCGATCCGTCGTCGACCCACGAGCTTTCCACGATTCCCGTTGCCGTCATGGTCGTCGCGAACACTGAACCGGTTGGCTCGAGCCGTGCGTTCGCCAAGCGCAGCGGGGCTTTGGGGTCGTCATTTTGCGACAAGCCGCCGGCCGATCACGGCCCTGCCGAGGGCCGTGAAAACGCGGCCGCAACGGGCGTTTCGACGTGCTCGCTAACCGTTTGTCGATCCGCCGGAAACGTGAGATTCGTTTGGTTGACAGTCGGAGGGGGCTGTCTCATAGTGTCGCGAAGTGGTAGAAAGTGGGCAGGAATGGCGCGGCCGGGCCAACGATGTTTCGCGGTGCTTCGAAAGTCTCGTTGGATGCGAAAGGCCGGCTCGCGATTCCGAGTCGATACCGAGAACGCATCACGACCCGCGCGGACGGGAATCTCGTCGCGACGGTCGATCGTGACTACTGCCTGCTGATCTATCCGCTTCCCGACTGGGAGGAGATTGAGCGCAAGCTCGTTCGATTGCCCAGCTTGAACAAGCAGGTTCGGCGTCTCCAACGCTTGATGGTCGGCTACGCGACGGAACTGGAGATGGACGCGCACGGCCGAATCCTAATACCTCGCGAGCTGCGCGAGTTCGCGGGTCTCGACCGGCACGCGATGCTGATCGGGCAGGGCAATAAGTTCGAGCTGTGGGACGAAGAGCGGTGGAACGCTCGCCGAGACGAGTGGCTCGCCGCCGATGACGGGGACCTTGCGGATCTACCTCAAGAACTTGAGTCGCTGTCTCTCTAGAGCGCCTTAGCGGGTGAGCGGGAGGCCCGAACATCAGCCCGTGCTGATGGAAGAAGCGCTCGCCGGCCTCGCGGTCGCGGCGGACGGAGCCTACGTCGACGCGACCTTCGGCCGCGGGGGGCACAGCGCAGAGATTCTCGCACGGCTTGGCGGACAGGGGCGTTTGCTCGCATTGGACAAGGATCCTGAAGCGGTAGCGGCGGGGCGTCGGCGATTCGGCGCGGATCCGCGCTTCTCGATCGAGCATTCGGGGTTCGAGGACTTCGAGGCGGTCGTGCGCCCGTGGCTGGCCGGCAGCCCGCTCGCCGGCGTGCTTTTCGATCTCGGCGTGTCGTCTCCGCAGCTCGACGATGCATCGCGAGGCTTCAGTTTCTCGCGCGAAGGGCCGCTCGACATGCGGATGGATCCGACGCGCGGCGAATCGGCCGCCGAATGGCTCGCGCGCGTCGGGCAGGCCGAGCTCGAGCGCGTGCTGCGCGAGTACGGCGAGGAGCCGCGGGCCCGCGCGATCGCCGCGGCGATCGTTCGCGCACGCCGAGACGCGCCGCTGACGACGACGACGCAGCTCGCCGACGTGATCGCGCGCGCCGCGGGCCGCGGCAAGCCGAAGCTTCATCCGGCGACCCGGGCGTTCCAGGCGATCCGCATCGCGGTCAATCGCGAGCTCGACGCGCTCGAGGCCGGCCTACGGCAGGCGGAACGGCTGCTCGCGCCCGGCGGCCGGCTCGCCGTGATCAGCTTCCATTCGCTCGAGGACCGCATCGTCAAGCGCTACATGGCGCGCGCCGCTCGCGGCGATCCGCGCTATGCCGGCTTGCCGACGATGCCGGCCTCGGCGCGGCCGACGCTGAAGCTCTGCGGCCGGCTCGTGCGGCCGAGCGCCGCCGAGATTGCGCGCAACCCGCGTGCGCGAAGCGCGCGCCTGCGCGTCGCCGAGAAGCTGCCGCACGAGGAGGCCGCATGAGCCGCGCCGAGATCAGGGAGCTCGTGCTCGCCGCGGCGCTCGCGGTTGCGGTCGTCGGCTCCGGCCTCGCGTTGATCCGCGCCGAGCACGATGCGCGCCAGCTGTTCGTCGAGCTCGAGGGGCTGAATCGCGAGTTCGACCGGCTGCAGATCGACTGGCGGCAGCTTCAGATCGAGCAGGGCATGCTCGCGACGCACTCGCGGATCGAATCGATCGCGCGCGATCGGCTGAATCTCGAAGCGCCGGCCGCGGCGCAGGTCGTCGTCGTCGCGGAGCCGCGGCCATGAGCGCGAGGCGGAAGAAAGGGCCGAAGATCGCGCCGCCGCGCTGGCGCAGCCGCTTCGTGCTGCTCGGGCTCGGCCTCTGCGCGGCCGCGCTCGAGGCGCGAGTGCTGTATCTGCAGTTCGTCAGCCAGGATTTTCTCGAGGAACAGGGCGATAACCGTCACCTGCGCACCGTCGAGATCGTGGCCCATCGCGGGCCGATCACCGATCGGCACGGCGAGCCGCTCGCGGTCAGCGCGCCGGTGGACAGCGTCTGGGTCAATCCGAAGGAGCTGCGCCGCGCATTGGATCGGCTCGGCGAGCTCGCGGCGAAGCTCGGCGTCGACGAGCGCGAGCTCACGCGGCGGGTCACGAGCCATTTCGACCGCGAGTTCCTTTACCTGAAGCGGCACATCACGCCGGCTCAGGCCGCGGACGTGATGTCGCTCGGCATCCCGGGCGTGCGGACGATCCGCGAGTACCGCCGTTACTACCCGGCCGCCGAGGTCGTCGGCCATATCGTCGGCTTCACCGATATCGACGACAAAGGCCAGGAGGGCCTCGAGCTCGAGTACGACTACTGGCTCGCCGGCGAGAACGGCCGCAAGCGCGTGCTGCAGGATCGGCTCGGCCGGGTCATCGGCGACGTCGAGCTGATCAAGGAGCCGCGGCCCGGACGAACGCTGCGCACGAGCATCGATCTGCGTCTGCAGTATCTCGCGTACCGCGAGCTCAAGGCCGCGGCCGCGGACAGCAACGCGCGCGCGGCTTCGGCGGTCGTGCTCGATCCCGCGACCGGCGAAGTGCTCGCGATGGTGAATCAGCCGGCGTTCAACCCGAACGATCGCGGGCAGTTTGACGTCTCGCGCTACAAGAACCGCGCGGTCACCGACATCTTCGAGCCGGGCTCGAGCTTCAAGCCGTTCGCGCTCGCCGCGGCGATCGAGGCCGGTCTCTATACGCCGAGCTCGCTAATCGATACGTCGTCGGTCCGGATCGGGAACCGCGTGCTGTCGGACGACGACAAGAGCTTGGGCACCGTCACGCTGACGACCGTGCTCGCGCGATCGAGCAATCTCGGCACGGTTCGCGTCGCGCTCGCGATGGAGCCTTCTTATATGTGGAGCGTGCTGTCCGGGTTCGGCATCGGCCGTCTGACGAACAGCGGCTTCCCGGGCGAGTCGGCGGGCCTGCTCCGCGATCCGGATACGTGGCGCCCGGTCGAGCAGGCGACGATGTCGTACGGCTACGGCTTGTCGGTGACGACGCTGCAGCTCGCGCGCGCGTATGCGGCGCTCGCGGCCGGCGGCGTGCTGCGTCCCGTCTCGCTCGTCGCGGTCGACGAGCCGCCCGAAGGCTCGCGCGTCGTGTCCGCGCGCACCGCGGCGCAGGTGCTCGAGATGATGGAAGCCGTCGTCGGCCCGGAAGGGACCGGCCGGCGCGCGGCCGTCGACAACTATCGCATTGCGGGCAAGACCGGCACTGCGTGGAAGGCGGCCGCCGGCGGCTACTCGAAAGACCGTTACACCGCCTGGTTCGCCGGCGTCGCGCCGGTCAGCGACCCGCGGCTCGTCGTCGTCGTGATGATCGACGAGCCGAAGGGCGGCTCGTATTACGGCGGTGACGTCGCGGCGCCGGTCTTCTCGCGCATCGTCGCCGGCGCGCTCAGGATTCTCGCGGTGCCGCCGGACGCGCTGCCGGCGCCGCCGCTCAGGGTCCCGGTGGGCGACGACGTGCTTCATCCGACGCTGACCCAGCTCGTGCCGCCGCCGGCGCTCGCGCCCGACGGCGCCGAGACCACGGTATCGCTCGCATCGCACGGAGGCGCCCGATGACGTCGGCGCCGGGCATCGCTGCGATCGCGCTCGGCGAGCTGCTCCGCTCGCCGGCCGGCCGTCATGCGGCCGTGCCGATTCGCGATCTCGTGCTCGACAGCCGGGACGCGGGCCGAGGCAGCGCGTTCGTCGCGATCCGCGGCGGACGCGATCACGGGCTGCGGCATGCGGCCGATGCGCTCGCGCGCGGCGCCGAGGTCGTGCTCTACGATCCGGCCGAGACGACCGAAGGGCTGCACCCGGCAGCGCTCGGCGACGCCGTGCATGCGCGGAGCGTCGCCGTGCAGCGGCTCGCCGCGCGGCTCGGCGAGCTCGCGCGCCGGCTTTACGGGCACGCGATCGAGCACGTCGCGCTCGCGGGCGTGACCGGCACGAACGGCAAGACGACCGTCGCGTATCTCGCCGCGCAGGCGATGACGCGGCTCGGGCGCCGCTGCGGGTATATCGGCACGCTCGGTCACGGCGTGCCGCCTGCGGTCGAGCCGCACGCGCTGACGACGCCGGATAC
>CAYMAF010000216.1:0-4797 GCA_964388365.1 uncultured Gammaproteobacteria bacterium | reverse complement strand
ACGCTGGACGACATGAAGGCCGAGAAGATCGTGAATCTCGACGTGCGGCATCTGACGTCCGTGACCGATCACATGATCATCGCGAGCGGGCGATCGGACCGCCACGTGCGTGCGATCGCGGATACGCTGGTCGAGCGCTGCGAGGCCGCGGGCATCGATCCGCTCGGCGTCGAGGGGCAGGATGCCGGCGAATGGGTGCTCGTCGATCTCGCCGACGCGATCGTGCACGTGATGCTGCCTCGGGTCCGGGAGTTCTACAACATCGAGAGCTTGTGGGATCTCCCGGCGCGCGACGAGGGCGCAGCGATCCCTTGATCTCGACGCGCCGGGCCGGCCGCGCCGCGGCCGACGCTCGGGCGCCCGTGTCCGCCGGTTCGGCGCGCCGCATGCCCCGCCGAGGAGCGAAGCCGTGCGTTTCATGCTGATCACCGTCTCCGCCCGCCAGCCGCGCTGGGTCGAGGAGGGGTACGCCGAGTACGCGCGGCGCTTGCGTCCTCCGCTGACCCTCGAGCTCAAGGAGATTCCGCTCGGAACCCGCATCCGCGGTGCGCCCGCCGCGCGAGCCGTCGAGCAGGAGGGGGAAAGGATGCTCGCGGCGCTGCCGCGCGGCGCGCATGTCGTCGCGCTCGACGAGCGCGGCGATCCGTGGCGAACGGCCGATCTCGCGGCGCGGCTCGAGCGCTGGCGCGGCGCGGGCAAGGCGGTGAGCCTCCTCGTCGGCGGCCCGGACGGGCTCGCGCCGTCGTGCCGTGAGCGTGCCGACGAGACCTGGTCGTTGTCGCCGCTGACGCTGCCGCACGGGCTCGTCCGGATCGTCGTCGCCGAGGCGCTCTACCGGGCCGCGAGCCTGCTCGAAGGCCACCCGTATCACCGCGCCTGAGCGCGCCGGCCGCCGACGTCCTCGAAGCCGCCGAATGAGCTTTTTGCGGGTCGCGGACTATGCCGGGCACCGTTCGATTGCGTATAGTCACTTGAATGTCCGACAATTTCGTCTATTTGGCGTCGGCGTCGCCGCGCCGCAGCGCGCTGCTCGAGCAGATCGGCGTGCCGCACGTCGTGCGGGTGGCCGAGATCGACGAGAAGGTCTGCGCAGACGAGCCGCCGGAGCGTTATGTCGAGCGTCTCGCTCGAGCGAAAGCCGAGGCCGTTTGGGGCGGCGTCGCGCCCGTTCCGGTCGTCGCCGCCGATACCGCGGTTGTGCTCGACGGGCGGATCCTGGGCAAACCCGTATCCGAGGCCGACGCCCTCGCGATGCTCGAGGCGCTCTCCGGGCGCGTTCATCGGGTGTTCACGAGCGTGGCCGTACGCTCTCCGGTCGGCGTCGAAGCCGCATTGAATGTCAGCGAAGTGAGATTCCGCGCGACGACGGACGCGGAGCGCCGCGCGTATTGTGCAACCGGCGAGCCTTTCGACAAGGCCGGCGCGTACGGCATCCAGGGCGTCGGCGCGGTATTCGTCGAGCACTTGTCGGGAAGCTATTCGGGCGTGATGGGCTTGCCTCTTTGTGAGACCGCGCAGCTGCTCGAGCGCGCCGGGGTGCAGGGCGGCTGGTCGAAAGGCCGAGCGTGAGAGAGGAAATCCTGATCAACGTCACTCCGCGCGAGGTCCGCGCGGCGCTGGTCGAGAACGGCATGCTGCAGGAGATCGTGATCGAGCGCTCGAGCCGGCGAGGCCTGATCAGCAACATCTACAAGGGCCGCGTTTCGCGAGTGCTGCCCGGCATGCAAGCCGCTTTCGTCGACGTCGGCCTCGAGCGCACGGCGTTCCTGCATGCGTCGGACATCGCGGGCGACGACGCGGCCGCGGGCGGGCGCAACGGCGAGCCGAACATTCGCGACCTCGTGACCGAGGGCGGCGAGGTGCTCGTGCAGGTGCTGAAGGATCCGCTCGGCACGAAGGGTGCACGGCTTACGACGCACATCACGATCCCGTCGCGCTACCTCGTGATGCTGCCGAAGGGGAGCGGCATTGGCATCTCGGCGAGGATCGAGGACGAGGCCGAGCGCGAGCGCCTACGCGCGCTGATGGATTCGATCATCACGACGCCGACGAAGGCGGGGTACATCGTCCGCACCGCGGCCGAGGGCGCGTCGCTCGAGGCGCTTCGCGCGGACATGCTGTTCCTGCAAAAGCTCTGGGAAGCGATCGAGGAAGCCGCGGCGAAGGCCGGCCCCGCGGAGCTCGTTCACGAAGATCTCGCGTTGCCGCTCAGGGTGCTGCGAGACCTGCTCGGCCCCGACGTCGAGCGCGTGCGGGTCGATTCGGCCGACGAATACCAGCGCATGAAGGAATTCGCCGAGCGCTTCATGCCGCACATGGCGCCGAAGATCGAGCTCTATGCGGAGAGTCGGCCGATATTCGACCTGTACGGCATCGAGGACGAGATCGACCGCGCGCTGAATCGAAAGGTCGCGCTGAAATCCGGCGGCCACGTCGTGTTCGATCAGACCGAGGCGATGACGACGATCGACGTCAACACCGGCGCATACGTCGGTCACCGCAATCTCGAGGAGACGATCTTCCGCACCAATCTCGAGGCCGCGGTCGTCATCGCGCGCCAGCTTCGGCTCCGTAACCTCGGCGGCATCATCATCATCGACTTCATCGACATGGTCGAGGAGGAGCATCGCCATCAGGTGCTGCAGACCTTGACCGCGCGGCTCGCGAACGATCATGCGAAGACGCAGATCATGAGCGTGTCCCCGCTCGGCCTCGTCGAGATGACGCGCAAGCGCAATCGCGAGAGCCTCGAGCACGTGCTGTGCCAGCCGTGCCCGAGCTGCGAAGGGCGCGGATTCGTCAAGACGCCGGAGACGGTCTGCTACGAGATCTTCCGCGAGATCGTTCGGCAGCACCGTCAGTTCGATTTTCAGGAGCTGCTCGTTCTCGCGCGTCCCGACGTCATCGAGCGGCTGCTCGACGAGGAATCGAGCAGCGTCGCCGAGCTCGAGGAGCTCACCGGCAAGTCGATCCGGCTCCAGGCGGAAGCGATGTATGCGCCGGACCAATTCGACGTCGTGCTGATGTGAGCGCGGGAACGGGGATCGTCGGGCGCATCGTTCGCGGGCTGCTCGCCGCGGTCGGCGGCCTCGCGATTCTTCTCGCCGTCGCGATCGGCGCGCTGCGCATCGCCGCGATGCAGCTGCCGAGCTATCAGGCGCAGATCGAGCGTGCGCTCGGCGATGCGCTCGGTCTCGAGCTCGGTTTCGAGCGGATGGACGTCCGTTTCGTTCTACGCGGTTTCGAGCTCACGTTCCATGACGCAACCGTCGCCGCGCCGGGTGAGCGCGAGCCGTTCCTGTCCGCAGACCGCGCGAGCGTCGTGCTCGATGCTTTCGCGCTCGTGCGGCGCGAGGTTCGCGCGAAGAGTCTGACGTTCGACGGAACGTCGCTGACGCTGCGCCGCCTCGACGACGGCCGGCTCGTGCTCGAGCGGGCGCCGGCCGGCGACGGCGCGTCGAGCCTTGCGGCGTGGCTGCCGCGCGAGCTCGAGATCGCGGTGCGCCGCAGCTCCGTGCGCTATCTCGATCCCGCCCGCGGCGTCGATTGGCTGTTCGAGGACGTCGCGCTCGATCTCGGCCGGGACAGCGGCACGTTCGCGCTCGACGCGCGGGCCAGCCCGCCGGCCGCCGTCGCCTCGCAGCTCGACGTCGCCGTCCAGGCCGATTTTCGCCGCGGCGGGTGGCGCGTCTTCGGTCGGGCCGAGCAAGCAGACCTCGCGGCGATCGGCGCGGCGCTGCCGGATCTTTCCGGGTGGCCGCGGCGAGGCGACGGCGACTTCTCGATCTGGCTCGAGTGGCGCGACGGCACGCTCTTGCGCGCCCAGCTCGATGCGAGGCTCGCCGACGTCGAGTGGGCGGATGCCCGAGGCGCGCGCTACGACCGAGCCGCGCTCGCCGCGGAGTGGACACGGACGGACGCGGGTTGGCGGCTCGCGCTGAACGATATCGAGATCGAGCGCGGCGGCCGCACGTGGCCGGACGACGCGGATCTCGTGCTCGATGTCGCGGCCGGGACCGGCGGCGCGTCCGAGATCTCGGTGCGCAGCTCCTTCGTGCGGATCGACGATCTTGCGCCGGTCATCGCGGCGTTCGATGCGGAGGGCTGGGCTTCGGTTTGGCTCGAGCTCGAGCCGCGCGGTGACCTCACGCAGCTCGATGCGACATGGCGCAGCGGGGCAGACGTGCCGGTTTACGCGGTCTCGGCGCGCTTCGATCGCCTCGGCCTCGATCCGTCCGGCGGCCGACCGGGCTTCGACGGATTGTCCGGAGAAGTCAGAGCGGACGCATCGAGCGGCCGTCTCGAGCTCGAGACGCGGTCGGCGGAGCTCGACTGGCCGGCGCTGTTCCGTTCCGCGCTCGAGATCGACGAGCTCTCGGGCCTCGTGGTCTGGCGCGAGGGGGCCGACGCGGTGCGTCTCGTCGGCGATGATCTCGTTTTGGCGACGCCCGACCTGCGCGCTCGCTCGAGTCTCGAGATCACGTTTCCGGTCGACGGCAGCTCGCCGACGCTCGATCTCGCGGCCAGCGCCGAAGGCTTTCGCGCGGCCGCCGCGAGCCGCTACCTGCCCGCGCACAAGATGCCTCGCCGCGCCGTCGAGTGGCTCGACGGTGCGATCCGCGGCGGCCGAGTCGTCGGTGCCGATCTCGAGCTCGTCGGCCCTCTCGCCGCCTTTCCGTTCGACGGTGGAGAAGGGCTGTTTCGGGTCACGGCCGAGATCGAGGACGGGCTGCTGCGTTACGTCGGCGACTGGCCTGCGGCGCAGGATCTCGACGGCACGATCGAGTTTCGCAACGC
>CAYMAF010000215.1:0-4808 GCA_964388365.1 uncultured Gammaproteobacteria bacterium | reverse complement strand
CATTTCATCAAGTAAAATGTTTCGCATGGCCAAGGTACAGAACAAGAGCACGAAGGGCGACCTGCCAATCCGCGAGCTGCCACTGGCTTGCGCTGACGAGACGGCGGCGGTCGAGTTCATGGAGAGGCACCGTTGGGGTGAGCATCCGGCTTGCCCGCATTGCGGTGACATGGACGTGTACCAGATGAAGGCTCGCGACGGCTCGCGCGAGAAGCACTATCGCTGGCGCTGCCGGGGCTGTAAGAAGCAGTTCAGCGTCCACACAGGGACCGTATTCGAGGATAGCCGCATTCCCCTGCGCCACTGGTGTTTCGCGTTCTGGCGCGCTTCGACGAGCAAGAAGGGCGTCTCTGCGCTGGAGATCCACCGCCAGACCGGCTTGAGCTACAAGAGCTGCCTGTTTCTGCTCCACCGCATCCGCTTCGCGATGGCCCCAACGGACGGCAACCCACTGACCGGGACGGTCGAGGTAGACGAGACCTACATCGGCGGGAAGGCGAAGATGGGCCGCAAGCGGTCCGAGTTCAAAACCCCGGTCGTCGCCATGATCCAGCGCGGCGGGGAAGTCCGCTCCATGGTCGTGCCGGACGTGACTACAAAGACGCTAGGGGAAGCGATCGCCAAGCACGTAGATCGCCGCTCGCGTCTCATCACGGACGAGTACCGGGCCTACAAGACCATCGGGCGCAAGTTCGAGGGCGGTCACGATACGGTCCGGCATACGGATGGCGAGTACGCTCGGGGCGATGTGTACACGAACAACTGCGAGGGCTACTTCAACATCCTCAAGAAGGGGATCGGCGGTATCTATCACTCGGTCTCCCGCAAGCATCTGCATCGCTATCTGGCCGAGTTCGAGTTCCGCTACAACCGCCGTGAGCTAATGGACGGGGAGCGGGTTATAGAGGCGATACAGGCCGCTGATGGGAAGCGGCTACGCTATCGCGAGCCAGTTGACGACCGCCGGGCCGTGCACCCCGAGCAATTGAAGCCAGGGGTTTGATTATTTGCGCTTACGCAAGCAATCGGAAATGAATTCCCGTATTCCATCCATCATGACGGCGACGTGCTCTAGCCCCATTTTTTTAGCAAAGTAGATCGCCGCCGAGGCTTCCAGCAGAATAGTAAGCGCGTGTAGCAACCATGATTGGCCGGGAAGAATCAAAAAGTCTAAAAGCAAGACGATGATCAGTATGGACCAGTAGTGCTCTTCCCCGCGCCTATCCTCAGAATGAGCAAGCTTGGATTGAAGCTCCGCTATCTGCCTATCTTTGGGCGCGACCTCGCTAAGGGGCGGCGCTGGAAAGTTAAGGCCAAGCGTTTCGGCTAGCGATACGTCCGTGCCGGTACTAGGGGCTTCTGGCTCGTCTTTTTCTATACTCTTCAAGAATGTCTCGACGCGGGATTATTGCGCTGATTCCTGGCGCATAGTTCTTGGCCCACGCCCCTCCGTCCCAATGCGTGATGCTCACTAGCTGCCCTGGCGATAATTCGCCATAAGCGTTATACACTCGGCCCAACGTCTCTTTTCGTCTGCCGGCATCGATTTCAGGAACTGTCCGAAAGATATTCTCGACCGGCTTAGATCCGAAAATCTTAAGCGTGTGATAGGAGTCGGGAACAACAGGCCCGTAATCCCAAGCCTCAAAAGGACTTAGAATCAACTGATCCTCTCCGTCACTCTCGCCTACAAAATGTAGCTCTGCCAAGTAGAGCAGCTTCTGTATTTGTAGATTGGTGAGAGTCCAGCCTGACAGCCGGCACAGTTCCTTTGCCGCCTGCTTGTGCGAGATAGGGTGCGTCATTCTTCTGTTCCCTCCGTGCGCGGAATACACTTCGGGCGAAGATATATTCTAGTCTACTGTTGTAATTTTATCCACTATGTTCTATGGAAGGAGCCAGAAAGGCCAGACGCCCGCCTTCCGTATCCTTGGGGAGATAAGCGAGGACCGGACGGCCGCCTCCCTGGCCCGAGAACGGTAGCCCTCCCGGCCCCGATCCTCCCTTCTCGAAACTCTCCGGTTTGCTCGGATTCCCCGGTTGAGGGAGGTTTTCAATAGGTACATACTGACGACTATAGTCTTTGGCCGGCGCGTGCGCAATCGCCATGCTGGGCGGATATGGAAGACGCCGATTGGCTCCGCGCCGCATTCGGCCGGTTGCTCAGGGAGCTGCGAGAGGAACGCGGGCTCTCGCAATCGCAGCTCGCGCTCGACAGCGGCCTCGATCAGACATTCGTCTCGCTGCTGGAACGCGGCCGGCGGCAACCGTCGCTGATCACGATGTTCGCGTTGTGCGACGCGCTCGACGTCGCGCCTGAAACGGTCGTGCGGCGGCTCTCCTCCGTGCGCCCTAAACCCAAGGGCGCCTAGCGAAGTCACCCGAGCATCGCTCCGCTGCTCGAAGCGGGATGGGATCCGAGCCCGCTCGTCCTCGTCCTCGCCCGTCAAGCTCGATTTCGAGCGAGATCGCTCGACTTTCTCCGCTGCCCGAGCATCGCCCCGAGAATAACCTGTATTTGCATCCAGCCGTGCGCGAAACACGGAGGGCCCGATGGCGGACGTCACTCATGCGATCGAGCAGCTCGAGCGGATCAAGCGCGATCTCGAGATCGCCCATGCCGCCGTCGTCGTCGCGGCCGCGGCCTTGCTTCGGCAGCGTGCCGAGCAGGACGAAGAAATCGCCGCAGTGCTGCGACACTGCGCCGCGCCGCGGCTATTCGAGCAGATCGACCGGATCGACGAGCTCGCCGCCGCGCTCCGTGCCGGTGGACCGGGCGGGGAGGAGCCGTCTCGAACGCAATGAGCATGCGTCTTTTGGTGGCACCGCGTCAGCGCCGTCGCCGATGACGGCCCGCGTCGCCGAACCGCGGCGGCGGCGCCGTTGCGGCCGTCGGCATCAAGATTGCATTCGATTCGTCGCGGAGGTGGTATGCTCGGGGATGTCCTTTGGCCTTTGGCCGTTTACGCGGCCGTCGCGATCGGGCTCGTCGCGGCCGTGCTCGCGGTCTCGAACGGGCTCGGGGAGCGCCACAGCGAGCACGCGACCGGCGACCCGTTCGAGTCCGGCGTCGTGCCGGTCCACCGCGCCCGCTTCCGCATCCACGCGCAGTTCTACCTCGTCGCGGTGCTGTTCGTGATCTTCGACATCGAGGTCGTGTTCATCGTGACCTGGGCCGTGATCGCTCGCGACGGCGGCTGGGCGCCGTTCGTCGAGATCCTGATCTTCATCGGCGTGCTGATCGCCGCGCTCGCGTACCTGTGGCGCGTCGGCGCGCTCGACTGGGGGCCTCGGCCGCGCGCATCTTCCCGTCCACCGGCGCCGAGCAGCCGGCGAGCACCGCGGCCGAACGCCGTAGAGGAGGCCTGATGCGCTGGTGGCTCAGCCGAGCGAGCTCCCCGGAGGACGGCGAACGCGCCGTCGCCGACGAGAATGCCGCGGTGCGCGAGGAGGCGATGCGCCGGAACGTGTTCCTGAGCCGCCTTCAGGATCTCGCCGCGTGGTCGCGGAAATACTCGATCTGGCCGTTCAACTTCGGGCTCTCTTGCTGCTACGTCGAGATGGCGACGTCGTTCACGAGCAAGTTCGATATCGCCCGATTCGGCGCCGAGGTGATCCGCGCGACGCCGCGCGAGGCGGATCTGATCGTGATCTCCGGCACCGTGTTCCGAAAGATGGCGCCGGTGATCCGCCGGCTTTACGAGCAGATGATGGAGCCGCGCTGGGTCATCTCGATGGGCTCCTGCGCGAATTCCGGCGGCATGTTCGACGTGTACAGCGTCGTGCAAGGGGTCGACAGCTTCATGCCCGTCGACGTCTATGTCCCCGGATGCCCACCGCGTCCCGACGCGCTGATCGAAGGCTTGACGCTGCTGCAAGCCGCGGTCGGCAGCGAGAAGCGGCCGCTCTCCTGGGTCGTCGGGCCGCAGGGAATCGAGCGCGCGCCGATGCCGAGCTTCCGCGACCTGAAGCGCCCCGAGCGCGCCGCGGTCCGATCGTTGCGCAGCCCGGACTCGGTATAACGGGCTGAGCCGGAGCGCGACGGTGTCCGTACCGACCGATACCGCGCCCCCGGCCCTGCTCGAGACGCGGGGGCTGCGCCGTGCCGACGAGATCGCGGAGCGTCTCGAAAGGCGACTCGGCCCGGAGCCCTTCCCCGACGGCATCCGCGCGCAGCCGACGGTCGACGGCGTGCCGACGCTATGGCTCGCGGCCGACCGCGTGCCGGCCGCGCTGAGCTATCTCAAGCACGAGCTCGCGCAGCCGTACGAGCTGCTCTACGACCTGACCGCAATCGACGAGCGCGTGCGTCACCGACGCGACGGTCAGCCGAGCTCGGAGTTCACGCTCGTCTATCACCTCATGTCGTTCTCGCGGAACGAGGACTTGCGGATCAAGGTTCCGCTCGAGGACGGCGCGAGCGTCGACAGCATCGTCGATATCTGGCCGAGCGCGAGCTGGTACGAGCGCGAAGTCTGGGACATGTTCGGCATCCGCTTCGAGGGCCATCCGAACCTGCGCCGCATCCTGATGCCGCCGACGTGGAAGGGTCACCCGCTGCGCAAGGAGCATCCGGCGCGAGCGACCGAGATGGGCCGCTTCGAGCTGTCGGACGATCGCTACGAGGCCGAGACCGAAGCCCTTCGCTTCGTCCCCGAGGAATGGGGCATGACGCGCGGAACGGAATCGAGCGATTTCATGTTCCTGAATCTCGGACCCAATCATCCGAGCGTGCACGGCGTTTTTCGAATCCTGCTGCAGCTCGACGGCGAGGAGATCGTCGACGCGGTGCCCGACATCGGCTGGCA
>CAYMAF010000214.1:0-4809 GCA_964388365.1 uncultured Gammaproteobacteria bacterium | reverse complement strand
TCGTATCTGCTGCTCGGCCGGCCGCTCGAGAGCACGTCGACGTCCGAGACGTCGGCGCTGTCTCAAGCGGCGGTCGCGCTCGGGCTGCGCGGCGGTAATTTCGTCTCGGAACGCCTGAACGAGTCGCTCGGCTTCGACGAGTTCGGCATTCAGAGCCAGGCCGCGGAGGCGAACTCCGCGTCGTTCGTGATCGGCAAATACCTGACGCCGAGCCTCTACGTCAGCTACGGCGTCGGCCTGTTCGAGCCGGTCAACACGCTCCGGCTCCGCTACACGATTTCGAGCCGCTGGCGGCTCGTCACCGAATCGTCGTCGGTCGCGAGCGGCGGGGATCTGATCTACCACATCGAGCGCGGGCAGTGACGCGCCGCGGGTCTTGCCTCGTCTCGTTTCGAGAACGGGGTCGACCTGCGCGAGACGCGTCCGAGTTGCAAGCGGCCGCGGCGCGCGCGAGCATCTCGAAGAGCGCGGGTCTGGACCGATGAGCGTGGCATGGAACTTGCTGCCGGCGAGCCGATGAGCAGCGCTGCCGTCGCGACGAGCGCACCGCTCGGTGAAAGCGATATCTACTACTTCCGGGAAGGCACTCATGCCCGGCTGTACCGCGTGCTCGGCGCTCACCCGGCGGTCGTCGCCGGGACGGCCGGCGTGCGCTTCGCGGTATGGGCGCCGAATGCCGAGAAGGTCTCCGTCGTCGGAGACTTCAACGGCTGGAACGACGAAGCGAACCCGATGGCGGCGCGGCCGGATGCGTCCGGGATCTGGGAGGCGTTCGTGCCGGGCGTCGAGCGCGGCGCCGCATACAAGTATCACGTCGTTTCCCGCCACGGCGGCTATCGCGTCGACAAGGCCGATCCGTTCGGCTTCTTCGCCGAGGTGCCGCCTCGAACCGCGTCGCGCGTCTGGACGCTCGAGTACGAGTGGGGCGATGCGGAGTGGATGGCGCGCCGCGAAGCCGCGAACGCGCTCGACGCGCCATGGTCGATCTACGAGGTGCATCTCGGCTCGTGGCGGCGGGGGGACGACGGACGGTGGCTCGGCTACCGCGAGATCGCCGAGCCGCTCGCAGACTATGTCGGCGAGATGGGCTTCACGCACGTCGAGCTCCTGCCCATCATGGAGCACCCGTTCTATGGCTCATGGGGCTATCAGACGGTCGGATACTTCGCGCCGACGTCCCGCTACGGCACGCCGCAGGATCTCATGTTCCTGATCGACACGCTGCACCAGCGGGGTATCGGCGTGATCCTCGACTGGGTGCCGTCGCATTTTCCGAGCGACGAGCACGGCCTCGCGTTCTTCGACGGGACGCACGTCTTCGAGCACCGCGATCCGCGGCAGGGCTATCACCCCGAGTGGCACAGCTATATTTTCAATTACGGACGCAACGAGGTCCGTGCGTTCCTGTTGTCGAGCGCGCTGTTCTGGCTCGACCGCTATCACGTCGACGGGCTGCGCGTCGACGCGGTCGCGTCGATGCTGTACCTCGACTATGCCCGGCGAGACGGCGAGTGGATTCCGAACGAGCACGGCGGGCGGGAGAACCTCGCCGCGATGAGCTTTCTGCGAAAACTTAACGAGACGGTGTACGCGCACTATCCCGACGTGCAGACGATCGCCGAGGAGTCGACCGCGTGGCCGATGGTGTCGCGGCCGGTCCACGTCGGCGGGCTCGGCTTCGGGATGAAGTGGAATATGGGCTGGATGCACGACACGCTCGGCTACGCATCGACCGATCCGCTGTTCCGTAAGTATCACCACCACCAGCTCACGTTCAGCATTCTCTACGCGTTCACGGAGAACTTCGTGCTGCCGCTCTCGCACGACGAGGTCGTTTACGGCAAAGGCTCGCTGATCCGCAAGATGCCGGGCGACGAATGGCAGAAGTTCGCGAACCTGCGCACGTTGCTCGGCTATATGACGCTGCATCCGGGCAAGAAGCTGCTGTTCATGGGCGGCGAGATCGGTCAGTGGAACGAGTGGAGCCACGAGGAGCAAATCGATTTCGGCCTGCTCGAGCGGCCGCTTCATGCGGGGCTGAAACGTTGGGTTCGCGATCTCAATACCTTCTATCGCGGCGAGCCGTGTCTCTACCGTTCCGACTTCGCGCCGTCGGGTTTCGAGTGGATCGACTGCAACGACAGCGAGAAGAGCATCGTGAGCTTCATCCGCAAGGATGGCGACGACGGGCCGATCGTGCTCGCCGTCGTCAACTTCACGCCGGTGCCGCGTGCGAACTATCAGGTCGGCGTGCCGCGAGGCGGGTATTGGCGCGAAGTGCTGAACAGCGACGCCGAGCTTTACGGCGGCTCGGGGCAAGGCAACCTCGGCGGGCTCGATGCGGCGCCCGTCGGCGCGCACGGGCGGTATCACTCGCTGACGATGACGCTGCCTCCGCTTGCGATCGTCGTGTTCCGACACGACCCGAACGGTGCGGAGCCGTGAACGCCGCCCACGGCTCGCTTCCCGCCGGCGACGGCCTGCCCGACGGGCGGCGGCGCGCGGTGATCGAGTCCGTCCGGCCCGAGGTCGATTGCGGACGTTTCGCCGCGAAACGGGTCGTCGGCGAGTGGGTCGTCGTCGAGGCCGATATCTTCACCGACGGGCACGATCGGCTCGGCGCCGTCGTGCGTCATCGGCCGGCCGGCGAGGCGGCGTGGACCGAGACGCCGATGGAGCCGCTCGTCAACGACCGGTGGCGCGGACGGTTCCGCGTCGAGACGATCGGGCGGTACGAGTATACGGTCGCGGCCTGGGTCGACCGCTTCCTGTCGTTCCGGCACGATCTGTCGCGGCGCGAGGATCCGGGCGATATCGCGATCGCGCTGCTCGTCGGCGCCGAGCTCGCCGAGCACGCGGCCGCGCGCGCGCGCGGAGACGATGCCGCCGAGCTCGCGGCGATCGGCCGCCGGCTCGCGGGCGACGAGCCGCTCGAGTGCCGGCTGGAGCTCGCGCTGTCCGAGCGGCTGCTCGCGCTGATGCGGCAGTACCCCGACCGCTCGCTCGAGACGCACTACGACAAAGTGTTGCCCGTCGTCGTCGATCGGGAGCGAGCGCGCTTCTCGGCGTGGTACGAATTCTTTCCGCGCTCGACGGCCGAGGGCGGCGAGCGTCACGGCACGTTCGAGAGCGCACGCAAGCGCCTGCCGTATATCGCAGGTCTCGGCTTCGACGTCGTTTATCTGCCGCCGATCCATCCGATCGGACGGACGAAGCGCAAGGGCGCGAACAACTCGCTCGAGCCGGGCGAGGACGAGCCGGGCTCGCCGTGGGCGATCGGCGCCGAGGAGGGCGGTCACAAGGACGTGCATCCCGAGCTCGGAACGCTCGAGGAGTTTCGCAAGCTGTGCGTCGAAGCGCGCCGGCTCGGGCTCGAGATCGCGCTCGACATCGCGTTCCAGTGCTCGCCGGACCACCCTTATCTCGAAAGCCATCCGCAGTGGTTTCGAAGGCGGCCCGACGGCAGCATTCAGCATGCGGAGAATCCGCCTAAGAAGTACGAGGACATCGTCCCGTTCGATTTCGAGACCGACGACTGGCAGTCGCTGTGGCGGGAGCTCGAGAGCGTGCTCGAGTTCTGGATCGGCCAGGGCGTCGCGATCTTCCGCGTCGACAATCCGCATACGAAGCCGTTCGCGTTCTGGGAGTGGGTGATCGGGCAGGTCAAGCGCCGTCATCCCGAGACGATCTTTCTGTCGGAGGCGTTCAGCCGGCCGCGCGTGATGCATCGGCTCGCGAAGCTCGGCTTCACGCAGTCGTACACGTATTTCACGTGGCGAAACACGAAGCACGAGCTCACGTCGTATCTCACCGAGCTCACGACGCACGATTCGCGGGAATATTTCCGGCCGAATCTATGGCCGAACACGCCGGATATTCTCCACGAGTACCTCCAGCACGGCGGGCGTCCGGCCTTCATGTGCCGGCTCGTGCTCGCCGCGACGCTCGCGGCGAGCTACGGCATCTACGGGCCGGCATTCGAGCTCGTCGAGAACAGGGCGAGAGAGCCGGGCAGTGAGGAGTACCTCGACTCGGAGAAGTATCAGCTCCGCCGGTGGAATCTCGACGCTCCGCATAGCCTTGCCGGCCTCATCGCGCGCGTCAATCGTATTCGGCGCGAGAATCCGGCGCTGCAGTCGGACTGGAGCCTGCGCTTTCATTCGGTCGACAACGAGCAGCTGATCTGCTACTCGAAAAGCACCGAGGATCTCGGCAACATCGTCGTCGTGATCGTGAACCTCGATCCGCACCACGTGCAGAGCGGCCACGTCGAGTTGCCGCTCGACGAGCTCGGCCTCGACGCGGCGCAGCCGTATCAGCTTCACGATCTATTGAGCGGCGCGCGCTATCTGTGGCACGGCCCGAGGAACTACGTCGCGCTGGATCCGCACCGTTCGCCGGCGCACGTCTTCCGGCTCAGGCGCCGCGTCGCGACGGAAAGGGATTTCGACTACTACATGTGATGGACGATCAGGACCCGCCGTCGACTCTGCTGCTGTCCGAGGCTGCCCGCGAGCTCGAGTGGGAGAACGACCCGCTCTGGTACAAGGACGCGATCATCTACCAGCTTCACGTGCGCGCGTTCTTCGACTCGAACGACGACGGCGTCGGCGACTTCAAGGGGCTGACCGAGAAACTCGACTATGTCCAGCGGCTCGGCGTCAACGCGCTGTGGCTCATGCCGTTCTATCCGTCCCCGATGCGCGACGACGGCTACGACATCGCCGATTACCGCAGCATCAACCCCGTCTACGGCACGCTGCGCGACTTTCGGCGGTTCGTGCGCGAGGCACACAAGCGCGGCCTGAA
>CAYMAF010000213.1:0-4831 GCA_964388365.1 uncultured Gammaproteobacteria bacterium | reverse complement strand
AGAGCCGCGGCTCGAGCTCCGGGATCGAGTAGCCGCAGATCGGGCACGCGAAGCGGTTCGAGAAGAGCAGGGGCTCGCGCGAGTCGTCCATGAATGCGACCTCGGCGACGCCTTCGCCGAGCGCGAGCGCGGTCTCGAACGACTCGGCGAGGCGCAGGCCGAGATCCGCACGCACCCGAACGCGATCGACGACGGCTTCGATATCGTGCTTCTTCTTCGGATTCAGCTTCGGCGGATCGTCGAGCTCGGCGAGCGCGCCGTCGATCCGTGCGCGGACGAACCCCTGCGCGCGCAGCGACTCGATCGCGTCGACGTGCTCGCCCTTTCTCCCCTTGACGATCGGCGCGAGCAGCATGACGCGCGTGCCTTCCGGAAGCGCGAGCACTTGATCGACCATCTGCGAGACGCTTTGCGCCTCGAGGACTGTGCCGTGCTCGGGACACCGGGGCACGCCGGCACGCGCGAACAGAAGGCGGAGATAGTCGTGGATCTCGGTGACGGTGCCGACCGTCGATCGCGGATTGTGCGACGTCGACTTCTGTTCGATCGAGATCGCCGGCGAGAGCCCCTCGATCAAGTCGACGTCGGGCTTGTCCATCATCGACAGGAACTGCCGCGCGTAAGCGGACAGCGATTCGACGTAGCGGCGCTGGCCTTCGGCGTACAGCGTGTCGAACGCGAGCGACGACTTGCCGGAACCCGAAAGCCCGGTGAGGACGATCAGCTTGTCGCGAGGCAGGTCGAGATCGACGTTCTTGAGGTTGTGCGTGCGGGCGCCGCGGATTCGTATCTGGTGCATCGGGGATCGGCTTGGGACCGGCGGATTCGGGGCAATCGAAAACTATACGCCGCGCTTCGTCCGCCGCGCAAAACGCGTCCGATGCGCCGCGGCGAGGCCGTCGGCGCCGGGAGAGTGGGGCGGCCTGAGGCCGCTGCCCCTTCGCCGCGGAATGAGGCGAGCCGCGAAGGGCGGGCAGCGGGGCGCGCGTCGCGTCCCGGCTTGCCCGGCTGCCGAGGGGCTGCGGAGCGCTTCCGGGTTTCCGTGAGAGGCGCCGAAAAACGCGCTCGTGGGTTTTGGAGCGCCGGCATGTACAATGCCGCCGACCGGGCCCCTTGGCCCGGGGTCGCGGCCCGGCGAGCACGAGGCGCGCCGAGCCCCGTTCGTTTCACAGCCACGCAGGAGCTCCGATGGCGAGAGGCATCAATAAAGTCATCCTGATCGGCCACCTCGGCGCCGATCCCGAGACGCGCTACATGCCGAGCGGCAGCGCCGTCACGAACCTGCGCCTGGCGACCAGCGAGTCCTGGAGAGACAAGGAAACCGGCGAGCAGCAGGAGCGGACCGAATGGCACAACGTCGCGATGTTCGGCCGATTGGCGGAAATCGCGGCCGAATACCTGCGGAAAGGCTCGCAGGTCTATATCGAAGGCCGTCTGCGTACGCGAAAATGGCAGGATCGTGACGGGAACGACCGCTATACGACCGAGATCATCGCGAACGAGATGCAAATGCTCGGCGGGCGCCCGGGCGCGGGCGCACCGGCCCGCTCGCAGCCGGCGCAGTCCGGCAGCGCGCCCCCGCCGCCGGCCGAGGATTTCGACGACGATATTCCATTCTGACGCCGGACTCCGAGCGGGAGCCGTGATTCGCCCGGCCCGCTAGCAGGGCCGCCGGCGGCGCGTTAGGCTCTATCGGCTCGCTGACCGGCCGTGGTTTCCAGAGGACGACTTCGAGGGTGGCGCAGCGCTTCTACATCCAGACGTTCGGCTGCCAGATGAACGAGTACGATTCGGCCAAGATGGCCGACGTGCTTGCGGATTCGTTTGGCGCGACGCCGGCCGAGCGGCCGGACGACGCGGATATTCTGCTGCTCAATACCTGCTCGATCCGCGAGAAGGCGCAGGAGAAGGTCTTCTCGCTGCTCGGGCTCTGGCGCCAGGTGAAGGATGCGAATCCGCACGCGATCATCGGCGTCGGCGGCTGCGTCGCGAGCCAGGAGGGCGAGGCGCTCCTGAAGCGTGCCCCGTTCGTCGACATCGTATTCGGTCCGCAGACGCTGCATCGGCTGCCGGAGATGATCGGCGAGGTGCGCGCCGGCCGCCCGGGCATCGTCGACGTCAGCTTCCCGGAGATCGAGAAGTTCGACCGGATCCCGGAGCCGAAGCACTCGGCGTGCACGGCCTTCCTGTCGGTCATGGAAGGCTGCAGCAAGTACTGCACGTTCTGCGTCGTGCCGTATACGCGCGGCGAGGAGATCAGCCGCCCGCTCGACGACGTGATCGCCGAAGCCTATCGGCTCGCCGAGCTCGGCGTGAAGGAGATCAACCTGCTCGGCCAGAACGTCAACGCGTACCGCGGCCCGACGCATGAGGGCGGCACCGCGGATCTCGCGACACTGATTCACTACGTCGCCGCGATCGACGGCATCGAGCGGATCCGCTTCACGACGTCCCACCCGGTCGAGTTCACGGACGCGCTGATCGACGCCTACGGCGAGGTTCCGAAGCTGGCAAGCTTTCTGCATCTTCCCGTGCAGAGCGGCTCGGATCGAATCCTCGCCGCGATGAAGCGCGGTCACACGGCGGCGGAGTACTTGCGCAAGATCGAACGGCTGAAGCAGGTGCGGCCCGGGATCTCGATCTCGTCGGACTTCATCGTCGGCTTCCCCGGCGAGACCGACGAGGACTTCGAGGCAACGTTGGATCTGATTCGCGCGGTCGGCTTCGATCAATCGTTCAGCTTCATCTACAGCGCGCGGCCCGGCACGCCAGCCGCGGCGATGCGCGATTTCGTGCCGCGAGAGGTCGCGCAGGCGCGTCTCGAGCGCTTGCAGTCGCTCGTCAATTCGCAGGCGGCCGCGATCAGCCGCAGCATGGTAGGCACGGTGCAGCGCGTGCTCGTCGAGCGGACGTCGAAGAAGTCCGCGCGCGAGATCGCGGGCCGCACCGAGAACAACCGCTGGGTCAACTTCGCAGGCGATCCGGCTCTCGTCGGCGAGTTCGTCGACGTGCGCATTACCGAGGCGTTGCCGAACTCCCTGCGAGGACGACTCGACACGGGGGCGGTGCTGAAGTCCATTGCCTGACGCATCGACAACCGCACACCGCGTCGAGCTGCTGCTGGTCCCGGACGACCACCGACGGCTCGCGAACCTCACGGGTCAGCTCGACGAGCACCTGCGGCTCATCGAGCAGCGGCTCGACGTGCGTATCAAGAACCGCGGCAACCGCTTCGAGCTCGTGGGCCCCGAGGACGCGGTCGAGACGGCCCGCGCCGTTCTCGAGGACCTGTTTGCGTCGACCGAGCGCGATCTGCTCGATCCGGAGCGCGTGCATCTCGCGCTCGTCGAGCATGCGCGCCCGGGAGGCCGCGGCGAGCCGGACGCCTCGGTGATTCGTACGCGGCGACGCGACGTGCGCGCGCGCGGAGCGCACCAGGCCGAGTACGCGCGCGCGATGCGGGAGCGGGACCTCACGTTCGGCATCGGGCCCGCGGGCACGGGTAAGACGTATATGGCCGTCGCGGCCGGCGTCGAAGCGCTGCTGTCGGACGCGGTTCGGCGCATGGTGCTCGTCCGGCCGGCCGTCGAGGCCGGCGAGCGGCTCGGCTTCCTACCGGGCGACATGTCGCAGAAGGTCGATCCGTATCTACGGCCGATGTACGACGCGCTGTACGAGATGCTCGGGTTCGACCGCGTCGCGCGTCTCGTCGAGCGTCAGGTCATCGAGATCGCGCCGCTCGCTTTCATGCGCGGGCGGACGTTGAACGAATCGTTCGTGATTCTCGACGAGGCGCAGAACACGACGCCCGAGCAGATGAAGATGTTCCTGACGCGCATCGGCTTCGGCTCGCGCGCCGTCGTCACCGGCGACGTCACGCAGACCGATCTTCCGCCGGGACGCGAGTCGGGCCTGAAGCAGGCGTCGCGCGTGCTGCGCGGCGTGCCGGGGATCGCGTTCGTCGACTTCGACTCGAGCGACGTGGTGCGCCACCCGCTCGTGCAGGCGATCGTGGCCGCATACGCGAAGGAGGAGGAGCGCGCGAAGGGTCGCCGCGAACGGAGCGAATGAGCAGCGCCCCCCTCCGCGTTCTCGTGCAGCGCGCGGTCAGACCGTCGTGGCTTCCGGAGACCGCTGTGATCCGGCGATGGGCCAGCGCAGCGGTCGGCGCCGGCCGGTCCGGCGAGATCACGATCCGGATCGTCGGCGAGGCCGAATCGGCCGAGCTCAACGAGCGCTACCGCGGCCGGACCGGGCCGACGAACGTGCTGTCGTTTCCCGCGGAGATCGACGGGCCGCTGCCCGACGGCGAGTCGCTGCCGCTCGGAGATATCGTCGTCTGCGCGCCGCTCGTCGAGCGCGAGGCGGCGGAGCAGGGCAAGGCGCTCGAGGCGCACTTCGCGCACCTCGTCGTGCACGGCGCGCTGCACCTCGTCGGGTACGACCACGAGGACGACGCGGACGCCGAGGTCATGGAAGGCCGCGAGCGGCAGGTGCTGGCCGGATTCGGATTCGCGGACCCGTACGAGGCAGAGCATGCGTGACCGCCGAGCAGCGCCGACCGTCGGCGAGAAGCACGGACGGCGTCACGTGCCCGTCCGCGCGCGGATCCTTGGCGCGGTGCTTGAATGAACCTTACAGAGCCCCCAATATACGGCGGATTAGATGTCCGACGATTTGCCCTCCACTAACGACGGCCCGGGCCTCGGCAGCTGGTGGGCGCGCCTGTTTCACGGCCGCGCCGACGAGCTGAAAGGTCGCGAAGAGATCGCCGCGTTCCTGGCCGAGAGCCGCCACCGCGGTTTGCTCGCTGCGGACGAGTACGCGATGC
>CAYMAF010000212.1:0-4854 GCA_964388365.1 uncultured Gammaproteobacteria bacterium | reverse complement strand
AGGCCGAGCGCTGGATCGAGCGGCACGGGGCGCCGGGGCCGGTCTACGTGCAGGGGAGCGGCCCGCGCAGCCAGCTGCTCGAGCGGTTTCGCGAGGCCGGCGATTCCGTGCTGCTCGGGACCGCGAGCTTCTGGCAGGGCGTCGACGTCCAGGGGCCGGCGTTGCGTCTCGTCGTCATCGACAAGCTGCCGTTCGCGGTGCCGAGCGACCCCCTCGTCCAGGCTCGCATCGATGCGATCCGCCGCGCCGGCGGCGATCCGTTCGCCGACTCGCAGCTCCCCGAGGCCGTCTTGACGCTGAAGCAGGGCGTCGGACGCCTGATCCGCGATTTCGACGATCGCGGTCTCGTCGTCCTCGGCGACCCGCGCATCCGGACGCGCCCGTACGGGCGCGTCTTCCTCGAGAGCTTGCCGCCGATGCCCGTCGTCGACGAGCTCGACGACGCGCTCGCATTCGCCGTGTCGCTCCGCCCCGCGGCGCCGGAACCCGCGTCCGTCGCAGCGGAACTCGACGCCGATGCCGGCCGGGATGCGTTTCCCGTCTCGGGGACCGTGCGAGCAGAGTCGGGCCCCAGCCCTTAAACTGCGCCCATGCGGCTGCTGGCTATCGAAACCTCGAGCCGAATCGGCTCGATCGCCTTGCTCGACGGCAGCGACGTCGCCGAGCGCTTCATCGCGACGCCGCGCGAGCAGGCCGAGCTCGTGCTGCCGCTCGTCGACGACCTGCTCGGCGCGCACGATATCGGCCTGCCGGATCTCGACGCGCTCGTGCTCGGCCGCGGCCCGGGCTCGTTCACGGGGCTTCGGATCGCCGCGGCCGTCGTGCAGGGGCTCGCGATCGCCGCGGCCCGGCCCGTCGTCGCGGTCTCGAGCCTCGAAGCGCTCGCGCAGCGCGCGTGGCGGGAGCTCGGCATCGAGGATGCGCTCGTCTGCGTCGATGCCCGGATGCGCGAGGTCTATCTCGCGCGTTACGTCGTCCGCGCCGGCCGTGCCGTTCTCGTCGGCGAAGAGCGGCTCGTCTCGCCGGATCGCGTCGCCGCGCCGCAGGATCCGCCGCCCGGCGCGGACGGATGGAGCGCGGTCGGGGATGGCTGGGAAGCCTATCGCGACGCGCTCGCGCCGGTGCTCGCCGGCGCTTCGCGGGCCGTGCCGGATCTCGTTCCGTCCGCGCGCGACCTGCTCGTCGCGGGCGCCGCCGATGTCGCCGCCGGACGGCTGCTCGCGCCGGAAGCGGCCCTGCCGGTCTATCTGCGCGACGAGAGCGCGTGGCACAAGTAGCGGTCCGCTTCGGCCCGCGGCCGGAGCCGCCGTCACCGCGCTGTAACATTGTGAAGCTCTAATGACCACGCGTCGCGCGGATCGGAAAGTCGGTGTCGATGTCGGAAAAGCGAGTGCTCGTCGTCGAGGACGAGGAACCTATCAGAGAGATGCTGCGGTTTCGGCTCGGGCGAGCCGGATACGAGGTCGTCGAAGCCGCCGACGGCGCTGCGGCCCGCGCCGCGATCGCCGATCGGCGTCCGGACGTGATTGTCATGGATTGGATGCTGCCGGATGTCAGCGGCCTCGAGCTGACGCGGCAGCTGAAGCGCGACCCCGCGACCCGCGAGATTCCGGTCATCATGGTCACGGCGCGCGCGCAGGAGGACGACCGCGTCGCGGGTCTCGAGGGCGGCGCGGACGATTACGTCGTCAAGCCGTTCTCGCTCCGCGAGCTGCTTGCACGGATCAAGGCCGTGATGCGCCGCGGCGCGTACGACGACGACGAGGTGCTGACGGCCGGACGTCTCGTCCTCGACGCCGCGAGCCACCGTGTGACGGTCGACGGCGAGGAGGTGCCGCTCGCGCCGACGGAGTTCAGGCTGCTGAAGTTCTTCATGGAGCATCCCGACCGGGTCTACAGCCGCGCGCAAGTCCTCGACCGCGTCTGGGGCGGCAATGTCTATATCGAGGAGCGGACCGTCGACGTGCACGTGCGGCGTCTGCGTCAAGCGCTCGGTCCTCACGGATACGATAAACTTATTCGTACCGTCCGTGGCGCCGGCTACGGCTTTTCGCCGGATCGCGCGTGAGACTTCCAAACCGCTGGGTATCACATCTCGGGTTTCTGACCGCATGGCTCGTCGGCGCCGCGCTGGTCGGCCTGTGGTTCGGCGCCGTGAGCTGGTGGCTCGTCGGCGCGCTCGCGCTGTACGTCGCGCACGTGCTCCGGCAGGTCTACCTGTTCGACCGCGTGCTTTTCGGCGATCGCCGCTTGCCGAGCTTCGAGACGCGGGGTCTGTGGGCCGAGCTGCTCGCGCGCGTCGACAAGATCCGCGCGAAGGCGCGTAACCGCAAGAAGAAGTATCACCGCTTGCTGCGCGAGGTCTGGGAGAGCACCGGCGCGTTGCGCGACGGCGGAATCATCTTGAACGCAGAGCACGAGATGCTCTGGTGCAATCCGGCCGCGACGAAGCTGCTCGGTCTCGATCCCGCGCGCGATCTCGGCAGCCGTATCGACAACTTCGTCCGTCACCCGGATTTCGTGCGGTATCTCGCCGCGCCGAAGGGCGAGGAGGTCACGATTCCGTCGCCGGTCCGGCACGACGCGTGGCTCTCGATCACGCTGATCCCGTACGGGCAGAGCCAGCGGCTCGCGATCGTGCGCGACGTCACGCGGCAAGTGAAGCTCGAGACGATGCGGCGCGACTTCGTCGCGAATGCCTCGCACGAGCTGCGCTCGCCGCTGACGGTGATTCGCGGCTATCTCGACTCGCTCGAGGAAGACGGCGATCTGCCGGAGGAGCTCACGGTGCCGGTCGCAGAGATGCGGCGGCAGGCGGATCGCATGACGCGGATCCTCGAGGACCTGATCGAGCTCAGCCGGCTCGAATCGGCGGAGCCGCGTGCGCGTCAAGAGCTCGTCGACGTCGCGGGCCTCCTCGAGCGGATCGTGCGCGAGCTCGCGCGGGACGGCAACGGGCACACGATCGAGCTGCACCTCGAGACGGACCGTGCGCTGCTCGGCAACGACGTCGAGCTGTATTCCGTCTTCTACAACCTGATTCACAACGCGGTGCGTTTCACGCCGCCGTCCGGCCGCATCGACGTCACATGGAGGGCGAGCGGCGAGGGCGCGGAGCTCTCGGTCAAGGACACTGGCATCGGCATTCCGGCCGATCAGATTCCGCGGATCACCGAGCGCTTCTACCGAGTCGACCCCGGCCGATCGCGCGCGAGCGGCGGGACCGGGCTCGGGCTCGCAATCGTCAAGCACGCGCTGCAGCGTCACGAGGCGACGCTCGAGATCGAAAGTGAGGAAGGCGCCGGCAGCACGTTCACGTGCCGCTTCCCGCCGGCGCGAATCGCCCGGCGCGGCGCGGAACGCGATGCCGACAGGGCGGTCGTATAATCTCGGGACATGGGGCCGCAGCGGCGGCAGGAGCGGGCGTCGATGGAAGTCGAAGATCTGGGGCATCACATCTCGCGGCGCTTCAACGAAGACCTCGAGCGGGTGCGCAACGCGGTGCTGACGATGGGCGGGCTCGTCGAGGATCAGCTCGACCGCGGCATGCGCGCGCTCGCCGAAGGCGACAGCGAGCTCGGCCTTCAGGTCGCCGATGACGACGACAAGGTCAACAAGATGGAGGTCAGCATCGACGAGGAGTGCAGCCGCATCCTCGCGACGCGGGCTCCCGCCGCGAGCGATCTGCGGCTGATCATTGCCGTCCTCAAGACGATCACGGATCTCGAGCGGATCGGCGACGAGGCCGAGAAGATCGGAATGCTCGCCGCGCGTCTCGCGAGCGTCGAGCGCCCGTCGACGAACTATCGCGAGCTGCGTAATCTCGCGCAGCACGTCAAGGAGATGCTGCGCGGCGCGCTCGACGCCTTCGCGCGGCTCGATGCGAACGCCGCGCTCGAGGTCGTCAAAGCCGACGATGTCGTCGACGAGGAATACGAATCGATTTATCGTCAGGCCGTCACGTTCATGATCGAGGACCCGCGGACGATCTCCCGGGTCATGGATACGATGTGGGTCGCGCGCTCGCTCGAGCGGATCGGCGATCACGCGAAGAATATTTGCGAGTACGTGATTTTCATGGTGCACGGCAAGGATTTGCGATACACGGGGCTCGAGAACATCGAGGCCAAGGTGCAGGAGGCGGCGCGCCGGCGGGAGAGCCCGCTTTGATCGCCGCCGCGGAACAGGCGGCCGGACGCGGCCGGCTGCTCGGCACGCGTCGCGGGCGCAGGCTTCTCAACGGAATCGGCGCGGCCGCGGTCGTCGGGCTGATGGCGTACGCGCTCTATCAGCAGCACGTCGTCGGCCTCGAGCCGTGCCCGCTCTGCATCTTCCAGCGCGTCGCGATGATCGCGCTCGGCGCCGTGTTCGTCGCCGCGGCGCTGCATGCGCCGGCCGGACGCGGTGCCCGCGCCTACGGCGCGCTCGGCGCCGTGACCGCGCTCGCCGGCATCGGCATCGCCGGCCGGCACGTATACCTGCAGAACCTCCCGCCCGACGCGGTGCCGGCGTGCGGGCCGGGGCTCGACTATATGCTCGAGGTCTTTCCGCTCGCCGAGACGCTGCGCATGGTGTTCACCGGCTCCGGCGAGTGCGCGGAAGTCGACTGGAGCTTCCTCGGCCTCAGCATGCCGGCGTGGGTGCTGATCTGGTTCGTGCTGCTCGGCGCGCTCGCAGTCGGTGCGAACTGGGCGCGCGTCTCGCGCGCCCCCGCGCCGCGGGCCTGAGCGGAATCACTCGAGCAGCAGGCGCTCTGCGATCCGGAAATACATGCGCTCGAGGCGCACGAGGTCGTCGATCGCGACTTCCTCGTTGACCTTGTGGATCGTCGCGTTCAGCGGGCCGAGCTCGACG
>CAYMAF010000211.1:0-4857 GCA_964388365.1 uncultured Gammaproteobacteria bacterium | reverse complement strand
AGAAGCCGATGACGAGCCGACAGCCGCTTCTCGCGCTCTCGTTCGCGATCGCCGCACTGTGCTCGGCGTGCACCCAAGGTCCCGAGCCCGCGTCATCCGTTCCGACGATCAGGGCCGTGCCCGAGGACGGCAGCCCCAGCGGCGGATCGAGCGTCACCGACGCGGCCGCGTCCGACGCCGTCTGGCGGCGCGGCGACCTCGACGGAGCTTTCGCCGCCGCAAGCGCGGAAGACAAGCCCGTGCTGCTTTATTGGGGCGCAGAGTGGTGTCCGTACTGCGCGGATCTCGAGGCCCATGTGTTCTCGCGCGAGGACGTCTCCCGGAAGCTCTCGCTGTTCGTGCCGGTCTATCTCGACGGCGACGACACAGGCGCCCAGCGCTGGGCGGAGACGTTCGGCGTCGCCGGCTATCCGACGGTCCTCGCGCTCGACGCGGAACGCACGGAGCTCGCGCGCATCGCCGGAGGCATGCCGCTCGAAGCCTATGCCGAGATGCTCGACCTCGTGCTCGGCGATGTGCGCCCGCTCGACGACGTGCTCGCCGCGGTCGGCGCCGGCGCGCTGTCGGCGGACGAGTGCCGCCGCCTCGCGTTCAACGGCTGGGGTCTCGAGGATTCGTCCGCAGAGCGTGCCGCGCAGCTCGCGGACGCGCTCGAGCAGGCCGCAGGCGCATGCCCGGCGGTCATGCAGGTCGAGCGCGCTCGCTTGACCGTTGCGGCGGCTTTCTTCTGGACGCGAGCGTCGTCCGAATCGCCCGATGCGCCGGCGGGACTGCGCCGCGTCGTCCGCGACGTGCGCGCGATCGTCGCCGCCCCCGCGCTTGCCGTCACGATCGCGGACGCGCTCCGCGAGCTGGACGGCGCGTATTTCGACGCCGCGAAGCGGATCGAGCCCGAGCATACCGCCGAGCTGCTAGACGGCTGGACACAAGCGATGGACGCCGCCTTCCGGGATCCGCGCTACGGTCAAGGCGATCGGCTCGCGGCGCTCCGCAGCAAGATCGAAGCGATCTCGGCGCTCACCGTCGACGGCGTCCCCGCTGGCCTCACGGCCGAAGCGCGACGCGCGATCGATGCGACCCTCGCCGACGTCGGCGACTCGCCGGCGAGGCGCGGTGCCGTGAACTCCGCGATCAATCTGCTCGTCGCGCTCGGCGACATCGACCGGGCCTACGCGCTCGCCGAGCACGAGCTCGCCGGCTCACGCACGCCGTTCTACCACATGGCCGATCTCGCGTGGCTCGACGAGATTCGGGGCCGCCACGAATCCGCGCTCGAGTGGCTCGAGCGCGCGTACCGCACGTCGACGGGCCCGGCGACGCGCTTCCAGTGGGGCACGAGCTGGGTGCGCGGGCTGCTGCGAATGGCTCCGGAGAACGAAGCGGCGATTCGAGACGCCGCTCTCGAGGTGCTCGGCGAGCTCGACGGCCCGGACCGAATCTACCGGCGCAGCCGCGCTCGTCTCGAGACACTCGATACGCGCTTGCGCGAATGGGCGACAGAGTCCTCGCGCGACGAGACCCTCGACGCATTGCGCGCCCGAATGTCGTCGATATGCGAAGGCATCCCCGAGACCGAGAGCGCCGCGCTTGAAAGCTGCAAAGCCTTTCTCGCACCCGACCTGAGGTCGGGCGCGTGACGACTCTTCCGGGCGAAAGCTGCCGCGCAGCACTCCGCGAAAGCGCCTCCGAAAGGAAGACCGGCCCACGCCGCGATGCGGCCGGGCCGGTCGACTCGAGTGCAGCGGCGCAGAGGCCGCTCGGCGATCAGAGGCCGAACGCGTAGAGCAGCGTGTCGTTGTACATGATCATGCGGCCGAAGAAGATCACGCCGAACCACGCAATCAGCGAGGTCGCGGCGACGTACTTCGCCGACCGCGGCGCGTCGCCTCCGGGCGGCACCGCATCCGCTTGCCGCGCTATGCCGCCGAAGTAATAGATCAGCAGGTTGATTCCCGCGATCAGAATCAACAGCAGCTTGATCTGCAGCGACAGGTTCTCCAAGTACTCGATCGGTCCGCCGACCGGATTGCCGGCGACGAAAACGAAGCCGGTGGCCAGGTTCACGACGAAGCCGGCGACACCGATCGGCACCAGACGCTCGAGCGCGGAGATCGGAATACTCTTCGCGAAACCGAGAATACGCAGATCCACGAGGCCGACGGTGCCTATCAACGCCGCCATACCCATGAAATGGAAGATCTCGCAAACGGGCCAGACCCAATCGTGCGCGTTGACGAAATATCCGAGGTTCGTGCTCTCGAGCAGATTAGCCAGAAATTCCATGACTCGAGTCCTCTAGCTGAACAGCGCGCTGACGAAGTGAGGATAAGCCGTCAGACGGCCCGCGATGATCACCGCAATCCACAGGACGATGGCGCCCGCCGCAAGGGAACGCATCCCGGGTATCGCACTGATCTCGCCCTGCGCTTCACCCGCTTCCGCGTACGCGGCGAGGCGATGGCGCAGCAGCTCCATGACCACCAGCGCGATGGCGATCAGCACCAGCTTCAAGATGAACATCACGTTCGTGATGAGACTCGACATGCTCGCGGCGAGCAACAGCAAGCCGGAAAGAGCATTAACCGTGAAACCGATCCACATCGCCGGATAGAGCCGCAGCAACGGCGGGACCGGAAGAACCTTGAAAGCGCCGAGCAGCCGCAACGAGACGACGGTACCGAGCCCGACGACGACGGCCAAGCCCATAGCGTGTAACGAGAGCACCGTGGTGTACGCGAAGATCGACGGCGACTCGCGGACCCAGGTTGCGACCGCACTGCTTTCGATAAATTGGATGAAATCCCCCATATCCGAAACTCTGCGTCCTCGCGTTTCGCTGAATGCGCTCCGTCGAAACGGGAGCATCCAAAGTTATCGATTCGGCTTGGACTCGAAGACGGTCCGTGCCCCCCAGTGTCGCTTCGGACCGCCGTTGCGCGGATCCAGCGCGCGGGTCGGATGCTACAGCATGTCGCCGGATGACCACAAGCACGAGCACATTCGTAAATCACGTACGGTTCGGATCTTACGTATGGCGCGTCGAGCCTGTAGCGGAGACGCGATACGCGATCGCGCAAGCGTTTCGTCTATACAACGATGACCTCCGCCGCGGCGCGCCCGCCCAGGCGATCTCGTTCGAACGCAGAGCGTTGCCACGCCCTCGGCTCAGCTCGAGCTCGCGCCCGAGGAGCGAGCCACGCCTCGGCACACGGCCGGCCGACGCGGATCTCCCTTTGGCACGCTTGCTGCTCCTCGCTCCTTCCGCCGGAGCGAGCCGGCGAGCGAGCCGGCCTGCCTTCCGGCGCACGGAGGCAGCAGGAATGCAAGTAGCATGGGCAATGGCGGTCTGCGCGACGGTATTCACCGGATGTAGCGCCGGCGGAGTCGGATCCGACGGCGTGCAGAAGCTCGACCCCACGAAGATCTATCTCGGCGCTTTCGATCACATCGAGACGACGCGGCGCGAAGTCGACCAGTATCGATGTCTGAGCGGCGCGCCTCTCACGTGTCGGGTCGTCGCGATCCGGGCCGAGTGCGAGTGCGCGTATTGAGGGCGGATACCGCGCCGCGAAACGATCCTGAGAAACCTTGCCGGCCTGCGTGACCCGCAGGGCCGGTTTCTGAGGCCGATCTCTAGTTCGCCGGCTCGATACGCAGCACGGCGCCGTCGCTCGCGTGGTCGGTCACGAGATAGATCAGCTCGTCGGGCCCGACGCGAACGTCTCGAATGCGATGCCGCAGATCGATGAGGAGCGATTCGCGGCGCAACTCTTCCATGTTCTCGTTGAACAGCACGCGCTCGAGCCTGCCGGTGCCCGGAACCTCGCCGTAGCGCATGCCGCCGACGAAGACGTCGCCCTTCCACTTCGGTAGCCGGTCTCCGGTATAGAACGCGAGCCCGGACGTCGAGATCGACGGCATCCAATAGACGACCGGGGCTTCGAAGCCGTCGTGCGTCGGCCCGTGCTCCGACTGCCACGGCCCCGGATAGGTGCGCCCGAGGCTGACGAGCGGCCAGCCGTAGTTCGCGCCGGGCCGCAGCACGTTGATCTCGTCGCCCCCGTTCGGCCCCATCTCGACTTCCCAGAGCTGCCCGCTGCCGGAGTGAAGCGCAAGCCCCAGCGGGCTGCGGTGCCCCATCGTGTAGATCTCCGGCCGATGTCCCGGCCGGCCGGCGAACGGATTATCCGGGGGCACGCTGCCGTCGTCCCGGAGCCGGAGGACCTTGCCGGCGAGGCTTCCCGGGTCCTGCGCCGCATCGGCGACGCCGCCGAACGTCGTGACGTAGAGCATGTTGTCGGCGCCGAACGCGAGCCGCGAGATGCTGCCCGCATCGCGCGTCTCGAAGATGTCGCGCACGTCGACGAGCGCCGTCCCGTCCCAGCGGCCGCGCGCGACGGCCAGGCCCGATGCGTCGCCGTACGGCTTGTTATAGCTCAGATAAACGAAGGACGTCTCGTCGAAGCGCGGATGCAGCACGACGTCCATCAATCCGGACAGGCCGACTCCGCGGACCTCGGGCACGCCAGCGACGGGCTCGGGCACGAGCGCATCGTCGCGAATCAAGCGCAGCCGCCCCGCGTTACGCTCGGTGACGAGCATCGCGCCGTCCGGGAGGAAAGCGAGGCTCCACGGGTTCTCGAGACCGCGCACGACGACCGAGACCCGGATGTCCATCCCTTCGGCGGTCGGATACTCGATCGGCCCGTCCGGCAGCGGCGCCACCGGCACGCCGGGCGGCGCGACCGGAGCGCCGTTCTGCATCGGCACACTTTGCTGCGCGGCGAGCGGCGCCGCAACGATCGAGAGCAGCGCGGCGAGCGCGCATCGTCGTTGACTCGCGGTCATGGCTCCCCC
>CAYMAF010000210.1:0-4940 GCA_964388365.1 uncultured Gammaproteobacteria bacterium | reverse complement strand
TCTCGACGAGGTCGGCGAGATCCCGCTCGAGCTCCAAGGCAAGCTGCTGCGCGTGCTCCAGGAAGGCACGTTCGAGCGCGTCGGCGAGGAGAAGACGCGGAACGTCGACGTGCGGATCATCGCGGCGACGAATCGCGATCTGCAGAACGAGATCGAGCAGGGCCGTTTCCGCGAAGATCTGTTCTTCCGGCTCAGCGTGTTCCCGATTCGCTCGGTGCCGCTGCGCGATCGCCCGGAGGATATTCCGCTGCTCGTGCAGCATTTCCTGTCAGGCCCGAGCCGCAAGGGCCGGCCCGCGGTGCGCGTCACGCAGGCGGATATCGCTCGTCTTCAGGCGTACGACTGGCCGGGCAACGTGCGCGAGCTTCAGAACGTCCTCGAGCGCGCCGTGATCCTCGCGCGCGGGGGACGCATCGCTCTCGACCTGCCCGTCGCGCCGCTACGGCGGGTCGAAGCCCGCCGCGCCGCCGAAGGCCCACGGCTCGTTCAGACCGAGGAGCAGCTCAGGCAAGCCGAAAGAGAGAACCTCATCGCCGCGCTTCGACTATCGAAGGGGAAGATCTCCGGAGTGGACGGCGCAGCGGCGCTGCTCGGCGTGAAGCCGACGACGCTCGCGTCGCGGATCCGAAAGCTCGGGATCGACCCGTCCGACTATCGGCGCTGATCCGAGCGAGGAATTCTCGGAGCGGGCAACGCCGGCGAAGGACCCGCCGGCGCTGCCGTCGAATCAGAAGCGAAAGACGAGCCCCAGGGTCGCGAACGGCAGCAGGTCGAAATCGTCGAGCGAGTCCTGCAGCTCCGCGCGCTCGCGCTCGATGTCGTCCTCGAACTGCGGCTGCGATGCGATCGGGCCGTCGGCGACGAGCGCCACCACCGGCGTGCCTTGCTTCACGACGCCGAGATCGAACGAGAAACCGATCCGCCGCTGCTTGAACCAGTTCCAGCCGATGCTCGCGAACGGCGTGGTATCGTCGAACGTGATTCGACCGGTCAGCCGCCCGACGTCGTCCGGGTCGTAAGTTGTGTCGCCGATCGATATGGCGCCGGCCGGGCGCGCGACCGCGTCGAGACGGTTGTCGTTGCGCAGAAGCCCCGCCGATACGCGCCACGCGCCGCGAAGCGGGTAAATATCGACCGCTGCGCTGATCGAGTCCCATACGAAGTCGAAGTCGTAGTCGATACCGGATTCCTCGGCATCGAAGCCGAGCTCCGAGCCGTTCACGCCGAGCCGGAACGAGACGAAATCCGACGGCGAGTACGCGTACTCGACGCCTAGCCCGAGCAGGCCCGCCTTCACTGCGACCGAGTGCCGCTCCGCGTGCGCGGCCGCCGACAGTCCCAGTATCGCCAGAGCGAGCGCAGATATCCCGAAATACCGACTCATGTTGTAGAAGCTCCCTAACGACGCCAAGCGCATCGCATCCAAGTGTCGCCGATCGAACCGCTGTGCGGTGAGCGACCCGATCACATTTCGCCGCGGGGCGTCGTCGAACGAGATACGGTCGCCGCAGGCGTGCGAAGCAACGCGGACGCTCGCCGCCGCTCCCGCCGATCAGTGCAAGAAGAGCCCGTAGAGCATCAACACTATCTCGACGAAGATCAGGACGACGATATACCACTCGACTCTCAGCAGGTGCTTGCTCGATAGCAGCTGCATGACGGTCTGAGCGGTCTGCGCAATGAGCTTCAGCTTGCGCTCGAGCGCCGCGTGGCGCGCCGAGATCTCGAACTCGTCCTCGACCTTGACGAACAAGGCCTCGAGCGACGGGTTCTCCCAGAGTATCTCCGGCTTGTCGACGATCGCCGCGCGTCCGACCATTCGCTGCTCGACGAGCAGCATCGAGCCGATCATCTTCAACAGCGCCTTGCTGTGGCGCGGAATCCGTCCGGAGCGGTCGAGCTCCGCCGCGAGCGGCTCGATTCGGTCGAAGTCTGCGGCGATCTTGCGCTCGTAATGAGACAACAGAACGCTCTTGCTCAGCACGTCGGCGAGCACCTGAAGCCGTTCGACGCCCGCATCGGCCAGCAGCAAGACGCCGCCGGCGAGGCCCTCGCGCTCGACGCCCACGATGCGCGCGTCGAGCTCCTCGACCTCGGGCTGCGAATATGCGTGGATCACGAACGGCTGAAGCTGCCCGAGGAACTCGGCCTCTTCCGCCGGATCGACGCCGAAGAGGACGACGACCCCGTAGCGGTAAAGGGCGGCGACGCCGCCGCCCTTGACCCTGACCGTCAGAGGATTCGTCGACAACGCATCCGCGGCGCGCCACGCGCGCAGGTCCAATCGCTCGCCGACCAGCAGCGCGCGCGCCTTGAAGGCCGATTCGCGTATCGGTGTCGGTGCCTGCATGCGAGCCTGCATTCCACCCTGCTCTGGGACGAAGCCGCTTCCCGTCGAGCCCCCACGCTCGTCTCGCGCGGACATCGATCTCGAGCCCGGCAGAGATCGGCGGCGCGCCCTAGCGCAGCTGACTGTCTTTGCTGCCGCGGCGATTGTATCCGGGGAACGGCGTGTCGGCGCGATCGCGCGCCTCCTGACAAACCACGCACAGCCGCACACCGGCGATCGCTTTCCTGCGCGCCTCGGGAATGTCGCCGCCGCAATCGATGCAGACCGATAGACCCGGGCCGCTCGGCAAGCGGCTCCGCGCGCGTTTCACGGCATCTTCGACCGTCGCGTCAATCTGCTCCTGTGCGGCGTCCTCGCCGGCCCAGCCTTTCGCCATCTCGGCTCTCCCTGCTCAATCGCGATGGGCGGCCCCGGTGGGGCAACGGGCTGAAGATACCCGATTCTCGCGGCGTATAGGGCCGCAACGAGCATTCGTCGAGCGAGACGGCCGATCACGCCGCGCTCCAATCGAGCGGGGCTCGTCAGACTTCCGTATCGACATCGAATGAGATGTTCGCTCGCTTGACGCCGCGAGCCCTCTTCCGCCACCCTCTCGCGACGTGCCGGTTCACTGCACGGATCGGGCCGCTTACGGCGGCTCTCGGGGGAGAAGAATCGTGACGAACAGGCGGGAATTCCTGCAGACGGCGGCTGCGCTGTCGGCTGCGCCGCTCGCCGGCCGGGCGGCTTTCGCGAACGCACACCGGGCCCCGACGCTCGACGCCGTCGTTCTGGACTCGCGCCATACGCCGGCACGCGATTTCGGCGCCCGCGCTTCGCTGCTCGGCGCGCGTGCATGGCCGATCGCGGGCGATATCACCGAGCTCTGGCAAACGGAGCTGCTCGAGCGTTGGCGTGAGAGGCCCGGCGCGATCGCCGGCTTGACCGAGCGGCCCGCGCTCTTTCTCCTCGAGCGCCTCGCGTGGGATCACGGCCTGCGCGTCGTGTTCGTAGCCGAGCACGAGCCGCGCGCGCACGGAACGGCGCGCCATCGCGTCGTCCGAACGGCCGCGCCCGATCTCGCGCTCGAGCTCGATGCCGCGGGCGAAAGCTGGCCGAGCGCGCTCGCCGACGCGCTGATCGCGGCCGGCGCCGTCGCGGCGGCGGATGGCCGCCCGACCGACTCCGGCCTCGCGGCTCGGCTCGACGAGCCGACGAAGCTCTACTCGTGGATCATCGCGCCGCGCTCCGCGATTCGCAGGGAGATCTGATATGGCCACTCCGCCAGGCGTCAGCGAACGGGATTTCAAGGCCGCGCTCGACGAGTTCCGCGAAGCCGTCGGCCCCGAATGGGTGTTCACGTCCGACGAGGACGTCGCGCTGTATCGCGACGCGTACTCGCCGTACTGGGGCGAGCCGGAGGAGCGCGTCGCATCGGCCGCCGTGGCCCCGGCGACGGTCGAGGAAGTGCAGGCCGTCGTGCGCGCGGCGAACGCCCGGCGGATTCCGCTGTACCCGATCTCGACCGGACGCAACCTCGCGTACGGCGGCTCCGCGCCGGTGTACTCGGGCAGCGTCGTGCTCGACCTGAAGCGCATGAACCGCGTGCTCGAGGTAAACGAGCGCAACGCGTATGCGCTCGTCGAGCCGGGCGTCAGCTATTTCGATCTCTACAACGAGATCGAGAAACGCGGCCTCGACCTGTGGATCGATCCGCCGGACCCCGGCTGGGGCTCCGTGATCGGCAACGCGCTCGACGGCGGCGGCGGCTGGACAGCCTACCCGTTCCGCGATCATTTCGGCGCGCACTGCGGCATGGAGGTCGTGCTCGCGGACGGCGAGATCGTCCGCACCGGCATGGGCGCAGTGCCCGGCTCGAAAACCTGGCAGCAGAACAAGTGGGGCTACGGCCCATGGGTCGACGGGCTGTTCCGTCAGGGCAATATGGGCGTCGTGACGAAAATGGGCTTCTGGCTCATGCCGCGGCCCGAAGCCTATATCTCGGGCACCGTTCAGGTTTTCAACGACCGGGACATCATCCCGCTGATGGAGACTTTAAACCTGCTCGAGAACCAGCACGTCGTGAACGGCTCGACGCAGCTCGGCGGCGCCGGGGCATTCGGCCCCGCAGCTGGCGGCCAGGGACCCGCGTGGACGCTGTCGGTGCCGATCTACGGCCCGGAGAAGGTCATCCGCGCGCAGCTCGAGTACGCGAAGGAGAAGTTCGCCGCGATCGAAGGTAGCCGGTTCATCGAGGAAGACCTGATTCGCACGCCGCTCTCACCCGAGGACCGCGCGCGCGTCCGGCTCGTGAACTTCGGCATCCCGAACCTGTCGACGTTCTCGCTGCTCGGCCGCAGCCCGATGCAGCCGAACCCACCCGGCGGGCACATCGGCTTCTCGCCGATCGTCCCGCGCGACGGCGAGGAGCTCCTGAAGTTCCGCGATTTCTACCGCACGAATCTCGCCGAAGTCACGGGCGGCGAGAACCTCGGCATCGTCGGTCCGGTATTCATGACGAACTGGGAGCGCTCGCTCGTCGGACTGATCATGTTCCCGATCTCGAAGAACGCGGACGAGAACCGCAAGATCCGTGCGGCGTTCGAGAAAT
>CAYMAF010000209.1:0-5074 GCA_964388365.1 uncultured Gammaproteobacteria bacterium | reverse complement strand
CCGCGCCGAGCGTCAACACGACGTCGCCGCCCTCGACGACGTTCTCGAGCACGCCGGCGATCTCTTCGAGCTCGTCGACGAGAATCGGCTCGACCTTGCCGCGCGCCCGGACCGCGCGCGCGAGCGCCTTGCCGTCCGCGCCGACGATCGGCGCCTCGCCCGCGGCGTAGACGTTCGTCAGGATCAGCGCATCGGCTTCCGAGAGGACCTGCGCGAAATCGTCGAGCAGCGCGTGCGTTCGCGTATAACGGTGCGGCTCGAACACGACGACGAGCCGGCGCCCGGCCCATGCTCCTCGCGCGGCCGCGAGCGTCGCCGCGATCTCGGTCGGGTGATGACCGTAATCGTCGACGAACGTGACGTCACCGGCGCGCGTCGCGACCGTGCCGAGCACCTGCAGCCGGCGATCGATGCCGGAGAACGACGCGAGCGCGCGGCGCACCGCGTCGACGTCGACCTCGAGCTCGAGCGCGACCGCGATCGCCGCGAGCGCGTTCAGCACGTTGTGCGCGCCCGGCAGGTTCAGCTCGAACGAGAGCGGCACGTCCGTTCCGGGCGTGACGACCTTGAAGCGGCTTCTCATACCGCGGTGCTCGAGGTCGATCGCGCGCGTATCGGCCTGCTCGCCGAATCCGTAGCTCGTCACGCGCCGGCCGAGATCCGGGATCAGCGAACGCGTGTTCGCGTCGTCGCTGCACATCACTGCGAGGCCGTAGAACGGCAGATTCAGCAAGAAGTCGCGGAAGCCGAGCTTCAACCGCTCGATGTCGCCCTCGTAGGTCCCGAGGTGATCGGCGTCGATATTCGTCACGACGGCGATCATCGGATGAAGATGCAGGAACGACGCGTCGCTCTCGTCGGCCTCGGCGACGAGATAGCGGCCCTCGCCGAGCCGCGCGTTCGCATCCGCGCTCTTCAGCCGCCCGCCGATCACGAACGTCGGATCGAGACCGCCCTCGGCGAGCACGCTCGCGATCAGGCTCGTCGTCGTCGTCTTACCGTGCGTGCCCGCGACCGCGATGCCGTACCGGAAGCGCATCAGCTCGCCGAGCATCTCGGCGCGCGGCACGACCGGCACGCGGCGGCGCTGCGCGGCGGCGACCTCCGGATTGTCCGCCGCGACCGCGCTCGACACGACGACGACGTCCGCGCGCTCGACGTGCGCCTCGGCATGGCCCTGCCAGACCTTCGCGCCGAGGCGCTCGAGGCGTGCCGTGACCGCGCTGCGCCTCAGATCCGAGCCCTGCACCGCGTAGCCGAGGCTCAGCAGCACCTCGGCGATGCCGGCCATACCCGCGCCCCCGATCCCGACGAAGTGCACCGTGCGAATCCGGCCCATGCGGGTCTTCGTCATCGGCGCCCCTCCTTCGCGAGCGCGACGCACGCGTCCGCGAGCCGCTCCGCGGCGTCGACTCGCGCGAGCGCGCGCGACGCCTTCGCCATCGCCTCGAGCCGCGACGGCCGCTCGAGCAACGAGCGAAGCTCGGCCGCGAGCCGCGCGGACGTGAGATCGCGCTCGGCGATCACGACCGCGGCGCCGCCATCGGCGAACAATGCGGCGTTGCGCGTCTGGTGATCGTCGATCGCATACGGATACGGGACGAGCACCGCACCGAGGCCGGCCGCGGCGAGCTCGGCGATCGTCAGCGCGCCGGCGCGCGCGACCGCGAAGTCCGCCCAGCCGTATGCGTCGCCCATGTCGTCGATGAACTCGCGAACGTCCGCGTCGACGCCCGCGTCGCGATACGCGGCGCGCGCCTCGTCGTGCAGGCGGCCGGCCTGATGCCGGACCTCGGGGCGAAGCGCGTCCGGCAGCGCGGCCAGCGCCGCGGGCACGGTGACGTTCAGCACGCGTGCGCCCTGGCTGCCGCCGAGCACGAGCAGGCGCGGGCGCCGCGCAGCGGCGTCGCCCGCGCGGCAAAGCTCGGCGATCCGTTCCGCGGCCGGCGGCAGCGCCGCGATCGAGCGGCGCACCGGATTGCCGATCCGCTCGGCCGGAACGCCGCGCGGGAAGCTCGACGGGAACGCCTCGAAGACGCGCGTCGCGAAGCGCGCGAGCCAGCGATTCGTCGTGCCCGCGACCGCGTTCTGCTCGTGGATCACGAGCGGCCGGCGCGTGAGCCACGCCGCCAGCCCGCCGGGCCCGGACACGAAGCCGCCCATGCCGAGCACGGCGACGGGCTTCCTGCGGCGAATCACGCCGAGCGCCTGCCCGACCGCGAACGCCGCGCGGAACGGCGCGGTCACGAGGCCCTTCACGCCTTTGCCGCGCAGCCCCGAGACCGAGATCCACTCGATATCGATGCCGTGGCGCGGCACGACGCGGGCCTCGAGCCCCCGGCGCGTGCCGAGCCAGACGACACCGTGCCCGCGCTCACGGAGCGCGTCGGCGACGGAGAGCCCGGGGAACACGTGCCCGCCGGTGCCGCCGGCCATGATCATGATCGGGCCGCCCGCGCTCATTCGACGTTCCTCTTGCCGGCGCGCCGCTTCTCGGCGGCGGCGAGCTCGTGATGCACGCGGAACAGGAGCCCGAGCGACGCGAGCGTCACGATCGTGCTCGAGCGCCCGTAGCTCAGAAGCGGCAGCGTCAATCCCTTCGTCGGCAACAGCCCGGTGTTGACGCCGATATTGATGAACGCCTGGATGCCGAGCGTGATGCCGATGCCCATCGCGAGCAGCCCGTGGAACGGCAGCCCCGCCGCGATCGACCGCTGCCCGATCGCGATCGCGCGATGCACGAGCACGGCGAACAGCACGATCACGCCGGTCGAGCCGACGAGCCCGAGCTCCTCGGCGAGCACCGCGAACACGAAGTCCGTATGCGCCTCGGGCAGGTAAAACAGCTTCTGCACGCTCTCGCCGAGCCCGACGCCGAACCAGTCGCCGCGGCCGATCGCGATCAGCGACTGCGTGAGCTGAAATCCGCTGTCGAACGCATGCTCGAACGGCTCGAGGAACGACAAGAGGCGCTCGAGCCGGTAAGCCGACGAGATCGCGAGCATCGCGAGCACCGTGCCCGCGAGGCAGAGCGCGGCGGCCACGTCGCGCAGCCGCGCGCCGCCGACGAACAGCACGCCGAGCGTCGTCGCCGTCAGCACGACGACCGCGCCGAAATCCGGCTCCTTGAGCAGCAGCAGCGCGGCGACCATCAGCACGAGCAGCGGCTTCACGAACGCGATCGTGCGGGTCGTGAGATCCGCATAGTGGCGGACGCAATAGCCCGCGACGTAAACGAGAAAGCACAGCCGTGCGGGCTCGGACGGCTGCAGACGCAGCGGCCCGATCTCGACCCAGCGCGTCGCGCCGTTCACGGTCTGACCGATCGAGGGCACGAGCGGCGCGACGAGCAGCGCCAGCGCAGCGAGCAGACAGACGCCGCTCAGCCGATACCACGTCTCGACCGGCGTGATCGCCGCGACGGCGAGCCCCGCGCAGCCGATCGCGAGCGCGCCGAGATGCCGCAGCAGATAATGAAACGGCTCGCCGGTCGCATTGTCCGCGATCGAGATCGACGCCGAGCCGACCATGATCGTGCCGATCGCGGCGAGCCCCACGGCCGACGCGATCAGCGCGGGATCGAGCGCCACCGGCGGTTTCACGGCCGCGCTCATGCCGGCAGCTCCTCGACGGCCGCGGCGAACGCCTCGCCGCGGTGCCGGTAGTCGCGAAACATGTCTTGGCTCGCGCACGCGGGCGACAGCAGCACGATATCGCCGGGCGCGGCCGCGGCTGCGGCAGCGCGCACCGCGTCGCGCATGTCGGCGGCGCGCACGACAGCGCAGACGCCGGCGAACGCGCTTTCGATCTGCGGGGCCGCCTCGCCGATCAGCACGGCCGTCTTGACCTTGCCGCGCGCCGCGGCGGCGAGCGGCGCGAAATCCGCGCCTTTGCCCTGGCCGCCGGCGATCAGCACGATCGGCGCGGCGAAGCCCGCGATCGCCGCGACCGTCGCGCCGACGTTCGTGCCCTTCGAGTCGTCGATGTACTCGACGCCGGCGCGCTCGGCGACGCGGCGGCAGCGGTGCGGCAAGCCCTCGAACCGGCGCAGCACGTCGATCGCGGGCTCGAGCCCGCGGCCGCTCGCGCCCTCGATCGCCGGCGCCGCGAGCGCGAGCGCCGCGAGCGCGTTCGCCTCGTTGTGCCGGCCGCGGAGCGCGAGCTCGGCGACCGGGAGCAACGGCCGCGTATCCCGCGCGAGCCAACGCTCGCCGTTCGAGCGCACGATCGACCAGCCGCGCGTAAGCACCGTCTCGACCGAGAACGGGATCGGACGTGCGCACCGCTCGCCGACGCTGCGCACGAGCGGATCGTCGTAATTGAACACCGCGTGATCCGCGGCGGAGAGCAGCTTCGCCTTCAGCGCCGCGTAACGATCGAGATCGCCGTGCCGGTCGAGGTGATCGGCCGAGACGTTCAGCACGGCCGCCGCGAGCGGCTGCAGCGACTCGGTCGTCTCCATTTGGAAGCTCGAGATCTCGAGCACGTACGCATCCGGCGGACCGCCTGCGTCGCGCGCGCGCTCGAGCAGCGCAAGCGCCGGAGGACCGAGATTGCCGCCGGCGAGCACCGAAAGACCCGCGGCCTCGACGAGCTGCGCGGTCAGCGTCGCCACGGTGCTCTTGCCGTTCGATCCGGTGACCGCGAGCACCGGCGCATCCGCCGCGCGCGCGAACAGCTCGATATCGCCGACGACGTCGACGCCGCGGCGCCGCGCCTCGACCGCGAGCGGCAGATCCGACGCGAGCCCCGGCGACCAGACGACCCTCGACGCGCCGGCAAGCCATTTCGCATCGAGCGTTCCGAGCTCGACCTCGACGCCCGGATGGTCGCGGCGCAGACACGCAAGACCCGGCGGATCCGCGCGGCTATCGATCACGAGCACGCGCTCGCCGAGCCCGGTGAGGTAGCGAACGGCCGCAAGCCCGGTCTCGCCGAGCCCGACGACGAGCGTTCGGCTACCCGACGCTCTTCGCACCTCCTTCGACGGCCGGCGAGTGCGTTCGCTTTGCATCATGACCACCATCAGCGGATCTTCAGGCTCGCGAGACCGACCAGCACGAGGATCACCGTG
>CAYMAF010000208.1:0-5088 GCA_964388365.1 uncultured Gammaproteobacteria bacterium | reverse complement strand
TCTGCTCGAACCGCCCCGCGAGCGTCTCGCCGCGCAGCTCGCCTGAAAAGCGCGCGTTGCCGGGCACGTTCGGCAAACGGAAAGAGACGCGCGCCCCGTCCACGGAGATGTCGCCGAGCGGCAAGCCGACCGCCCCCTGAGCGGGGATATCGATCGTGCCTCGCGTGACTTTGCCGTCTTCGTCGGCCGCGAAGCGCACGACGATATCCAGGCTGGCGCCGGGCAGCTCGATTCGCCCGCGCCAAGGGGCGCCGTCGGCGTGAAGCTCCGCATGGAGATCGGGTTGAGAGCGGGCCGGCGGCATCGCCGTTCCCGCCGCCAGTGCCAAGGCCAATGTCATCGCCGTCGAAAAGCGCAATGCGCGTGCTCGTACCATCGATTCACTCGTGACGCGAGAGCCCGATCTAGTTACGAATCTGAAGGATATCTTACACCGGAGATCATTGCCTCGCGCGATCCGCTGGCACCCGGCCGCAGGGTGCGGAGCGCACTCAGCACCGGCCGGTCTGCGGGAAGTTCGCTCGCCGCGGCGAGCGCACGCTCGTGGCGATCACGACGCCGGACGTCGCCCGCGGCACGCGCGAGCGACGCGATCCCCCGTTGGCATGCATATTGCTGCTTGCCTGACGCCTTGCGATCGTGCGGACACGAGGACACGCAAAGAAGAGCCGATGCGAACGCCCGTTGGCCGACACCGTGAGCATGCCGGAACCCTCGTTGCCGTTGGATCAGCCGCTGCGGAAGCCTTTCCGCTCGGTCGACGTCTCGAGCGCGCCCTGCTGCACACGCGTAGCGCGCTCCGGCAGCTCAAGCGGGACGTGCTGACCCTCGGCGCACGCTTCGATCCCGACAGGTGGTCATGGCAGCGCTTTCATCGAGACGTCCGAGCCAGGCAATATCGTCTCTTGGGCCGGCTGGACCGATTTCCCGATGCCGTGCTGATCTCCGGCTGTCAACGCTCCGGCACGACGATTCTGTCCCGCGTCATTCGGGAAAGCACCGGGATGACGAACTATCGGCGCCGGGACGACGACGAGCTCGACGCGGCCCTGATCTTGTCCGGGCTCGAGCCGCCGCCGGCGCATCCGGCCGGCGCCAGATTCTGCTTCCAGACGACGTACTTGAACGAAGGCTATCGCGAGTATTTCGGCGACGAGCACGACTTCCGGCTGATCTGGGTTCTCAGGAACCCGTACTCCGTCGTGCACTCGATGCAATACAACTGGGATCGGTTTGCTTTCGAAGAGCTGTTCAGAGGCTGCGGATACCCGTTGCTCGAGGACGGTGAGAAGCGCCGCTACGACGCGATCGGACGCGTTGCCGTTCCCAAGACCCGCCGCGCCTGCCTTTCGTTCGTGGGCAAGCAGCTGCAGGCGGAGGCCCTCGCGGAAGGACTGGGCCCCGATCGGATGATGATCGTCGACTATGACGATGTGGTACGTAACAAGCAGCGGATGCTCGAGCGCATATACGAGTTCATAGACCTTCCGTACGCGTCGGCGTATGCAGACTGCATCCACGAGCGAAGCGTCGAGAAGGCGCGTCTCCTGACGCCGGGGGAGAAGCGGACCATCGGCGAGCTCTGCGGCGCGGTCTACGAGCGGGTCAAGGCGCTTGCCGCGCCGGTGTAATCGCTGCACGGCGCGCGGCCGAGAAGGCGAAGCGGTGAGCGAGCACGGAACGTGAGAATCTGCATCATCGTCCCGACCCATTGGGAAGCCTTGATGGGCGGGTCCCAGTACCAGGCGAAGCTGCTGATCGACCATCTGGCCGCGGACCGCGAACACGAGATCTATTACCTCGCCCGACAGGTGCCGGAGACTTTCCGCAGCGAGAACCACCGCCTCGTCCGGATCGCGCCGGTGCGGGGCATCAGAAGATGGGGCAAGCTCATGGACATCCTCGACGTCGTCGAGCATCTCGAGAGGATATCCCCCGACGTCGTGTACCAACGCGTGGGTTGCGCGTATACGGGAGCGGCCGCGTACTACTGCAAGAAACACGACAAACGCTGCGTCTGGCACGTTGCGCACGATCAGGAAGTGACGCCCTTCGCGTGGCGCCTCACGCGAACCGTGCACTTCGATTACGCGGACAAGCGGTTGCTCGAGTACGGAATACGGAACGCGGACGCGATCGTGACGCAGACGAAGCATCAGGCGGAGCTATTGCGGCGTCATTACGGGCGTAATCCCACCGCGGTCGTCCCGAACTATCACCCGTTGCCCGCGCTTCGGCCCCGAAAGAGCCGGCCGATCGTCGTCGCTTGGGTCGCGAACCTGAAGCCTTGGAAGCGTCCGGAAGTGTTCTTGCGGCTCGCGCGCGATCTCAACGGCATGAAGGACGTGCAGTTCGTGATGATAGGCGCGGCCCGCGGGAATCCCGCGTGGTGCCGCAGGATCCAGCACGAGGCCAAGAGCCTCTCGAACGTGCGCTACCTCGGCGGCCAGCCGCAGCACCGAGTCGAGGAGGTGCTGAGCGAGGCCCATGTTTTCGTCAACACGAGCACGCAGGAGGGCTTTGCGAATACCTTCATTCAGGCATGGCTGCGGCGCGTTCCGGTGCTGAGCCTCTCGGTGAACCCGGACGGCCTGCTCGACGATCGGCGGATCGGCATCTGCGCCGGGACGTACGACGCGCTCGTGCGCGAGCTTACCCGCCTGATCCGGGACGAGCCCTTGCGAGAGCGAATGGGCGAAGCCGCCCGTCTCCACGCCGCGTCGACGTACGCGGACGGAAGGAACCTCGAGACGCTCGCTCGCCTGATCGCATCGGGCACGACGGGAGGGGCACCGGGACGACGAACGGAACACGCCGGGACGCCTGAAACCCGCCGGCAACTCGGTGCTTGAGCGCACGATGCCGCCGCGCGCGAACGCGGCCGCGTCGCTCAAACGCGGTTCCAGTGGCTCAGATCCACGCCGAGCAGCGCGGCGAGCCGCTCGTTTCGCCGGCGATAGTATCTCTCGAGCAGCCAAGACCGGGTCGACGACGGCAGCGGCGGCAGCTTGCCCGAATTCGCTTCTTGGATCCGCAGCGCGAGCCGGTGCCGGCCGAGGCGGCTCAGGGCCTTGCCCGCCCAATAGAGAGGCCGGCTTCTCACGACGAGCTTCTGCGACGCTCCGGCGTTGATCTTGAGGTCGGCGAGATCCGAGCTGAAGCTCTCGTCGACGCCGAGAAAGCGATAGATTCTCGTCAGCAAGCCTCGAGGATCGGACACCAGATCGTCATACAGCAGGACCAGAAGCTGGTCGCGGGGAAAGAGCGCATAGAAACGCTCGAGGTGCTCCGCGTAATACCCCTCGCGTATAAATTCGGGCTTCTCCTCGATCTTTCGCTCGAACGACACGTCTTTGTTGTGAGAGAAACGTCCGCGCGCGTTCCAGTAGCGCGAATAGAGCCGGTCTATCGGATCGCGCAGGCAAGCGATCAGCTTCGCGTCGGGCAGGTGCGCGCGTATTCGCGGCGCAGCCGCCTCCGTATGGAGATACGCGGGGGTCGCCTCCCCTATCGCCTTCTCGGCGCCGGAGGCACGAAAGTGCGCTCGGTACGCTTCGATTCCTTCGTCGTACCGACGATCGAAGAAGTGCAGCTCCTTCTCCCTAGGAATGAAAACGTCGGGATGTCGGGCGAGGTTCCTGGATATCCATGTGCTGCCGGATCGGGCTGCACCGATGACAAGGAAGTTCGGCAGCCTCGCAGCGTCCATCGCGTCTCGCCGGAGCGATCGTCGAGGGGCGGCGATTTCGGCCAGGCTGGGCATGACTTGGCGGCGTCACTCCGTGCGGAAAAGGCGGCCTACGGTCGAGCGCAGCGCCGCGCGGCTGGACGATTCGAGTCTGTCCTGCACGGCTGCGTCGGTCAACTCGCATCTCGACCGATCCGATCCTCCGTGATACGTCTTCGGTCCTCGACGCGGCGCTTTCGAGACGTCCGTTCGATCGCGGACCAAAACAAGCTGCAGATCGACATCATTCGACCACCACACGCTGTTGCGCAGCGCGAAAAACGATCCCTCGCATGGCATAGATCTTGCTGAAACACGCGCAGTTGCGGACATCTGCTATTCGAGATGATCCGTTGCTATGAGACGACGAAGGTTATCGGAAGACGCTCCGACGGCTGCGGAGCATAGCGAATAAGGCTCGATAGCTCGCGCTCGACCGCGAACCATAGGGACGGAGAGCTCTCTTGCGCGCCGTGTTCATATGCTCGGCCCAATACTCGGGCTCGACGTTGCTGAATCTGCTTCTCGGCTCGCATCCCGATGCCGCCGCGCTCGGCGAGATCACGCATTTGCCTAAGAACCTGGCGTTGAATACGCCCTGCGCCTGCGGGGAGCCGGCGCGCCGATGTCCCGTCTGGCAGCAGGTTCTGGCCCGAGTCAGAGCGGTGCCGCAATGGCAAGAGGTCGATCGCGATCCCTACGTCCTGCACCTCGGGATGATCAGAGCCGGAAAAGTCATAGACAAAAGTCACCAGACACTCGCGAGACTGCTCCACCGAAAGATCCTGTCGGGATTCGCATTCGCGCACTTTCGCTGGGAGCTTCAGCCGCTCGCCCCATTCGCGGCCCCGCTGTACCGAGGAAGCAGGAGCAAGCTGACGTTCTTTCGGATCGTGTCCGAGGTTCTAGGGTCGGAGGTGCTCGTCGACTCCTCGAAGCACTATCTCGAGGCCGTTACGCTGTACAAGTCGGCCCCTTCGAAGGTGCGGATCATCCTCTTGGTGCGGGACGGACGTGCAGTTTATTCCTCGGCGCTGAAGCGAGGGAGCTCGAAGGAATCGGCGGTGCTCGAATGGCGCAGAACCTATGCTCGCGCGATCCCGATCCTCGAGAAGCACGTCGCTCCCGACCACCTGATCCCGGTCAAGTACGAGGACCTCGTTCTCGCTCCGGAGCGCGAGCTCGCCCGCCTGTGCGCTTTCCTCGGCCTCGAGTACACGCCGGAGATGCTGGACTTCCGCGCGAAGGTGCATCACGTGCTGAACGGTAACGATATGCGGTTGTCGTCGGTCTCCGGGATTCGCCCCGACTTCAGTTGGCGCCAAAGATTGTCGTCCGGAGATCTCGGCTATTTCGACTCG
>CAYMAF010000207.1:0-5135 GCA_964388365.1 uncultured Gammaproteobacteria bacterium | reverse complement strand
GCGGCGGCCCGGCCGTCGCGCTGATGCCGGGCGCCGAGTACGGGCCGGCGAAGCAATGGCCGGTCGAGCGCTTCGCGGAGCTCGCCGGCCGGCTCGCGGCCGAAGGGCTGCGCGTCTGGGTGCTCGGCTCGGCGAAGGAACGCGCCCTCGGCGATGCGATCGCGGTGTCGGATACGGCGGGCCGCGTGCGCAATCTCTGCGGCGAGACGCGCCTCGAGGAGGCCGTCGACGTGCTCGCGGCGAGCACGGCCGCGGTGACGAACGATTCCGGCCTGATGCACGTCGCCGCCGCGGTCGGCACGCACGTCGTCGCGATCTACGGCTCGTCGAGCCCGAAGTTCACGCCGCCGATGACGCCCGCGAGCACGATCATCCATCTCGGGCTCGAATGCAGCCCGTGCTTCGAGCGGCGCTGTCCGCTCGGTCATTTGCGTTGCTTGAAGGATATCGACGTCGGCCGCGTGCTCGGCGCAGCGCTTGCGGCCGTCCGTGACCACGACGGTCTGGCGAGCCGCAGGTCGGCGAACGGGGGTGGGGCCGATGACTGACGAGCGCATCGTTCGGTCCGGCCCGTCGATCATCGTCTGCGATCCGTCACTCGCGGAGCGCGACGCGCTCGCCGTGTTCGATGCCGCGCTGTGGCAGGCCGCCGGCCGCCCGCTCGACGAGCGCACCGGCCGAGGCGCAGTCCGCGTGCTCGACCGCGCCGACGAGCAGTGGATCCTGCGGCACTACCATCGAGGCGGCTTCGTGTCACGATTCGTCGAGGATCACTACGTCTGGACCGGGCTCGGCCGCGCCCGCTCGATCCGCGAATGGCGGCTGCTTCGGCGTCTCGCGGCGCTCGGGCTGCCGGTCCCGGAGCCGATCGCCGCGCACGTGCGGCGCCGCGGTCCGGTCTATCGCGCCGATATCGTGACGCGTTTCTTGCCCGACACGCGGCCGCTGTCCGCGCTGATCGACGACGGCACGCGGCTCGACGAGACCTGGCGGGCGATCGGCCGGATGGTTCGCCGGTTCCACGATCACGGCGTCGAGCATCCGGATCTGACCGCGCACAACATCCTGATCGACTCGTCCGGGCAGGTCTTCCTCGTCGACTTCGACAACGCGCGGGTGCGGGCGCCGGGGGCGTGGACGGGGGCCGGTGTCGCGCGTCTCGAGCGATCGCTCCGCAAGGTCGCGCTCGAGACCGGAACGCGCTTCGACGAGCACGGATGGCGCGAGCTGCTGCTCGGCTACCGGGAATCCGTCCCCGAACCTGCGTCGGCGGCCGGGCCCGGCCGCGCGGCCGCCCGTCAGACGCCTCGATAGAGGTCGGGCAACGGCGGCGGCCGGCTCTTGAATTTCTTGTAGATCCAGAGGTACTGCTCCGGCGCGGCGCGAATCCGAGCCTCGAGCACGTCGAGCCAGGCGCGCGTGTCTCGAATCGGATCTTCGCTCGGCACGCCTTCGAGCGGCGGGCCGATCGTGACCTCGTAGCCGGCCAAGCCCGGCAGTCGGCGCGTCAGGTACGGCAGCACCGTCGCGCGGCCGAGCCGGGCGAGCTTCGTCATCGCGATATTCGTCATCGCCGGCTCGCCGAGAAACGGCAGCAACGCGCTCTGGTTGCCGACATAGGTCTGGTCCGGCAGGTACACGACGATCTTGCCGCGCTTCAGCGATCGAAGGAGGCCGCGCACGTCGTCGCGCGGGAACTGCTCGTCCGTGTACCGCGTGCGGCCGCGCCGAACCAGCACGTCCATCATCTCGTTGCGCTGGCTGCGGTACATCCCGGTCAGGCCCGGACCGATCCCTTCGAGCGCCGCGAGCCCGATCTCGAGCGGCGTGAAGTGCGCGCCTACGGCGAGAATGCCGCGTCCTTCCCGCTGGGCCCGCTCGATGTGCTCGATCCCTTCGATGCGGACGAGTCGGCGCAGCCGCTCGCGCGGCATGAACCATGCGATGCCGAGCTCGACGAACGACATGCCGACCGCATCGAAGTGCCGGCGCAGCAGACGCGCGCGCTCGTTGTCGGAGAGCTCCGGGAAGCAGGCGCGGAGATTGATCGCCGCGATACGCCGCCGGCGTCGGGACACGACCCGCAGCACGGCTCCAAGGAGCCGCCCGAGCACGCGCTGCACCGCGTACGGCAGATGCGCGGTCAGCTTCATGGCCGCGACCAGTAGCCAGATCGGCCAGTAGCGCGGCGCGCGAAAGCGGGCGAGGGAAAGCTCGGCGGCGTCCGCCGCGGTTTCGCGGCCGCCGGCCCGCTCGCCGCTCGACGCACCAGTTGCCGCGGGATCGGGCGTGGTCATGCCGGCTCGTGGACCGGCGCGTAGACGTCGGGATACGGCGCCGGCCGCCCCTTGAATCGCTGATGGATCCACCAGTACTGCTCCGGGCAGAGCCGGATATAGTCCTCGAGGAGGCGGTTCAGCCGCGTGACGTCGGCGACCGGGTCGTCGCTCGGGAAATCGTCGAGCGGCGGAAAGATATCGACGACGTAACGCGCCTCGCCAGGGAGGCGCCGGTAGAAATACGGCAGCACGACCGCACCGCTGCGCTTCGCGATACGGCAGACCGCGGTATTCGTCATCGCCGGCTCGCCGAAGAACGGCACGAGCGCCGCGCCCTTGTGGCCGTAGCTCTGATCGGACGCATACCAGACGACCGCGTTGCGCGCGAGGTTGCGCATCATCGCGCGGACGTTGTCCTTCGCGAACGTCTCGTCGACGTTGCGGTTCCTCCCTCGCGTCATGAAGCGGTTCATCGCGGGATTGCGTTGCGGCTTGTACATGCCGGTCAGCCGCGTGCAGAAGGGCCGAAGCGCCGGAACGCTGAACTCGAGCGACGTGAAGTGCGCCGAGTACAGTATCACGCCGTTGCCCTTCTCGAGCGCGGCGGCGAGATGCTCCGTGCCGCGGATCTCGACGCGGCGCCGGACCTCGTCGACCGGCCCGAGCCAGCCCATCGCGGTCTCGGCCAATGACGCTCCGAGCGCTTCGAAATGCGCTTCGACGAGGCGTTCCCGCTCGTCCGCCGAAAGCTCGGGCATGCAGATCTCGAGGTTGCGGCGCGCGATGCGCGCGCGCTTCGCGAAGAGGATCCGGCCGATGCGCCCGAGGCGGCGCCCGATCGCGAGCTGTCGCTCGAACGGCAGCCGGACGAGCAGGCGCATCGCGCCGTGCAACAGCCATACGACCGCGTAGCGCGGCGCGGCGAGCGGCTGGGTCCAGAACGAGCGGCGTGACGACATGCGGAAAAGCTTGGTTCTCGGCCGGAATCGGCGGCATAGTGTACCAAGGGCCGCCTAAGGCCCCGCGCCGGCCGGGAATCAATCGACTCGTCGCCGGTCCAAACGCGCGAACCTTGACTTTTCCGGCATCGGCCGCATCTTCGTCACGGTATAGTGCGCCGGTTCCGTCTTTGGATCCTTTCGGGAGTCATATGAAGCGAATATTGCTGTTCGTAGCCACGAACGTCGCCGTTCTCGTCGTGCTGACGATCGTGCTCCAGTTGCTCGGGATCGAGTCGATCCTCGCGAACCAGGGGACCGAGCTCGACCTCAAGGCGCTGCTCGTGTTCTCGGCGGTGATCGGATTCACGGGCTCGTTCATCTCGCTCGCGTTGTCGAAGTGGACCGCGAAGCGCATGACGGGCGCGCGGGTCATCGAGACGCCGAGCAATGCGATGGAAAGCTGGCTCCTGAACACCGTGCAGCGCCAGGCGCGCGAGGCCGGTATCGGGTGTCCCGAGGTCGCGATCTACGATTCGCCGGACGTGAACGCGTTCGCGACCGGCATGAACCGGAACAATGCGCTCGTCGCGGTCAGCACCGGGCTGCTCCGCCAGCTGGGGCAGAAAGAGGTCGAGGCTGTCCTCGGCCACGAGGTCAGCCACATCGCGAACGGGGACATGGTCACGCTGACGTTGCTGCAGGGCGTCGTGAACACGTTCGTCGTGTTCCTGTCGCGGGTCGTCGGCTTCATCGTCGACCGCGTCGTGTTCCGCACCGAGCGAGGCTACGGGCCGGGCTTCTTCATCGCGACGATCGTCGCGCAGATCGTCTTCGGCATCCTCGCGAGCATGATCGTCATGTGGTTCTCCCGGCAGCGGGAGTTCCGGGCGGATGCGGGCGGCGCGAAGCTTGCCGGACGCGCGAATATGATCGCGGCCCTCGAGGGGCTTCAGCGCATGCACAGCCGAGACGATAGCGGTCTGCCCGAGTCGCTGCAGGCGTTCGGTATCGCCGGCGGTCATATGGCCGGGTTCCGGAAGCTGTTCATGTCGCACCCGCCGATCGAGGAGCGAATCGCAGCCCTCCGCAACGCCGCCTAGCGCGTTCGTCCGTCTCGCTTGACTGAGCTCGCCCGACGCTCGTCGCGCCGCCGCGCGGCGAGCGTCGGGCGCCGTTTCGAAGGAGCATTCGCTTGAACGTCGTGCCGCTTGCGGCCGATACCGCTCGAGTCCGAGCCGCTCGTTACGCCCCGATTCGCGACGTCGTCTTCGACCTCGGTGGCGTTCTGATCGACTGGGACCCGCGTTATCTGTTTCGCGACCACCTGCGCGGCGATCCGGCCGCGGTCGAAGCGTTCCTCGACGAGGTCTGCACGCCCGCGTGGCACCGGCGGCTCGACGGCGGCGCGTCGTTCGACGAGGAGACGCGGCGGCTCGCGCGCCGGTATCCGCAGCATGCGGCATGGATCGCCCGATACGGCCGCGACTGGCACATGATGTTCGCCGGCGCGTTCGACGACGCCGTCGAGTGCCTCGAGACGCTTGCCGCGCGCGGCTATCGGCTGCACGCGCTGTCGAACTATCCGGCGGAGCATGTCGCGTTCCTCTATCGGCGATTTCCGTTCATGAGCCGGTTTCACACGGTCGTGCTGTCGGGGCTCGTCGGGGCGACGAAGCCGGACGAGCGTCTCTATCGCTATCTCGAGGAGCGAATCGGCGGTCGGCCGTGCGTGTTCGTCGATGACCGCGCGGAGAACGTCGAGGCTGCGCGGCGCTGCGGCATCGCGGCCTTCCAGTTTCACCGCGAGGACGGCGTGCGCCGTCTCTTCGAGGTGCTCGAGGGCCGCATCGACGTCGACGACCTTCGTTGAAATCGTCGAATCGGTTGATATAGAGTCGGGACCCGATGAAATCCT
>CAYMAF010000206.1:0-5156 GCA_964388365.1 uncultured Gammaproteobacteria bacterium | reverse complement strand
GTTCTGCGGAATCTGGGAAAGCGAGAGTCCTCGCCCGATGGCCTATTTTGACCCCTTGGGAAGATAATTTGCAAGCATTAGAGCCCCCTCGCGAAGAGGCTTCGGCACGCGCCGAGCACCTGACGGAGCTTAAGTTTTCCGAACTCGAGCTCGCGCCGGACTTGCTCCGCGGCATCGCCGATGCCGGCTTCACATATTGCACTCCGATCCAAAGCAAGACGCTCCCGGTCGCACTGGCCGGCCGCGATGTGGCGGGACAAGCGCAGACGGGCACCGGCAAGACCGCCGCGTTCCTGATCGCGCTGTTCCAGCACTTGTTGACGCGCGAGCCGCTCGAGTCCCGCGAGCCGGGACCGCGAGCGCTGATCCTCGCTCCGACACGCGAGCTCGCGGTGCAGATCCACAGCGATGCGAGCGTTCTCGGTCGGCATTTGCCCTTCACGTTCGGCCTTGCGTTCGGCGGCACCGATTACGAGAAGCAGAAGCGGCAGCTCGCCGCCGGCGTCGACGTGCTCATCGGCACTCCGGGACGCCTGATCGACTTCTTCAAGCAAGGCATCTTCAACCTGCGCTGCGTGCAGGTCGCCGTGCTCGACGAGGCCGACCGGATGTTCGACCTCGGCTTCCTGCGCGACATCCGCTATATCCTCCGGCGCCTGCCGAAAGCCGAGCAAAGGCTGAATCTGCTGTTTTCGGCCACGTTGTCGTATCGAGTGCTCGAGCTCGCGTACGAGCACATGAACGACCCCGAGCTCGTGCGCATCGAGCCGGACAAGCTCACGGTCGACCGCGTCCGTCAGCAGATCTATTTCCCGTCGAATCAAGAGAAGCTGCCGCTCCTCGTTTCGCTCCTAAAGGAGATGGACGCGAAACGCACGATGGTCTTCGTCAACACTCGGCGCGAGGCCGACCGGGTTCGGGATCGTCTCGAGCAGGCCGGGATTCAGGCGGCCGCGCTGTCCGGCGACGTGCCCCAGCGCAAGCGGCTCCGAATGCTGCGCGACTTCCAGGCCGGCGAGCTCTCCGTGCTGATCGCGACCGACGTCGCATCGCGCGGGCTGCACGTCCCGGACGTGAGCCACGTGTTCAACTACGACCTGCCGCAGGATCCGGAGGATTACGTCCATCGGATCGGACGGACCGCACGGGCCGGCGCATACGGCGACGCGATCAGCTTCGGCTGCGAGGACTACGTCGTCTCGCTGCCGGACATCGAGGCCTATATCGGCCGAAAGATCCCCGTCGCCTCCTTCGACCCCGCGGCGCTCGAAGAGTTGCCTCCGCCGCCCCCGCGGCCAAAGCGCGAAGGCCGGCGCGATAGCGACCGGCGCGAGGGTCGCCGCGACGGCGAACGGCGCGAGCGCGGACGCGCGCGCAAGCGCCGCCCCGACGACCGCGACGAGCGCCGCGAGGACACGGCGCCGCCCGACCGCGCGCCGGATGCGAGCCCGGAATCGGCCGAGGGGACGGAGCGCCCGGCCGCGAAGCGGCGCCGACGACGCGGGCGACGCGGCGGCACCGACGCCGGGCCGCCGCGCGAGTCGGGCGCCGAGGCGCGAAGCGCCGTGGATACCGCGGAGCACGCGGCGGTCGCGGACTCGGCGGCGCCCGATGCGGACCCCGCCGGCGCCGAGCGCCCGGCCGGCACGACGCGCAAGCGGCGGCGTCGACGGCGGCGGAAGGCGGCGGGCCGGGGCCCGGCTCCCGACGGCGGAGACGCGCCGGGAGACGGCGGTCACGGCCGCGGCGACGGCGACGAGCCGGGAAACGGCGGCTGACGGCCGTCTGCGGACACGGGACCTGATCGGGCCGCGCGGGCTCAGATCAGGTCCGCGATGCGCTCGACCGAGTCGAAGCCCGAGATCTGCCGCGGCGGCTGCCGGCTGTCGGGCCGCGTGATCGCAACCGGCCGGCCGATCCCGTAGGCCCGCGCGGCAGAGAGCACCGCGAGGCTATCCTCGACGAGCAGCGTGCGGCCGGGATCGAAAGGCCGTTCTCGCTGCAGCGCGGCCCAGAACGCCGCGCTTTCCTTCGGCGCCCCGAGCTCGTGCGCGCAGATGATCTCGTCGACCCGCTCGTGCACGCCGGTCTGCGCGGCCTTCACCTCGATCGTCTGCGGGTGAGCATTCGTCACGATCGTGAGCGGCCTGCCGCTTCGCCGCACCCACGCTAGAAAGTCGGGCGCGCCGGGCAGATAGCCGATCAGGTGTCGATGACGCCGCTTCAGCGCGGCGAGGTCGAGGTCGAGCTCGGCGCTCCAATGCTCGAGGCAATACCACTCGAGCTGGCCGACGACCCGCTCGTAGCGCGACGTGATCTCGTGCCGCGCCGCGTCGAAGGCGAGACCGTTCCGCTCCGCGTACCGGGCCGGCACGACCTCGAGCCAGAAATAGTTATCGAATGCGAGATCGAGCAGCGTGCCGTCCATGTCGACGAGCACGGTGTCGATCTCGTGCCACGAGAAGTGTGTCTGCGCGGACGCCATGCGCGGAAGATGATACTGTGTCCGGCCCATGGACGAATACCGTAGCCTGCTCGAAGAGGTCCGGTCGATCGCGAGAGCCGCGGGCACCGCGATCCTCGAAGTCTACGCACGCGATTTCGACGTCGAGACGAAGGCGGACCGCTCCCCGCTCACGGACGCGGACCGCGTCTCGCATCGCATCATTGTCGACGGCCTCGCGGGCCTGTCGCCGCGGCTTCCGGTGCTTTCCGAGGAAGCGAACGATGCCGAGCACGCGAATCGGCTCGAGTGGCGGCGCTATTGGCTCGTCGATCCGCTCGACGGCACGAAGGAGTTCATCAAGCGGAACGGCGAGTTCACGGTCAATATCGCGCTGATCGAAGGGCACGCTCCGCTGCTCGGCGTCGTCCTCGCTCCGGCGCTCGGGCGCGAGTACTTCGGCGGCCCGGCGGTCGGCGGCGCATGGCGTGCGGGCCCCGACGGCGAGCCGCACGCGATCCGGGCGTCCGCGAGCCCGCGCGAGCCGTTACGCGTCGTCGGCAGCCGCAGCCATGCAACGCCCGGCGCGCTCGAGCGCTATCTCGACGCGCTCGGGCCGCACGAGCTCCATCCGATGGGCAGCTCACTGAAGATCTGCCTCGTCGCCGAAGGCGATGCGGACATCTACCCGCGTTTCGGCCCGACGTCCGAATGGGATACCGCTGCCGCGCAAGCTGTTCTCGAAGGCGCCGGCGGATGTATGATGGATCTGTCCGGCCAGCCGCTCCGCTACAACCGCGGCGAAAGTCTGTTGAACCCTCAATTCCTCGCGGTCGGCAATCTCGGACGCGACTGGCTGGCGCCGATCCGAAGCGAAGCGTGGAACCGAGCGCCATAAACCAGAGGCACTTCAGCATCGAACGGCTCAAGCAGTTGCGCATCGAGCATCAGGATTTGGATCAAGTCATCACTCGGCTCTCCAGCGACCCCTATGTCGATCAGATCATGCTGCGCCGCCTAAAGAAGCGGAAGCTGATGTTGAAAGACATGATCTCGCAGCTCGAGAGCGCCCGGATTCCGGACCTGAACGCGTAATCTGCGGAGCCCGGAAGCACGGCGGCCGGGGCCGGCACCCGGGGGGCATCGTGAGCCTCCCCGAACGGTCCTCGTGACCTGGGCACCCACCGCTCCCAGGCTCGCGCCGCGGCCGCGCTATCATTCGTTCTCGTCCCACTGCAAGGATCGCCGGCGTGGACCTGATCGCGGATATCGGCGCGACGAATGCTCGCTGCGCGCTCGTCGACGACGACGGGCGGATCCTCGCGCCCGAGCACTTCAAGAACGACGACTTCACCGGCGTCGAGCACGTGCTGCGCACCTATCTCGACCGCCGAAAAGCCGGCAAGCCTCCGCGGCGTGCGGCGATCGCGATCGCCGCACCGATCGTCGACGACGTCGTGAGCATGGTGAACCGCGGCTGGCTATTCCGCCGCACCGTGCTCGCCGACGCCCTCGGCGTCGCCGAGCTCGAGCTGATCAACGATTTCGCCGCAATCGCGTGGGCGCTGCCGGCGCTCGGTCCCGAGCACGTGAGGCCGATCGGCGGCGGCACGGCCGCTCCGCGCGCGCCGATGGCGGCCCTCGGCCCCGGAACCGGGCTCGGCGTCTCGAGCGTCGTGCCCGGCGAGAACGAGTGGATCATCGTCGGCGGCGAAGGCGGCCATCAGACCCTCGCGGCGACCGATGCCGATGAGGCCGCCGTGATCGAGCTGATCCGCGACGAGTTCGGGCATTGCTCGGCGGAGCGGGTCCTGTCGGGACCCGGGCTCGTGAACCTGTATCGGGCCCTCGGCCGGCATACTCGACGCGAGACGCGGCCGATCGCGGCCCCGCACGACGTGACCGCGCTCGCCGAGCAGGGCGAGCCGCTCGCGCTGCGGACCCGGGCGATGTTCTTCGCGCTGCTCGGGATGGTCGCCGGCAACCTCGCGTTGACGCTCGGCGCGCTCGGCGGCATCTACGTCGCCGGCGGCATCGTGCCGAGGTTCGTCGACGCGTTCGCCGAGTCCGACTTCCGAGCCCGGTTCGAGGCGAAGGGCCGGTACCGCTGGTATATGGAGCGAATCCCGACGTACGTGATCACGGATCCGGTGCCGGCCTTCATCGGACTGAAGCGCATGCTCGGCCATCCCTGAGCCGCCGCGCCGGCGCGGCACCGCCGGCCGTCGCTCGCGGCGGGCGGCCGCGCGTGGATGCGGCCCCTCCGTCCCCGGTCAAAGCTCTTCGCGACGCGCGACGCCTCCGGCCGGAAGAGCGGGACCAGCGCCCGCGGCGGCCTGCGCCGGCTCGGCACCGCCCGACGCTTGCTCGCGCCTCCGCTGCGCCCGGCCGAGCGCGAGACACAGCGCGGCCCAGCCGGCCGCGATCGGCACGGTCGCCGCGGCAACGCCGACGAGGCCGAATCCGATCACGCGCAACGACACCTCGAGGCCGAGACCGGTGAAGTCGCCGAACCGGTAGACGAACACGTCGATCACCGGCTTCGCCTTGTACTTCTCGGCCGGCGAGACGACGCTGAAGAGCGTCTCGCGCGCCGGGCGCGCGACCGCGTAGCGCGTCGCACGATGCAGCGCGGCGAAGACCATCATCACGCCGTACAGCGGCCAGATCGCGAGCACGGCGAATCCCGCGAGCGTGACGAGCGGCAGGATCG
>CAYMAF010000205.1:0-5185 GCA_964388365.1 uncultured Gammaproteobacteria bacterium | reverse complement strand
TGGTCGCACGGCGACCAGGAAATCTTCACACTCGACGAGCTGATCCGGTTATTCGATCTCGACCGCGTCAGCCGCTCGGCCGCGAGCTTCGACCCGCAAAAGCTCCTGTGGGTCAATCAGCAGCACATTCTGAAGACACCGATCCCAGAGCTCGTGCCGCTCCTTGCCGAGCAGCTCGAGCGCCAGGGGCTCGACCCGCGCAACGGGCCGGCGCTCGAGCTCACGGTCGAGGCGCTCCGCGAGCGCAGCCAGACGATGGCCGAGATGGCCGAGCGCGCGCACTGCTACTACACGGAGTTCGACGCGTTCGACGAGAAAGCGGCGCAGAAGCACCTGACGCCGGCGGCGCGCGAGGTGCTCGAGGCGCTGCGCACCGCGTTCGAGGCGGTCGAGGGTTGGTCAGAAGCCGCGCTCGAGGAGGCGGTCGGCGGCGTGGCCGAGCGCCTGGGGCTCAAGCTCGGCAAGGTCGCGCAGCCGCTGCGCGTCGCCGTGACCGGCCAGGCGGCGTCGCCGGGGATCGGCACGACGCTCGTGCTCGTCGGTCGGGAGCGCACGCTCGCGCGGATCGGGCGGGCGATCGCGCATATCGCGGGCCGAGAGTGAGAGCGGTTCCCGGGAGCTGCCGCGCCGTCGCGGCTACGATACGCTCGGCGCTGCTCCGGAGCCCCGACTGACGAAGCCGCCGGCGCTTTGCGGCGGCCGACGGGCTGCGCATCGCCGCCGCTCACTGAACGAGGACGATCATCCCGATGAAGGTAGACCTCATTGCCGCCGCGCGTCCGAACTTCATGAAGATCGCGCCGCTCTACCACGAGCTCGCCGCGCAGGACTGGTGCACGCCTCGGATCGTGCATACCGGTCAGCACTACGACCCGAACATGTCGGACGCGTTCTTCGCGGACTTGCGCCTGCCGAAGCCCGCCGTCCATCTCGGCGTCGGCAGCGGCAGCCATGCCGAGCAGACCGGACGCGTGATGATCGAGTACGAGAAGGTCTGCCTCGCCGACCGGCCGGATTGGATCGTCGTCGTCGGCGACGTCAACTCGACGCTGGCCGGTGCACTCGTCGGCGCGAAGCTCGTCATCCCGGTCGCGCATCTCGAGGCGGGCCTGCGAAGCGGCGACCGGACGATGCCGGAGGAGATCAATCGGATCGTCACGGATTCGATCGCGGATCTGTTGTGGACCCCGTCGCCCGACGCCGACGAGCATCTCCGCGCGGCCGGTGTGCCGGCCGAGAAGATCGAACGCGTCGGCAACATCATGATCGATTCGTTCGAGATGCTGCGGCCGAAGATCGAGGCCGCCGGGATGGCCGCGAAGCTCGGGCTCGAGCCGCGCGTGTACGGGGTCGTGACGCTGCATCGGCCGTCGAACGTCGATTCGCGCGAGCGGCTCGAGACGATCGTCGATCGGCTCGTCGAGGTCGCGGAACGGTTGCCGTTGGTCTTTCCGGTGCACCCGCGCACCCGCGGCCGTCTGAGCGAGTTCGGCCTTGCGGAGCGGCTCGAGCGGCACGACTCGATCCGGCTGACGGAGCCGTTGTCCTACATCGAGTTCATGAGCCTCGTCGTCGACTGCCGGCTCGCGGTCACGGATTCGGGCGGGATCCAGGAAGAGACGAGCTATCTGGGCATTCCGTGCCTGACGCTGCGCGAGAATACCGAGCGGCCGGTGACCGTGACCGAGGGGACGAACCGGCTCCTCGGGCCCGGTGCGCTGGTGCCGGCGGTCGCGGCCGCGATGGAAAGGGGGGTCATCGAGACGCGGATCGATCTTTGGGACGGGCGGACGGCGAGACGGGTCGCGGCAAGCTTGCGGGGACGGATGGGGTGACGTTCGAGGCGCGCGGTGCCTGCGGTGTCGAATAGCTTTACGGAGCGCGGCGCAGCGTTTTCTTAAGCATTTGATTGGAAGGGACTTTTGGTGCTGGCCCGATTGTTGCTTGAGGTGGAGGAGATCGTTCAACGTTCTCTGGAGCAACAATAATGAGAAAACTAGCGGTGCCGGCCCTGCTTGCCCTGTTTAGCACGTCGGCTTGGTCCGTGCCCACTCATTTCGAAGGCACTTACGACGTCACGTATGCGGACGCGGATCCGGGGTTGGTGCTCGAGATCAACCCGGCGGGTGGGCCGCTGAGCTTCGATCTCGAAGTCGGCCAGTCGAAGCTCGTCAATCTTTTCACGATCAAGGCCGATGAAAGCGCCGTCAACTCGGATGATCTGATTCCGGTTCCGTTGATCGTGGATTTTGCGTTCACGTTGCCGTCGTCCTTCGGCGGTCCGGCGAGCGGCAGCACGTGGGGCGTTGTGAGCGGGTTCCTCGGACACATTCATCTCGGTGTGCTGCAGTGGGATAACGGCGGCCACTTCGCCCTGAGCTTTGGCAATGGCGGTGTGCTCGACGTCTACCTCAACGATGCCCTATTCAGTGAGGGCGTGCTGTGGGGGCTCGGCAAGAAGGGCGCGAACGTCAAGGCCGAGTTCAGGTATTCTCAGGCACCGGTATCCGTGCCGGAGCCGGGGCTGCTGACCCTGATGGGCTTCGGGCTCCTCGGCGTCGGCTTCGTCCGTCGCCGCCTCGCCGCGTAAGGGAGCGTGAATCCCGCCGCAAAGTAGTGCGGTTCAGCGTCGAAGGCCCCCGTCAATCGGGGGCCTTCGCGTTTCTGGACCCCGTTCCCCTGGCGCCTCCAAAGTCATCACGTCGAGCATTCGCGGGCCCGCTGAAGCGGATCGAGCTCCGCGCTAAGCTTCGTCCAATCCGTAGCTTGAGTAGAGGAGGGAGCAAGTGACGCGACCAATCGTGCCGGTCGTTCTGTCCGGCGGGTCGGGGACGAGGCTTTGGCCCTTATCGCGGGAGCTTCATCCGAAGCAATTCCTTTCGCTCGTCGGTGAGCGAACGCTGTTTCAGGAGACGGTTCTAAGGACGCGGCCGCTCACCGATCGGCTCGAGCCGCCGATCATCGTCTGCAACGAGAATCACCGATTTCTCGTCGCCGAGCAGCTGCGTCGAATCGGCGTGTCGCCCCGTGCGATCGTGCTCGAGCCCGTCGGCCGAAATACCGCGCCGGCGGTCGCGATCGCCGCGTGGTTGGCGGTCAAGGACGTAGCGGCCGATGCCGCCGCAACCTCGGATGACGAGCGGGATCCGCTGTTGCTGGTCATGCCCGCGGACCATGTCATCGCCGATACGGACGCTTTCGCCCGCGCCGCGACTGTCGCATTCGATGCGGCGGCGGAGGGGTATCTCACGACCTTCGGGATCGTTCCGGATCGCCCCGAAAGCGGGTATGGCTACATTCGGCGGGGCGCGCCTGGGCCCGCCGGAAACTGGTACTTGCTCGACGCGTTCGTCGAGAAACCGGATATCGAAACGGCGCGGCGCTACGTTTCGGCCGGCGACTACTTGTGGAACAGCGGGATGTTCGTGTTCTCAGCAAGGCGCTACCTCGACGAGCTCGAGCGTCATGCGCCCGAGATCGCGGCGGCATGTCGCGCGGCCGCGAGCCGGCTCGCGGTGGGCGAGGATTTCACGCGGCTCGGCGACGAGTTTCGCGACTGCCCTTCCGATTCGATCGATTACGCGGTCATGGAAAAGACGGACCGTGCCGCCGTCGTTCCGCTCGATGCCGGCTGGAGCGACGTCGGATCATGGCCGGCATTGCATGCCGTGCTGCCGCGGGATGGGGAGGGCAACGTGCTTCGTGGCGACGTCGTCGCGCATGCGTGCCGCAACAGCTATATCTCGGCCGAGTCGCGCCTTGTCGCCGCCGTCGGGGTCGAGGGGCATGTCATCGTCGAGACGGCAGACGCCGTGCTCGTGATTCAACAAGACATGGCGCAGGACGTGAAGCGTATCGTGGACGCGCTCAAAGAGGCGGGGCGCGCCGAGATTAAGTCGCATTCGGATCGGTCGTAGCCTCGAGCCGCAGTGCCTATCGGTCGTTTTTGCGGCGGCTACTGGGACTTTTCACTCGGCATTCTGTCAAGCAGGAAGCGCGTGTGACGCGCTCGACAGATATGCGCCGGCGAATGGAGTGGACTTAATCCCATTGCTGCTCGGTGCTCGTCGCCTTGCGGCGACATGTTGCAGCGAGACCTGAAACGGCTGCAAGCTGGAAACACACTGCAAAAGGCAAGTTTGCTCGAAAGAGCTTACGCGCAAAGCTACCGGTCTAAGGGAGATTCCTATGACAGCGGGGTTGCCAGTGGAGACAGTCCGCTCTTCTCCATTTGTCGGAAAGTTAGCACGCATTTTGAAACCGATTTCAGAAGTCGAAGGCGCAGCGATCGAAGGGTCCGACTCAGCGCAGGAGCCCTGCAAGGCATCGGCGCGGCACACGTCGGCTTGCGCGCTGCGGACCCGCTCGGCCTTTTCTCGCCTCTCCCGCGCGGTCTTGCTAGCGTCGACGCTCGCAATCGCATCGTGCGGGGGCGGCGATGGCGATGACGATGGCGATAGTACCCAGGGCGGCAACCAAACCCCATCGCCGGGCGAGCAGGACAATCGTGCTCCAGTGATCAGCGGCACGCCGCCGTCGCAGGCCATGGTCGGAGTCCCGTTCAGCTTTCAGCCGAAGGCCTCCGATCCGGATGGAGATATTCTGACGTACGAGATCGACAATCTGCCCGTTTGGGCTTCGTTCGACAAATCGACCGGACGCCTGACAGGTACGCCGACCGACGCGCATCTTGGTGGTTACGAGAGCATCCGTATTACCGTGACAGACGGGGAAGCGACGGCCGCACTCGCACCGTTTAGCATCGACGTCGTCGCGACGGCCTCCGGATCGGCAACATTGACTTGGGCCGCCCCGAGTGAGAATACGGACGGAACCCCCGCGAACATCGCCGGCTACAAGATTTATTACGGCACGGCGTCACGTGATTACCGCGAGCCCATCGAGGTCGGCGCCTCGAGCCTGATTTACACTGTCGATCAGCTGACCCCGGGCACTTGGTACTTCGCCGTTACGGCCGTCAGCGCTGACGGCGCGGAAAGCAGCTACTCGAACGAGGCGACGAAGAAAATCATGTGATCCCCGCATCCATGCCGGATGCTGGGACTACAACGCTAGCCAGCAACAAAAGAATCGAGTAGGGCGCGGGGTTACCCCCGCGGCCCTCTCACATGTAGAAGTCAATACTTGATCTGACAGTCTGCGTTTTCTCTCCGAGTGTCGATCC
>CAYMAF010000204.1:0-5188 GCA_964388365.1 uncultured Gammaproteobacteria bacterium | reverse complement strand
TTCCGCAAACGGGCTTTGCCCAGCGGTGGGATTCGGGCTTTCCCGGATATGGATAATCACCACTAATTCGGTATTTTCGCTGCTACGGGCAGCGGAATGGCCGGCCGAGAAGGAAGATGCCTCGTTCCGTTGACAGAAGACAGGACTCGTCTACGATAGGTCGACATATGGCGGCTCAAGCCAAGAAAAAGGCGAAAACAAAGAAAAAGAAGCTCGACGCGGAGATCAACCGCGAATTCGACGCGGAGGGCGTCCGCCGCGCGATGCTCGCGGCGCTCGAGTGCATCTACGAGAACTTCCCGCACATCACGCTCGCCCAGTACCTCGTCGCGCTCGAGATCCTCGTCGCCGAAATGGACGGCAAGCCCCATACGCTCGTCTCGCTGGTCAAGAAGCTCAACATGCCGTTCTCCACGGCGTCACGGGTCGTGTGGTCGTTGACCGCCGAGGGCGGGAATATCGGCATCGTGAAATATGAGCCGCACCCGACCGATCGACGCATGAAGTATCTGGTGATCGACCCCGAGGGTCTGACCAGCGACGTGCCTCGTGCGTTGAACCGCGCGATGATCGACTACTACGGGGACTCGGTGCACAAGCTGAAGCGCGCCGTGCACTAGAAGCGCGGCGGAGGCCGATCCCGAGCCGAGATCTTCTTGCTTCCTGCCCTTTGCGGGGCGTAGCGACTGACGCCGAATGCCGACAGTCGCACGTCCGGATTCTCGGACGCTGCACCCGGCGGCCCGAATTGTTGTTACCATCCATCGTTCCGCGGGGACCGAGAATCGAGGCGAGCATTTGCCGAAGCGTCCTAGCAGCGCCGATCCGCCGGTCGTTCCCGCCGGCCCCGTGATCGACGCGGGGCCGGCGCTTCAGCAGCGCTCACCGCCATTGATCGTCGGCGTCGGCGTCGCAGCCGGCTGCGAGCCGGCGCTGCTGTCGCTGTTGGCCGCGATGCCGTCGCGGCCGGGAATGGCCTTCATCGTCGCGTGGCAGCAACGGTCCGGTCCTTGTGGCGTCGCCGCAGACGTGCTCGCGCAACGCTCGACGTTGCCGGTGCGGGAGGTCGAGCGCCGGACCGCGATCGAGCCGAACATCGTCTACGTGCCGCCTCCCGGCTTGGCGCTCGAGATCGAGGACGGCGAGCTCCAGCCGCGCAAGCCGAAGCGGTCGCGCAGCGCCGCTTCGCGAGAGATCGACCGCGTTCTCGCGGCGCTCGCGTCGTGCGCGGCCGAGCGCGCGGTCGGCGTCGTATTGTCCGGCGGGGCGCTTTACGGCGCGGTCGGTTTGCGGGAAATCAAGGAGCGCGGCGGGCTCACGATCGTCGAGGAGCGCGCCGGCAGCGCGCTTCTCGGCTTGCCGCGAAGCCCGTTCGAGGCGGCGCATATCGACATGATACTGCCCGTCGCACGCATCCCCGAGAAGCTCGTCAGCTACGCGCGTCATGCGTACTTCAAGCGTTCGGAAGGCCGGCACAACGGCGGCGCCCTCTCGGCCGCGCTGATCGAGGAGGACCTGTTGCCGGTCACGGAGCTGCTGCGGGCCGAGACCAATCACGATTTTCGCCGCTATCGTAAGAACACCCTTTGGCGGCGCATCCAGCGGCGTATGGGGCTCAATCAGATCGACCGTATCTCCGAGTACGTCGAGCTGCTGCGCGAGAATCCGTTGGAGGTGCAAGCGTTGCGCCGCGATTTGCTGATCTGCGTCACGCGGTTCTTCAGGGACGAAGAAGCCTGGAGCGTGCTGGATCGGAAGGTGCTCGGAGAGCTCGTCGCCGCGGCCGAAGCTTCGATGCCGATACGCGCGTGGGTGCCGGGGTGCGCGACCGGCGAGGAAGCCTATACGCTCGCGATGCTGCTGATGGAACGGCTCGACGCGGCCGGCATCTCGCGCAGGCTGCAAATCTTCGCGACGGACGTCGCCGAGGACGCGCTCGAGGCGGCGCGCGCCGGCATCTATCCGAGATCGATCGAGAATGACATCGATCCCGAGCGGCTCGCGCGATTCTTCGAGAAGGAAGGCGACCATTACAAGATCTCGAAGGCATTACGCGAGTGCGTCGTGCTCGCCGAGCAGAACGTGCTCGCGCAACCGCCGTTCTCGCGGCTCGATCTGATCTGCTGCCGCAATCTGCTGATCTATCTCGAGCCCGAGGCGCAGCAGCGGGTGATCTCGGTCTTTCAGTATGCGCTGAAGAATGGCGGGTGGCTGTTCCTCGGCAGTTCCGAGACGATCGGCGCGTCGAATGCCGCATTCGCATCGGTCTCGAAGAAGTGGCGGATCTTTCGCCGCACCGATCTTCCGGCCGCGCCTCCGATCGATACGTTCGTGGAAACCTCCGTGCGTCTGACGGCGCCGTCGCTGCGTGCCGCCTCTGCGGCGGGGCACGGGCGAATGCCCGCGCGCGGCCGCGGCATCGCCGACCGCGCGCAGCGGCAGCTGCTGCGCGAGCTCGAGAAGGGCGTTGCGGTCGTCGACGCGAACAACCGGCTGCTCTACGTGCACGGCGCCGCGGACCTGTACCTGCAGCTTTCGCTCGGCGAGATCGATGCCGATTACCCGGACGTGCTCGAGCTTGCGCGGGAAGGGCTTCGCTCGAAGCTGCGGTCCGCGCTGCGCGAAGCGCGCCGCGCGGCGCAGCGGGTCTCGGCGGACAGCCGGGTGCTGCGCGACGAGCGCTTCGTGCCGTGCCGCCTGGTCGTTCGGCCGCTCGACGGCGGTACGCCGGACGAAGGCGCGCTGCTCGTGACGTTCGAGCCGTCGTCCGCTCCGAGCGTCGGCCCGGCCGAGACTGCCGCCGCCGACACCGAGAGCGAGCTCGTCCGGGAGCTGCAAGCCGAGCTCGCGACGACGCGTGAGCAGCTCAACAGCACGATCGAGGATCTCGAGGCGGCGAACGATGCGCTGCGGGCGTCGCACGAGGAAGCGATCTCGATCAACGAGGAGCTTCAGTCCGGCAACGAGGAGCTCGAGACCTCGAAGGAGGAGCTGCAGTCTCTGAACGAGGAGCTGACGACTCTGAATCACCAGCTCGAGGCGAAGGTCGTCGAGCTGCAGCACACGACGAACGACCTCGACAATCTGCTGACGAGCAGCAACGTCCCGACGATCTTTCTCGATGCGCAATGGCGCATCCGCCGCTACACGCCGTCGTGCCTCGAGCTCTTCAATCTGATCCCGTCGGACGTCGGCCGGCCGCTGAGCGATATCTCCTCGGGCGTCGACGACCCGACGCTTCTCGACGAGGCGCTCGAGGTGCTCGAGGATCTCAGGCCGCGCGAGCGCCAGGTGCGCTCGAAGGCCGGCGACCGCTACTTTCAGCGTCGGGTGCTGCCGTATCGGACGGCCGAGGGGCGCGTCGAAGGCGTCGTTCTCACGTATTCCGACGTCACGGAGCTGCAGCTCGTCGCGCTGAAGCTCGCCCGCAGGGAGCGGCAGCAGAAGGCCTTGGCATCCCTGGGTCAACGCGCGCTGATCGAGAAGGATATCCACGCGCTGTTCGGCATCGCCGTGCAAATCGTGCAAAGGGCCTTCGACGCTGAGTTCGTCAAGGTGCTCGAGCTCTCGCCCGACGGCAAGACGTTGCTCCTGCGGGCCGGAGTCGGCTGGCGCAAAGGGCTCGTCGGCCGCTACGTCATCGACAAGGAAAGCGATTCGCAGGCGGCCTACACGCTGCTGTCGGACGGGCCGGTCGTCGTCACGAAGCTCGACGAGGACGATCGATTCACGTCTCCCGAGCTCCTCGTTTCGCACGGTATCGTCAGCGGCATCAGCACCGTGATCCGAGGCGAGAAAGGTCCGATCGGTGTGCTCGCCGTGCATACGACGCACGAGGCGAGGTTCTCGGACGACGATATCCACTTCATGGAGAGCGCCGCTCATATCCTTTCCGATGCCTACCATTTGCGGCTCGGCGAGCTCGCGCTCAAGGAGGCGGAGGAGCGACTGCGGCTCGCGACCGCGGCGCACGATCTCGGCACGTGGGATTACGACGTCGAGGCCGATCGAGTCGTCGCGAGCCCGCGCGCGAAGGAGCTGCTCGGTTTCTCCCAGCACACGGAGCCGACCTATACCGATTACATTCTGAACGTGCACCCGGACGATCGGCGGCGCGTCGAGGAGATTACTCGACGCTGTCTCGTTCCGGGGCACGAGGGCCACTGCGACATCGAGTACCGAACGCTTCCGGCCGACGACGGCAGCGTGCGCTGGATCCGGGACATCCGGCAGACCTATTTCTCCGAGGGACGCGCCGTGCGGATGATCGGCACGTTCGAGGACGTGACGGATCGCAAGCACGCGGAGCAATCGAATTTCGAGAGGCTCGAGCTTGCGGAGCGTCTGCGCCGCATCGCCGAGGCGACGCCGGGCACGATCTTCACGTTCAAGGTCAGGCCGGAAGAGGGATCGCCGCCGTCGTTCCCTTATATGTCGCCGAACGCGCGCGAGCTTTACGGCCTCGAGCCGAGGGTGCTGGCCGAGGACGCGAGCCCGCTCTTCGCGCGGATACCGGACGAGGACAACGAGCGTCTACGCGAGGTCACGATCCGCTCGGCGGAGACGATGTCGATGTGGCACGCGCAGTTCCGTTATGAGCACCCGAAGAAGGGGAAGATTTGGGTCGAGTCGTACGCGAGCCCGGTCGCGCAGCCCGACGGCACGATTCTCTGGCACGGCATCACCCGCGACATCACGAACGAGAAGCAAACCGAGATCGAGCTGCGCGAGGCGCGCCGCGTCGCGGAGGCGGCGGATCGGGCGAAGAGCGAGTTCCTCGCGAACATGAGTCACGAGATCAGGACGCCGATGTCGGCGATCCTCGGCTACGCGGAGATTCTCGCGAATCAGCTCGAGGATCCGGACAACCTCCAGAACCTCGAGACGATACGGACGAACGGCCTGTACTTGCTCGAGATCATCGACGATATCCTCGATCTGTCGCGGATCGAAGCCGGCAAGCTCGAGCTCGAGCGGCGCCGGATCCGGCCCGACATGATCGTGCGCGAGGTGCAGTCGCTGCTCAAGCTCCACGCGGCCGAGAAGGGCCTTGCGCTCGAGGTCGAATTCGACGGGCCGCTGCCGGAGACGGTCGAGACCGATCCGACGCGGGTCAAGCAGATCTTGATCAACCTCGTCGAGAACGCGATCAAGTTCACCGACAGCGGAGAGGTGCGCATCGTCGTCG
>CAYMAF010000203.1:0-5267 GCA_964388365.1 uncultured Gammaproteobacteria bacterium | reverse complement strand
ACAAGGCGGGCATCGAGTGCAACTACAACACCGTGCCGTTCGATCCGCGCAAGCCGTTCGATCCGAGCGGCATCCGGATCGGCACGCCGTCGATCACGTCGCGCGGAATGACGGAGAGCGAGATGCCGCAGATCGCCGCGTGGATCGATCGGGCGGTCGAGCACGCGAGCGACGACGCCGCGCTCGCGCGGATTCGTGCCGAGGTCGCGGAGTTCTGCACGGCGTTCCCCGCGCCGGGCATTCGTATCTGACCACGGGCCGACACCCAGGAGGCGGACCCCGCACGCGCGGGGTCTGACCCTCACGCGATCGGCAACACTCCGGCTCGGTCCCCAATGTCGAACAACGCGCCCGTCGCGCCGTCACTGCTCGAAGAGGCCGTGGCGCGCATCGGCGGCGGTCCGTCGCTGCTCAGCCGCGGCCGAATCGATCGGCAGCGAGCGCGTGGGATACGAGGTCGTAGCGGCCGGCGAGGCAAGGCCCGGGATCGATGACGCGGATCCCGCCGGTTCCGGTCAGTGCGGGCGTGTCGTGGCAGGACGTGCGCAGGGGGTCTCGCTAAGCTCGGGCTCGTCGGGCGGCTGCCTGGGTGCGGTCAGTGCAACATCGCCTCCGCGATTCGGCCCGACGCGTTCAGCGGAGCGCGCGCCCGGGCCCGACCTGCTTGGGCCGGATCCGGGCTCGCGGGCGGGGGGCGTCACTGCAACGCGAGGTCGATCTCGACGTCGACATCCTGGCCGACGAAGCTCGTGTCGTTCCAGCCTTCGCCGACGTTGTAATCGAAGCGGTTGACCGTCATCTTGCCGACGAAGTGGGCGCCGTCGGAAGTCTCGTCCCACGTGAACGTCAGCTTGGCGGGATTCGTCTTGCCTTTGATCGTCAGGTTGCCGCTCGCGACGAACTCGCCGCCGGCCGCCTCGATGCTGCTCGATTCGAAGCGTGCCTCGGGGTGCTCGGCCGCATTGAACCAGTCCGCTTCCTGCAGAGTCGCATCGCGGTCGTAATCGCGGGTATCGACGGAGCCAACCTGCACGACGCCGACGATGCTGCCGCTCCCGGGATCGTTCGGATCGAAATCGATCGTCGCGTCGAACTCGTCGAAGCGGCCGTTCATGCGCGAGCCCTGTTGGATGAAGCTGAACTTCACCGTGCTCGCATCTTCGGCGACCGTCCAGTCGGAGGCGCCGCCCGCCGCGGCCGTGCCGAGCACGAGCACGCCTGCACAGGCCCCGATGAACCCCCCGAAAAGTCGAATCTTGCTCATTCGCCTATCCTTGAAGAGACCTTCTCGAATGCTTCCCATTGTATCGGCCGTCCCGGCTCAGGCAACGCCGAAGCGAAGCCGCTTTTCAGCTTGCGTTCAGCAACGCTTCGTGCCGACGTGAATCGGTCACGCGACGTTGCGCGTCGAGCCGGGTAGTCTGCGCACCGCCATCGCCGATACCCGCGTGTGCGGCACGTCGACGTCGTCGCCTTCGACGCCGCGATGCCCGCGGCGGTATCACGAAGACCGCGACGTCCGACGCCGGCGCGATGAATGCGTCGACGGGACGACGCCGATGCATGTCGCGCCCCGACCGGGCGCGCCGGCACCCGACGACGAGAACTGTCGGGATCAAGCGCGCGGGGGTACGATAGGCCGACGCCGGCGGGGGGCGTGCAACAGATGGAGGAAGCTCGATGACGAGCGCATTGAAGAGTCGTATCGACGCGCGTGAGTTCGTTCTCACCGCCGAGATCGTGCCGCCGCTTTCGGCGAGCGGCCGGCAGCTCCTCGAGGAGGCCGCGCTCCTCAAGGGACGCGTCGATGCGATCAACGTGACGGACGCGGCGTCCGGGCGAACGACGATGAGCAGCTTCGCTTCGGCCGCGATCCTCGCAGCGAACGGCTACGAGCCGATCCTCCAAGTGACGTGCCGCGACCGCAATCGCATCGCGCTCGCCGGAGACCTGCTCGGTGCGGCGGCGCAGGGCGTGCGCAACCTTCTGATATTGCGCGGAGACGATCCGAGCGGAGGCGACCAGCCGGAAGCGAAGGGCGTTTTCGATCTCGACTCTCGCGGATTGATGGCGCTCGTGCGCCGGATGCGCGACGAAGGCACGTTGCCTTCGGGGCGCAAGATCGATTCGCCGCCGGGCTTCTTCATCGGCGGCGCGGACGTGCCGCAGGATCCGGGCCCGGACTTCAACCCGAAGGGGCTGATCGGCAAGGCGGACGCCGGCGCGGGCTTCGTGCAGACGCAGTTTTGCTTCGATCTCGACGTCGTGCGCCGCTACGTCGAGCGGCTTCGCGAGGAAGGGCTCACGGACCGGCTCGGCATCATCATCGGGGTCGGTCCGGTTCGCTCGGCGAAGTCCGCGCGCTGGATGAACGAGAATCTGTTCGGGGTGCACGTGCCCGACGCCGTGATCGAGCGGCTCGAGCGAGCGTCCGAGCCGGCCGTCGAAGGACAGGCGATCTGCGCGGAGCTGATCGACGGCCTGCGTGAGATCCCCGGCGTCGCGGGCGCCCACATCATGGCGCCCGGCGGCGGAACGAACGCGATTGCCGCCGTCCTCGACCGCGTTTCGGCTTGATCGGCCGCGAGGCGAGGATGGTCTCGAGATTCGAGCGTTATCCCGATACGACCGACGGCCTCGCGCTGCGTGCGCTCGAGAAGAAGCTCGCGGCGATCTGCCGGCATACGGAGCTCTTGTGCCGCGAGGCCGAGGCGGCCGGAGAGCTCGACACCCGGGAGGCGAAGCTGCAGCGGCTCGCGTTCGAGGAGCGGCGCCGCGACGCGATGCGGATCGTTCGCGCAGGCCCGGCCGAGCCGAACTGGACGCGAATCGAGCGTCTCGAGCGCCTCGTCGAGGCCCTCGAGGCGTCGCGCGCGTACTTCAAGTCACGGCTCGACGCCGCCGACTGACGAGCGTTCCGCAGCCGCAGCGATCGCACGGAGCGCCGCACGGCCCGCGTTTGCAGCGTCCCGAGAGGGTGTACTAGGCTTCAGCGTAGTCCAAGCACGCATTGCCGGGGGAGGATGCGATGAGCTGTCAGGATTCGATGCGCTCGGCTGCGGCGCTTCGCGCGGCGCGGCGACGGGACTCCGATTCACGTAGGCCGCACGCGGGCAGAGGATGGCTCGCCGCGATCGCGCTCGCGATCGCCGGCGCGGCCGGCGCGAACGACGTCTCGGCGCCGGTGCCGCTCGAGCAAGCGCAGCCGGATATTCCGACGAATCAGTTCGGCTGGCCGCTCGAGGGCTGGGTGAAGGTGCGCTACTCGGTCCTCTCGGACGGGACGACGACGGACGTGCGAGTCGTCGAGGCGATGCCCGCGACGCTGCCGACGAAATCGACGGTGGCGGCCGTTCAGCGTTGGAAGTTCGAGCCCGCGAAGGCCGGCGGCGAGCCGATCGAATGGCACAACAACGAGGCCGTCGTCGTGTTCGACCACGACGAGGTGCCGCTCGAGCCGACGCCGATGTTCGCGCAGGGATACAACGACGTCGTCGAGCTCATCAAGGCCGAGGACTACGCGAAAGCTCAGCGGCAGAACCAGGTGCTGCAGAGCCGTGCGCTGCGCCTCGCCGAGGTCGGTCTCGCGCAAGCGCAGGCGGCCGTGATCCATACCGCGCAGCAGAATCTGCACGACGCCTACGACGCGGTCGTGCGAGCGACGGATCCGCGCATCCCGGCGCTCGATGGCGTCGGCTTGGCCGATGCGCTCCGTTATCGATTCGGCCTCGCGGCCGAGCTCGGGCGGTACGCGGATGCGCTCGAGACGCGCGAGCGCCTCGCGGCGATCGCGCCGCTTCCGGACGACGACCCGACGGCCGCGGCGGCCGAGGCGATCACCCAGGCGCTAGCGAGCGACGGCGGGATCGTCGTCAAGGGACGCGTCGTCAAGGACGCCTGGCAGCATACGCCGACTCGCCGCACGTTCACGTTCGCCGACATCGACGGCACGGTGCGTACCATCGAGCTCGAATGCGACCGCCGCAAAGCGGTGCTCGAGTATGCGGCCGATGCCGAGTGGTCGATCCCGGAAAGCTGGGGCGCTTGCGAGATCTTCGTGAACGCGCGCCGCAACACGACGTTCTCTCTGATCGAGTTCCCTTAGCCGCGGCGGCGCGCCGTCAGGTCCTCGGGGCCTCGGCGCCGAGCTCGACGATCGGCGGGAACCGGCCCCGCGCCGCGAGCCAGTCGCGGAGGGCGGGGCCGGTGCCTTGCGGCCACGGTCGCAGGTGCTCGAGCGGCACGGCTTTGTAGTCGACGAGCTCGGCGTCGCAGAGCTGGATCTCGCCGGGCGCGAGCCGCACGTGATACGCGAAGATGATCTGATTCAGCCGCTCGAAAGGATACGCGCCGACCGGTGCGACGATCTCTCCGGCGAGCCCGAGCTCTTCCTCGACCTCGCGCAGCACGGCCTGCTCCGGCGTCTCGTTCGGCTCGAGGAACCCGGCGACGAGGACGTACCACGTTGGCGGATAGCCGCGGTTTCTGACGAGAATGACGCGGCCGTCCCGCTCGACGATCGCCGCGACGACTGGGACCGGATTGTTCCAGTGGACGAAGCCGCAATCGGCGCAGACGAGCCGTGGGCGGCCGCCGCGCTCGGCCTCGACAAGCGGCATGCGGCAGCTTGGACAAAACTTGAACGGCGCGGTGCTCACGGCGGGCGGCTCGCAGTCGGCGGGCGCGGGGCTCCTCGGTCCGCCCGCCGTTCGGCACAGTATCGGCCAGCGGCTCGAAGCGAGGCAAACCGCGAGCGGACGCACCGAAGTGGTAGACTCACGAGTTGCGTCCGCTCCGCGCGCCCGCGGAGCGCGCCTGGCAGACAGGGAGCCGAAAAGAACGATGATCATCGATTGTCACGGACACTACACGACCGCGCCGAAGGAGCTCGGCGAGTACCGCGAGAAGCAGAAAGCGGAGCTCGCGAAGGATCCGAACCACCAGGCGGTCAAGGGTACGCTCTCGATCAGCGACGATCAGCTGCGCGAAAGCGTCGAGGGCGCGCAGCTGAAGCTGCAGCGCGAGCGCGGCACCGACGTCACGCTGTTCTCGCCGCGCGCGAGCTGGATGGGGCATCACATCGGCAACGAGTCGACGAGCCGTGCGTGGACCGAGCACTGCAACGACTTGATCTACCGCCTGACGAAGTTGTACCCGAAGAACTTCGTCGGCGTCGCGCAGCTGCCGCAGTCGCCCGGCGCGCCGATCGACAGCTCGGTGCGCGAGCTCGAGCGCTGCGTGCTCGAGCTCGGCTTCGTCGGCTGCAA
>CAYMAF010000202.1:0-5291 GCA_964388365.1 uncultured Gammaproteobacteria bacterium | reverse complement strand
CTCGGGCTCGGCGACAAGGTGATCCTGAGCCCGCACATGATCGCCGCGAACCAGGGCGGCACGCTGAAGAGCGCGATTCCGTGGACCACGGCCGCGGTGCTCGCCGCGCTGCGCTCCGAAGTGCCCGAGAACGTTTACAATCCGGAGGCGATCGAACGTTGGCGCGGCCGGTTCGCCGGCCGGCCGCTGCTCGGACCGGAGGCGATATGAAACGAATGCTCGTACTTTCCGCGCTGCTCGCCTGTGGCGTCGCTGCGAAGGCTCATCACTCGTTTGCGGTGCATTTCGTGCCGGACGAGATCGTGACCGTGTCCGGCGTCGTGACCGAGTTCAGGTTTCGAAACCCGCACGGCCTCGTGTTCTTCGCGGTCCGCGAGGACGACGGCACCGAGGTCGTGTGGCGCGCCGAGACAAACTCTCCGAACGTGCTCCGCCGCCGCGGCTGGAGCGAGAAGTCGATTCGGCCCGGCGATCGCGTGACGATCGAGGGCTATCCGGCGCGGGACGAGTCCGCGTCGATGCGGATCTATCGCGTCACGTTCGACGACGGCCGCGAGCTGATCGGCCAGCGGCCCGTGCCGAGCGGAGACGAGTGATGGGGGGGCGGGCCAATGTAGTGCTCGGGAGTGTCGCCGCGCTGCTGCTCTCGGCGCCGGGCATTGCCGCAGCCGAGGATCGCGTGCCGGATATCTCCGGCGTGTGGCAGGTCCGGTTCGAGCGGACGCCGTCGGGGCAGCCGCTGATCGACGAGCTTCCGGAAGGCGTCGTGATGATCGACGACGCGGGCGGCGGCGAGCTCGGCGCCGACGATTTCGCGGGCTTGAAACTTTCGGAAGCCGCGCTCGCCGAGATCGCCACGTACGATTATTCCGACGAGCTCAAGCGCGAGAACACGTGCGTGGCTCCGTCGGTCGTGTTCTTCGTGCAGGCGCCGTTCCCGATCGAGATTCACCAGGGCCGCGACCTGATCGTGTTCCGGCACGAGTATTTCGATCTCGTGCGCGTGATCCATTTGAACAGGACCGACCGCCCGCCGCCGGACGCGCCCCATACGAAGACGGGCTTCTCGATCGGCCGCTGGGAAGGCGACACGCTCGTCGTCGAGACGACGCATATCGCGTCGGGCACGCTGATGAACAACGGCGTGAGCCATAGCGAGAATGTACGGCTCACGGAGAAATTCCGGCTGAGCCCGGACGGCTCCCAGCTTTGGCTGACCCAGGTCTACGAGGATCCGGAGGTCTTCGAAGGGCTCGCCGCGCGCTACGTCGCGTGGAACCGCGATCCGGACGGGTATATCTACCCGTACGACTGCGATCCGAGCTACGGGCTGTAGAGCTCCGGGTTACCGCCCGCTGCCTTCGGCGAGGCCGCGGAGATCGGCGGCGACCGCGTCGTTGCGAAACTCGCCGGCGGCGATATTGAGTCCGCTCGCGAGACCGGGATTGCGCCGAACCGCCTCGTCGAGGCCGTGATCGGCGAGCGCCCGGATATACGGCAGCGTCGCGTTCACGAGCGCGAGCGTCGACGTCCGGGGCACGGCCGCCGGGATATTCGTGACGCAGTAGTGCAGCACGCCTTCGGCCTCGTAGACCGGATCCGCATGCGTCGTCGGCCGGCTCGTCGCGAAGCATCCGCCCTGGTCGATCGCGACGTCGACGATCACCGATCCTCTCCGCATCGCACGGACCATCGCGCGCGTGACGAGCTTCGGCGCGCTGCGTCCGGGGATCAGCACCGTGCCGATCGCGAGCGCGGCGCTCTCGACGTTGCGCGCGATCGAGTCGGCCGTCGAGTATTCCGTGCGGATCATGTGCTCGAAGCGGGCGGCGAGCCGATCGAGCTTGTCGACGTCGGTATCGAGCACGGTCACGTCGGCGCCGACACCGACCGCGGCCTCGACGGCACCCGTGCCGGCGACGCCGGCGCCGATGATCGCGATGCGCTCCGGCACGACGCCAGGAACGCCGCCGAGCAGCACGCCCATGCCGCCCGACGGCCGCTCGAGGAAACGCGCGCCCGCCTGCACCGCGAGCCGCCCGGCGACGCGGCTCATCGGCGCGAGCAGCGGCAGGCCGCCGGCCGGCGACGTCACAGTCTCGTACGCGACCGCGGCGCAACCGACATCGAGCAGCGCACGGGCGAGGCCGGGATTCGCCGCGAGGTGCAGGTAGCAGAACAGCACGTGGTGCCGCTCGAGCCGGGCGATCTCGTCGGGCTGAGGCTCCTTGACCTTCACGATCAGCTCGGCCGCGGCATACAGCGCGGCGGCGGAGCCGACGACGTCGGCGCCGGCGGCGCGAAAATCCTCGTCCGCAAAGCCCGCAGCCGCGCCCGCGCCGCTCTCGACGAGCACGTGATGTCCCGCGGCGGCGAGCTCGCGCGCCGCCGCAGGCGTGAGCCCGAGGCGGTGCTCGCCGGCTTTGATCTCCTTGGGTACTCCGATTCGCATAAGGCGCGACGCTACGAGAAGGCTCGCCGTGCGTCCAGTCCCACGGCCTCCGTGACCGCCCGTCGAGCGGAGCGCTTGAACGGGCTTTTGCTCGAATGTTACCGTCGCGCGGCCGCATTCGCTGGAGTCGCCGATGGTCCAAGCCGAGAAATTTCGCCGCCGCGAGATCTGGTCCTGGGCGCTCTACGACTTCGCGAACTCGCCGTTCACGACGCTCGTCGTCACGTTCGTGTACGCAACGTATTTCACGCAAGCGATCGCCGACGATCCGATCCACGGCACGGCGCTCTGGTCGCGCGGCGTGACGATCACCGCGATCGTCGTCGCGCTCGCATCGCCGCTGCTCGGCGCGATCGCCGATCGCGGGGGCTACCGCAAGCTGTTCGTGCTGCTTTCGACGCTCGTCTGTGTCGCCGCGACGGCGCTGCTCTATCGCGTGATGCCGGGGCAGGTCGTCGCCGCGCTCGTGCTGTTCGTCGTCGCGAATATCGCGTATGAGTTCGGCACCGTGTTCTACAACGCGTTCCTGCCGGACATCGCGCCGCCCGGGCGCATCGGCCGCGTGTCCGGGCTCGGCTGGGGCATCGGCTATATCGGCGGGCTGCTCGCGCTCGTGCTCGCGCTCGTCGGTTTCGTGCAGGCGGAGACGCCTTGGTTCGGCTTCTCCCGCGAGGCCGGTGAGAACGTGCGCGCGACGAATCTGCTCGTCGCGGCATGGTTCCTCCTGTTCAGCCTGCCGCTCTTTCTCTGGGTCCGGGAGGATCGCTCGCGCGCGATACCGGCCGGACAGGCCGTCGCCGCAGGGTTCAAGCAGCTTGCTTGGACGTTCCGCGAGGTGAGCCGCTATCGGCAGACGGTGCGATTTCTGATCGCCAGGCTCGTCTACAACGACGGGCTCGTGACGATCTTCGCGTTCGGCGGCATCTATGCGGCCGAGACGTTCGACTTCACGCTCGAGAAGGTGCTGCTGTTCGGCATCGTGATCAATATCGCGGCGGGCGCGGCCGCGATCGCGATGGGCTACCTCGACGATGTCATCGGCGGGAAGCGGACGATCGTCGTGTCGCTGATCGGCCTGATCGGCGCGACCACGCTCGCGATCGTCGCGACGAACGAGGTCTGGCTTTGGGTCGCCGGTATCCTGATCGGGATCTTCACCGGGCCGAACCAATCCGCGAGCCGCTCGCTGATGGGCCGCTTCGTGCCGAAAGCCGTCGAGAACGAGTTCTTCGGATTCTTCGCGTTTTCCGGCAAGCTCACTGCGTTCATCGGCCCGTTCCTGCTCGGCGTGCTGACCGACTGGTCGGGGTCGCAGCGCGTCGGCGTCTCGATCGTGCTCGTGCTGTTCGTCGTCGGCCTCGCGCTGCTGTTGACGGTCGACGAGGAGGAGGGCGCCCGCGCCCGCACCGAGCCCGCTCCGGTCCCGGTCTGACGCGGCTGCGGCGGCGACCGAGCGCGGCGCGGGCTAGAATGCGGCGCGTGGACCGTATGACTCGAAGTCTCCCGGAGATCGAAGCGCGGCGCGACGAGCTCGCGGCGTGGCGCCGGGACCTGCACGCCCATCCGGAGCTCGCCTACGAGGAGAAGCGCACCTCGTCGTTCGTCGCGTCGGAGCTGCGCCGGATCGGTCTCGACGTCGACGTGGGGCTCGCGCGCACCGGCGTCGTCGCCACGCTCGCGGCCGGCGACGGCCCTTCGATCGGCTTACGCGCGGACATGGATGCGCTGCCGATCCTCGAGGCGAACCGCTTCCCGCACCGCTCGCGCTTCGACGGCCGGATGCACGCGTGCGGGCACGACGGCCATACCGTGATGCTGCTCGCGGCGGCGCGCTATCTCGCCGAGCACGGCCGCGTGCACGGTACCGTGCGCTTCGTGTTCCAGCCGGCCGAGGAAGCCGCCGGCGGCGCCGAAGCGATGATTCGGGACGGGCTGTTCGAACGCTTCCCGATGGAGCGGATCTTCGGCATGCACAATTGGCCGGGGCTGCCGGCCGGCACGTTCTCGATGCGTCCGGGCCCGATCATGGCGTCGACGGATTGTTTCGATGCGCGGATCGTCGGCAACGGCGCGCACGGTGCGCTGCCGCATCACGGCATCGATCCCGTCGTCGCGGCGGCGCACGCGATCGTCGCGCTGCAGAGCATCGTCGGCAGGAACGTCGATCCGCTGCGATCGGCGGTCGTCAGCATCACGAAGATCCATGCCGGCGATGCGCACAACATCATTCCGGAGGCAGCCGAGCTCGGCGGCACGCTCCGGGCGTTCGAGCCCGACGTGCGCGCCCGGATCAGAGCGCGCGTCGCCGAGATCCTCTCGGGCGTCGCGGCGTCGCTCGGCGCGCGCGCGGAGCTCGAGTACGTGCACGAGGTGCCGCCGGTGATGAACGATGCCGATGCGATCGAGCTCGCGGCGCGCGCCGCGGCCGGCGTCGTCGGGCCGGAAGGCGTCGATACGAGCGCGCAGCCCGTCCTCGCGTCCGAGGATTTCGCGCACATGCTCGAGCGCCGTCCCGGGTGTTATGTCTTCATCGGCAACGGGGACGGAGAGGGCAGCTGCATGATTCACAACCCGTCCTACGACTTCAACGACGAGATCCTGACGATCGGCGCGTCGTACTGGGCGCGTCTCGCCGAAGCGGCCGCCGGGGCCGCCGCGGCTTGAGGCGCCTGCGCCGAAAGACGTATTCTGTGCGCCCCTTTTCTTGCACGAAGGATCGCCCGCCCCGTGTCTGATCGGAAGATTCTGCTCGTCTTTCCCGGCCAAGGCTCGCAATACGTCGGAATGGGCTCGGACCTCGTCGAGGAGTTTCCGGCCGCTCGGGAAGTGTACGAGCGCG
>CAYMAF010000201.1:0-5325 GCA_964388365.1 uncultured Gammaproteobacteria bacterium | reverse complement strand
TCGCGCTCGTGCTCGGCTATGCGCTGCTCGGCAGCACGTGGCTGATCATCAAGGCACCCGGCGAGCTCGAGACGTGGGCGCGGCGGGTCTCGGTGCGGCTCCTGCTCGCGGTGCTCGCGGCGATCGCCGCGATCAGTCTGTGGGTCGCGTTCATGAATCCGACGATCCAGGAACGCTGGTTCTCGCTGCCGAACTTCTATGTGCTTTCGCAGGTGCCGCTCGCGACGGCCGTAACCGGTTTCCTGCACTGGTACACGACGGTCAAAGGCTATCGTGTCGCGCCGTTCGTGCTGACGTTGGTGCTGTTCACGCTCGGATATGCGGGCCTTGCGATCAGCCTTTGGCCGAACGTCGTGCCGCACGAGATCCCGTATTGGGAGGCCGCGGCGGCGCCGTCGGCGCAGATCTTCCTGCTCGTCGGCGCCGTGATCACACTGCCGGCCGTGCTCTTCTACACGGTCTATGCGTACTACGTCTTCAGGGGCAAGGTCGAGCGGGATCTTTCGTATTGACTCGTTGGCGCTCGCCGAGAGCGGAGCGGCCGGTCCACCCATCGCCTTGACAGTGCATTGGCGCTCGCTAAACATGGCGGGCGCAGAATAACGATAACGCGGGGAGATGCCGGATGAGGGCGCGTGCCGTCCTATGGGGGCTCGTTGCGGCCGTGTCGGCCGCGGCCGCGGCTGCAGCGAAGCAGAGCGGCCTCGAGGCGCTCTGCGGAGAATGTCGCGTCGAGCGGTTCGCCGATTGCGGAGGATTTCTCGGCCTCTATTTCACCGAGCCTTACGGCTCCGGCGCGCTGAAGCCGAACGGCCGAGTGTGCTACCTTCCTGCCGACGGCAGCGGCCTGCGCGTGCTCGAGGAGTCGATGGCGTTTCCGAACGGCATCGTCGTGTTGCCCGACGGCAGCGCCGTGCTCGTCGGCGAGTACGCGCGAAAGCGTGTCGTCTCGATACCGTCGCTCGGCGCAGCGGATCCTTTCGCGACGACGTACGTATACGGGCGGACCGAGGGCGGCATCGGCCCGGACGGCATGGCCTTCGACGAGCGAGGCAATCTCTACGCGGCGATCTTCCAAGGCGGCGCCGTGCAAGTCTTCGATGCGGCAGGCTACGCGCTCGGGCGAATTCCGCTTCCCGAAGGTGCGGGCACGTTCGTAACGAATCTCGCGTTCGGCGGCGAATGGCTGTACATCACCGAGGCGTCCGAAGGCGTCGTCTGGCGCGTGCGAATGAGCGTTCGCGGCCTGCCTTTGTTTCATCAGCAGTGATGCGTGCCGAGCCGATATTCGCTACTGAACATGTGACGGCACGACTACGCCGAGCGCGGCTTCGGAGCGTGAGCGCAGTGCGGGGCGACGGAGAAAACCCGTGCGCCGTGCGCCTGGCGGACCCGTTTAGTTTAGAGAATCAACAAGCTACGGTATCGTATCGGAAACTCGAAATACGGGGGGGCGGCATCGATCAAGTAAAATTGAGCTTCGTGCGGTGCGGGACGCGATATAAAAGTTGCACGAGGCGGAATGCCGAGCGAATCGCCCGTGCACGAGGCGGGCGCGGGGGGATGAAGTCCAAGGTATGCTTCGGCGAGGGGGCAGCGGCAGAGGTTGTCGGCAATGCAGCCGGTCGACGAGCACGCCGTTTCAGCAGCCGTTAAGGGAGCCGGTTGAACTATCGCCCGGGAGACGGGATCAGGAGACTATGACGATGGAGACCAAGCGTACAGCCAGCCGAGCCGCCGCTGCGACGCTCGCGGCGTTCGTGTCGATCGGCGGCCCGGCGAGCGCGCATCATTCGTTCTCGATCTACGACTCGTCGGTCACGAAGGTGTTCACCGGAGTCGTGACGCGCGTCAATCCGGATGCGAACCATTTGCAGATCTTCTTCGCGCCGATGAACGACGAGCGCAAGAACGTGCTTCGCGACGAGAACGGGCAACCGATCATCTGGGCCGTCGAGATGGTGGGCTCGGCGCAGGCCGCTCGCCAGGACATCACGGTCAGCTCGTTCCCGGCGGGCACGATCTTCAGCGTCGGGCTGCATCCGCTGCGCAGCGGCGAGCCGGCCGGTAGCCGCGTCGGCGGTGCGCTGTTCAAATGCCCCGAGCGCAAGCCGCCTGAGCCCGGCAAGCATTGCGACTCCGTCGAAGGCCATACGAAGCACGGGGAAGGCGAGCTGCCGAAGCCGACCGAATGACGTCGACGCGAGGGGGAGGATCTCGCGTCAGATCGCGGCGAAAAGCCGTCGTTCCGTCAACCGCCCGACGAGTGAGTTTGCGCCGATGATCGAGTTTGCCGAGTGGCTCCAGGCCACGCCGTTCAGCGAAGCGATTCAGGCCGCGGGATGGGCCGTGCCGCTGATCCAGTCGGTCCACATTCTGATGATCGGCATCGTGTTCGTGTCGATCCTGATGGTCGCGCTCCGAGTGCTCGAGCGCGTGCGCATGGATCAGACCTTCGCCGACGTGTGGCGGCGCTTCGCGCCGTGGACGTGGACCGGCATCGTCGTCATGACGATCACCGGTGCGCTGCTCGTCGTCGCCGAGCCGGTTCGCGAGTTCACGAGCCTGTCGTTCTGGCTCAAGATGGGGCTGCTTGCCGTCGGCATCGCGAGCGCCCTCGCGTTCCGCCGCTCGCTGACCCCGGTCCTGCTCGCCGGCGATCACGCGCACGAGTTCTCGTCCGGGACCAAGCTCGGCGCCGTCGTCACGGTCGCGCTGTGGATCGCGATCATCTTCCTCGGCCGCGCGATCGCATACGACGTCGATATCTGGGGCGCATGGTCGCTTTCGTCGTGAACATGGGATAGGGACGGCACGGGCATGGATCTGATCGGCGTCGTAGAGAAGATCGAAGCCTCCGCGATCGGAGAGTGGATGCGGACGACCGTGAAGGCCATGCCGGTCGTCGAGGCGATTCACGTCATCGCGATCGCGGTCGTGTTCGGCACGATTCTCGTCGTCGACCTGCGGCTTCTCGGCATCGGCGATGCTCGAAGGCCTTACACGCAGGTCTCCCGCGAGCTGCTCGGCTGGACGTGGGCAGCGTTCGTCGTCGCGGCGATCACCGGAGCGATGATGTTCGCGGCGAACGCGGTGACGTACTACCACAACACCCCGTTCCGGCTGAAGATGGTCGCGCTCGTGGCCGCTGGCGTGAACATGGCCGTCTTCCATCTGGTCACCGGCCGTAACGTCGAAGACTGGGATACGCGCCGCTCGGCGCCGCCGGGCGGCAGGCTCGCCGGCGCACTGTCGATCCTGATCTGGATCTCGGTGATCTTTCTCGGCCGCTGGATCGGCTTCACGAAAGGCTACGATTTCTCCGTGCCCGAGGAGCTCGACTTCGACTTCCTCGAGAGCGGCATCGGCATGCTGCTCGAGCTCGGCGGCTCCGCGTTGGGCTAACGGGCGCTGCCGGGCGCCCGCGTCCTGCCGGGACGAGACCGGCCTCTGACGCCAACGCCGCTTCTCAGTCGGCCGGCCAACCGGGGGGCATGCGGTACGGCACCTGCAGCACGGTCGCCTCGACCTGCTTGATCTTGCCGTCGATCACCTTGAACGACTCGAAGATCAGAAAGCTCATCGGCCGCGAGAAGACGCCCTGCGGCGTATAGGAGCGGCCGCGCTCCATCGGGACCGCGCTGAGATCGCCGCGGTGGTCGAACGTCGCGATCGCCGAGACGACCTGATTGGCCTCGTCGACGACGGGATAGCGGCGGTTCGAGATCGACGTGACGATCACGAGCCGGCCCGTGTCGAGCTGCTCCCGGCAGCCCATGCGCTGGACCGGATTCGGCGCGTCGGCGACGAGCGTCATCTGATTGCCGTTCTCGAAGCGAATGCAATCGTCGTGAAACGGCGTGAGATCGCCGCGGCTCTGCGTGATGCCTTCGAAATACGAGTCCGCGATATCGATCAGCGCTTGCCGGGAAACCCGCTGCTCCGGCGGGACTTCCTGCCACCAGATGGGACGATCGACGGCGAAGCGCGCCATCGCCTCGTCGCCCTCGTTGCGGCGCAGCACCGTCGTCTCGATCTCGGTGATCTGCCGATTCACGACCTTGAGCCGCGCCGCGAGCATCGAAGGCAGACCACTCTCGACGACCGCGGCGTACAGATGGACGCCGCCGGTCGCGGGATCGGTGAAGATCAGGCGATTCTCGCCGAGGCCGTCCCCGGTCGCCCAAAGCGCATCGCCGATCGCGAGCTCGACGCCGTTCTCCGTGTAGCGCACGTTCGGCGCGAGCGGCACCGCCGTCGCATCCCCGTGCGTGATCCCGTGCAGGAAGCGCTCGGCGAATTCCCGCAGGCACTCGTCCGCGCAGACGACCTTGTGCTCGGACGTCGGCGCGGCGCTGGTTGAGTGCGACTGCGCGGCGGCGGGAACGGCGATCGAGAGCGCGGCGGCCAGCACGGCCGGGCTTGCGAGCGTTGCGCGAAGCGGCATGATCCCCCCCCGTTGATTCTTCTCGTCCGCGTCCAGCCGATCGCGGACGCGGGACGATTATCGCCGAACGGCGCGGGGTCCGCATGACTCGCCGCCCGAGGTCCGCCGGGGCGGCGCGGCCGGACGAGGAAGGCCCGGCCGCGTGAGAACGAATGGCTAGGCGAGGGCGGTCTCGAACAGCGCGAGCATACGGCTCCAGGCGCGCTCGGCTTGCTGCTCGTGGTAGACGTCGGAATCGATCACGGTCCAGCCGTGCGCCGCGCCCTCGTAAACCTCGATCTCGGCCTCGAGGCCTGCTGCGTCGAAAGCCTCGCGGAGCACGTTCTTCGCTTCCGGCTCGCGCTCGTCGTCATTCTCGGCGATCGCGATCAGGAAGCTCGCCTTCATGCTCGGGATCAACAGGTGCGGGCTGTCCTCGTTACCGGTTACGAGCCCGCCGCCGTGGAACGAGCCGCCGGCGCCGACGCGATCCGGCACAGTCGCCGCGGTGCGCATCACGATCGGGCCGCCCATGCAGTAGCCGATCGTGCCGATCTTGCGGCTCGTGTCGACCGCGGCCTGCCGGTCGAGCCACGCGATGAGCGCCCGTGCGTCCGTCATATGCGTCTCGGCGTTCAACGATTGCATCAAGGGGAACACGACGCCGCGCACATCGGGATCGGCGAAGGAGGCGCCTTCGGGCACCACGGGCGCGCGCCGCGCGCGATAGAACGGGTTGACGACGAGCACGGAGTAGCCGGACTCGGCCAGGCGCTTGCCCATCGCGCGGAACGCCGGCCGCAGGCCGAGGATATCCGGCCAGACGAGCACGGCCGCATGCGACCCGCTCGACGGATGCACGAAATAAGCGTCGCAAACGCCGTCCGGCGTTTCGATCT
>CAYMAF010000200.1:0-5341 GCA_964388365.1 uncultured Gammaproteobacteria bacterium | reverse complement strand
CGACGCGCTCGCCTGAGTCGGAAGAAATAGGTCCGGCCCCATTGCCGCACGGGACGGGGCCGGACGCTGATCGATAGCCCTCTCGTCGGGTGCACGGCATGAAGATCGCGCTCGCGCAGCTCAATACCCGCGTCGGCGGCATCGACGAGAACACGCAGAAGGTGCTCGACGCCGCCGCGCGCGCCCGCGACGAGCTCGGCGCCGACCTGATCCTGTTCCCCGAGCTCACGCTGTCCGGGTACCCGCCGGAGGATCTGCTGCTCCACCGCGGCCTCCGCAACCGCGTCGAGGCGGCGTTCGAGCGCGTGCGCGCGAATGTCTCCGGGATCGGTGCCGTGCTCGGCTATCCCGAGTATCAAGGCGAGTTCGTCTACAACTCGGCCGCGCTGATCGCGGACGGGGAGATCGTCGCGAAGCACCGCAAGCGAGCGCTGCCGAACTACGGCGTCTTTGACGAGAAGCGCTATTTTCAGCCCGGAATGCGCGCGACCGTGACTTCGTTCGGCGGCGTCGACGTCGGGCTCCTCGTCTGTGAGGATGCGTGGGATCCGGAGCCCGCGCGCTCGGCCGTCGATGCCGGCGCGAAGCTCTTGCTCGTGATCAACGGCTCGCCGTACCACGCGCAGCAGCCCGACGCGCGCGAGGAGACGCTCGCCCGGCGCGCCCGCGAGAACGGCGTGCCGATCGTCTACGTGAATCTCGTCGGCGGCCAGGACGAGCTCGTCTTCGACGGCGGCTCGTTCGCGCTCGACGCGTCCGGCGAGATCGTGTTTCGCGCGCCGCATTTCGAGGAAGGCCTCTTCATTGTCGACGTCGAGGTCGAGAACGGCGTCCCGGCCGTGCGGCCGGGCATCAAGACCGTGCGGCCGTCGCCGGACGCGAGCATCTATTCCGCGCTCGTGCTCGGCACCCGCGATTACGTCGAGAAGAACGGCTTCAAGGGCGTCGTGCTCGGGCTCTCGGGAGGCGTCGATTCCGCGCTCGTGCTGACGGTCGCCGTCGATGCGCTCGGCGCCGATCGCGTGCACGCGGTGATGATGCCGTCGCGGTTCACGTCGGAGATGAGCGTCGCGGACGCGGCCGAGCAGGCGCGCACGCTCGGCGTGCGCTACGACGTGATCTCGATCGAGCCGCTATTCGACGCGGCGCTTGGCGCGCTCGACGGCGTGATCGGCGGGCTGCCGCCGGATACGACCGAGGAAAACATCCAGTCGCGCTGCCGCGGGCTCCTGCTGATGGCGATCTCGAACAAGCTCGGCGAGATGCTGCTGTCGACAGGGAACAAGAGCGAGATGGCCGTCGGCTATGCGACGCTGTATGGCGATATGGCCGGCGGGTTCGCGCCGCTCAAGGATTGCAGCAAGACGCTGGTCTATCGGCTCGCGCGCTACCGAAACTCGCTCTCGCCCGCGATCCCCGAGCGCGTGATCGAGCGCGAGCCGAGCGCCGAGCTGCGCGCGGACCAGAAGGATACGGATTCGCTCCCGCCGTACGACGTGCTCGACCCGATCCTCGAGGCGTTCATCGAGAAGGATTACTCGGTCGAGCAGATCACCGAGCTCGGCTTCGACCGCGACACCGTCGTCCGGGTCCTGCAGATGGTCAAGCGTGCCGAGTACAAGCGCCGGCAGGCGCCGCCGGGCGTGCGCGTCAGCAGTCGTGCTTTCGGCCGCGACTGGCGCTATCCGATCACGTCGGGCTATTGACGCTCGGCGGCGGCGCGGCGCTCATCGGTCGTGCGTCACGTACCCCGAGGCTTCGATCACGACCGCCGCGCCGGGCGGCGCGCCGCTTCGAGCCGGCACATAGCGGATTCGCGGCCCTACGTAGTCGGCCTTCGGGACGCCTCCGGGAAAGAACGCGTCGGCCGCCGCTCGGAGCTCGGGCTCACCGATGCCCGCCGCCGGGTCGTAGTAGATCGTCATGTCGTGAATATCCTGCGGGCTCGCCCTCAGCTTGCGCAGCAGGCGGCGGAGCTGATCGAGCCGTGACTGCGCCTGCGGCACCGATGCCCGCGGCAGGCGCACGTCGGCTCGATCGGCGCGGCGTCGACGTGAATCCTCGAGCCGAGCCGAGTAGGAACCGACGACGAAGGCGCGCGTCGCCGCCGGCCGGTAGTCCCAGCCGGGATCCGTTCGATGCCATTCGGTCGCCGTTCGGGGATCGAGGACCGTCGCGGTCAGCGCGACCGCGGGCTGGGCGTCCTTGCGCCGATCCGAGACGAGCTCGAAGACGCCGAGCAGCGCGGCGCGGCCGTCGGCGTCCTCATGCTGCTCGAGATAGTCGGCGAGCCGTTCCGCGAGCGTCGCGGTCTCTTCGCGAGAGCGCGGCGCTGTGACGAGCGCGTTCAAACGGACGATGCTGCGCCGGCTCGCGCCGAGGTCCGCGAGCTGCCGGTCGAGATCGGCGAGCGCCGCGGAGACGCTCCGCGCGTATTCCGAATCGGCCGACGCGCTCGCATGCAGCGTCACCGTTGCGATCCAACGGTTCATGACGATCGCGCGGGGCGCCGCCGCGTCGGCGTCGTCCAGCTCGACGTGCACGGCGTCGCGGCGGGCGATGAGCAGGTCGTCGAGAGCATCGCCGGACGTTTGGCCCGCGGAGCGCGCTGCGGAGAGCACGACAAGCGACAGCGCCAGTGCCAATCGAAGGTTCCAGTGGGTCATACCCGTTCTCCAAAGCGAGCACGGGCAACGCGCGCGGAAATCATGCTGCTGTGCTGACGCCGCTCGCCGGCGGAGGTTTCGATCGAAGCGAGTGCTATCTATAGGGCAGGGCGACCGCCCCTGGTATCGGGATATTTCTGCGGATTGCCGCTAAACGCTTCGCGCGATCGAGCGTGCGCCGCCGCGGTGAACGCGGCCGCACCGGGGCTCGACCAATACGGAGGGAATGGAACGCGCGGCTCAGTCGAGCCGCGAGCGCTGCGCGTCGGCGCCGAAGTTGTGCTCGAGCACGCGCGCGGCGTCGGCGGCGAGGTCGTGCATGCCCATGCGCTCGTACGCCTCGATCATGATCTCGAGGCTCTCCTCGAGCTGCGGCGCGCCGGGGAAGTGCTCGACCGCGTATTCGGCGCGCCTTGCGGCCGCGACGTTCGCGCCTCGCTCGAGATAATAGCGCGCGACGTGGTTCTCGTATTCGGCGAGACGGTTGCGCAGAAAGACCATTCGCTCGCGCGCGTCTTCCGCATACTCGCTGTCGGGAAAGCGCCGCAGCAGCTCCTGGAACATCTGGAACGCGCGCATCGAATCCTTCGGCGGACGCGCCGACATGTCGACCTTGAACAGGCGCTCGAGAAAATTCGGGCTCTGGTCGAAATACACGAGACCGCGCAGATAAAGCGTGTAATCGACGCGCGGATGCGTCGGGTTCTCGCGCTCGAATTCCTCCGCGGCGGCGACCGCTTCCTCGAAGAGCCGCGCTCGGTAGTACGCGTAGATGATGTCGAGCTGCGCCTGCCGCGTGAGGTTACTGAACGGGTACGTCGACTCGAGCGCGAGGAAGTACTGGATCGCGCCCTGATAGTTGCCCGCCTCGAGCATGTTCGAGCCGCGCTCGTAGAGCAGCTCGGGGCCGGCGTTCTGCACGATATCGTTGCGTCCGCAGGCGCCGAGGAGAACGGCGGCGAGCGCGATCAGGGTCGTTTTCGTCGTCGAGCGCACTTTAGGGCTATCCACCTAGCGGAACGAAAGGCCGCCTCCGTGTTCGGGACGGCGAATTGTACCGTTTGATGAGCGCGGATTGCCGAAAGTTTCGCGGACGGCGCAATGCGGGCGCGCACGGGCCTCGTGAGCGCCTCGCCCGGGAGCGCCGCGTCCGTGGCATGCTACTCGCCGCGGCGTGCCGGCGGGCGGCGGCTGCGGTGAGGATCAGCGAGGCGTTTCGGCAGACATGCAACCCGGTGACTCGGATTCGGACGGCACGGCGATCACGGCCGAGCCCGTGTCTCGCCGAGCGATCGTGCCGGGCGAGCTCGCGGGACGACGGCTCGATCAGGCCGCCGCGGCATTGTTCCCGGAATTCTCGCGCAGCCGGCTGAAGACCTGGATCGAGTCCGGCGAGATCACGCTCGGCGGCGCTCCGGCCGAGCCGAAGCGCAAGGTCCGGGAAGGCGAGGAGCTCGTGCTCGAGGCCGAGCTCGAGGCGGCCGTCGAGCTCGAATCCGAGCCGATTCCGCTCGTCGTCCAGTATGCCGACGACGCGCTCTACGTGATCGACAAGCCGGCCGGCCTCGTCGTGCATCCGGGCGCGGGCAACCCTTCCGGCACGCTGCAGAACGCGCTGCTCCACTTGGATCCCGCGCTCGCGACGCTGCCTCGCGCGGGGCTGATTCATCGGCTCGACAAGGATACGAGCGGCCTCCTGATCGTCGCGCGGACGCACGAAGCGCAGCACGTGCTCGCGAAGCGCCTCGAGCGGCGGGAGATTCACCGCACGTACGCGGCCGTCTGCCAGGGCGTGCTGACCGGCGGCGGCACCGTCGATGCGCCGATCGGGCGGCATCCGCGAAACCGGTTGAAAATGGCGGTCACCGAGCGAGGCCGGCCCGCCGTGACGCGCTATACCGTGCGCGAGCGTTTCCGCGCGCACACGCATATCCGGGTCGCGCTCGAGACCGGACGCACGCATCAGATCCGCGTGCATATGGCGAGCCTCGGCGCTCCGCTCGTCGGCGACCCGTTGTACGGCGGACGGCCGAAATTCCCGCGTCGGCCGACCGAGCGGCTGCGCAAGGAGCTCGAGGGGTTCCGGCGCCAGGCGCTGCACGCGATGCGGCTCGAGCTCGAGCATCCGGTCACGGGGCAGCCGCTCGAGATCGGGAGCCCGCTGCCGGAGGACCTCGAGCGCTTGCTCGACGCGCTCCGAGAGGATGCGCGGCTCGCGGCGAGCTAGCGGCTTGCGGCCTCGCACCGCCGGTGCCCGGGGGCGCGTTGAGGCACAATGGACGAGCATGCGAGGGTTCGGGAACGCGGCTCGTCGGTGACGATGATGATGATTGCGCGCGACGTCGAGCACGGCCTCGTGCCGGATTGGCCGGCGCCGGCCCATGTTCGCGCGTGCGTCACGTTACGCACCGGCGGCGTCAGCACCGGCCCGTACGCGAGCCTGAACCTCGGCACCCATGTCGGCGACGATCCGCGCGCGGTCGCGGAGAATCGCCGTCGCGTCGAGTCGCGGCTCGCGCTGCCGTCCGAGCCGCGATGGCTCGAGCAGGTGCACGGCGCGACGGTGCTCGATCTCGACCGCGATGCGCTCGCGCCGGCCGACGGCGCCGTGACCGCGCGCGCCGGCGTCGTCTGCGCCGTGCTCACGGCCGACTGCCTGCCGGTGCTGCTGACGG
>CAYMAF010000199.1:0-5356 GCA_964388365.1 uncultured Gammaproteobacteria bacterium | reverse complement strand
CCCGCGTGCGGCCCGGGTCGCGATCACGGCGAAGCTCGTCGCGGACATGATCGTCACGTCGGGCATCGACCGGGTCGTAACCGTCGACGTCCACGCCGATCAGATTCAGGGTTTCTTCGATATCCCGGTCGACAACGTCTACGCCTCGCCGGTCCTGCTCGGCGACGTCTGGAAGCAGGAATACGAGAACATGGTCGTCGTTTCTCCGGACGTCGGCGGCGTCGTGCGTGCACGGGCCCTCGCGAAGCGGCTCGACGACGCGGAGCTCGCGATCATCGACAAGCGCCGTCCGCAGCCGAACATGGCCGAGGTCATGAACGTGATCGGCGAGGTCGAGGACAAGGTTTGCGTCCTCGTCGACGATATGGTCGATACGGCCGGCACGCTGTGCCAGGCCGCGCGGGTGCTGAAGGAGCGCGGCGCCGTCCGCGTCGTCGCGTATATCACGCACCCGGTCCTGTCCGGATCGGCGGTCAGCCGGATCGAGGAATCGGCGCTCGACGAGATCGTCGTGACCGACACGATCCCGCTGCGCAAGGATGCCCGCGCGAGCGCGAAGATCCGCCAGCTCAGCGTCGCCGAGCTGCTCGCCGAGACGGTCCGCCGGATCACCGGCGGGGAGTCGGTCAGCTCCCTCTACGTCGACTAGCGTCCGGGAAGCGGCCCCGGGCCGGACGCCGGTTCCAGACGGGACGCGGGCCTGACCCCATTTTTCCGGTCTGTGCTATGATGCGCGGCTCTCTTCGAGAGGTGATCCCCCGTGACGACGACATTCGAACTTCAAGCTGAGGCGCGCGAAGGCAAAGGGCGCGCGGGCACGCGCAGGCTGCGCCGGAATGGGAAGGTGCCGGCCGTGGTCTACGGCGCCGGCAAGGACGCGCAGGCCATTGCGATCGACTACAACGCCCTGATTCGCGAAATGAACCACCCGGCGTTCCATACCAGCATCCTGACGGTGAAGATCGGATCGGAGAAGCAGTCGGTCATCGTCAAGGAGGTGCAGCGCCACCCGGCGAAGCCGCAGGTCGTGCACGTCGACTTCCAGCGGATCGTCGAGGACCAGCCGATCACGCTGAACGTGCCGATCGTCTTCCTCGGCGAGGACGTCGCGAAAGGCGTCAAGGAGCAAGGCGGCGTGATCGAGCGTCTCGCGACGGACGTCGAGGTCAGCTGCTTGCCGCGATATCTGCCGGACCAGATCGAGGTCGACGTCTCGCACCTCGAGCTGAACCAGATCATCCACCTGTCGGACCTGAAGCTGCCGGAAGGCGTCCACCTCGTCGCGCTCGAGCATCAGCAGGATCTGCCGGTCGTCACGGTCTCGCAGCCGAGGGTCCAGGAAGAGGCCGCGGCCGAAGCGGGCGAAGAGGCCGAAGCGGGCGGCGGCGAAGCCGCGCAAAGCTGATCCGCCTCCGGCGCGCGCAGCCGCAGGCGTTAGCACGGTACCGTCCCCGAACCGAAGACATCGCCGATCCGCCGCTGCTCGCGCGGCGGCGGATCGCTCCGGCTTTCTTCTGTTGCAGCGGTCGCCGCCCGGCTGTGGAATAGCGTGATGCGGCAACGACTCGATCTGATCGTCGGACTCGGCAATCCCGGACCGAAATACCAGCTGACGCGGCACAATGCCGGCTTCTGGTTCGCGGACCGGCTCGCCCGCGTGCATGACACGTCGTTCTCGCAGGACAAGAAGCTCAAGGGCGAGACGGCGGAGATCTCGATCGGCGGCCGGCGCATCCGTCTGCTGAAACCGCTGACGTACATGAACTTGTCCGGCGAGTCGGTCGCCGCCGCGATCCGTTACTACAAGATCGCTCCGGAGCACGTGCTCGTCGCGTACGACGAGATCGATTTACCGCCCGGCCGCGCCAAGCTGAAGTTCGACGGCGGGCATGCAGGGCACAACGGCATCCGGAACATCATGGAGCATATCGGCCCCGCGTTCTGGCGCCTTCGGATCGGCGTCGGCCATCCGGGACCGGGCCGGCGCGACGAGGTCATCGGCCATGTCCTCGACCGCGCCTCCCCCGAGGACGAGAAGCAGATCCTCGAGACGATCGGCGAGGCCGTCGAGCTGCTGCCGGTCTTCGTCGAGGAAGGCGCCGAGCGGGCGACGAACCGGCTGCATGCACGCAAGCCGTAGGACTTGAACCCCCGCGGCGCACCGGCGCAGCGGCACGCATCGAGGACCGAGACTTTCGATGGGCATTAAATGCGGAATCGTCGGGCTGCCTAACGTCGGCAAGTCGACGCTGTTCAACGCGCTGACCGCCGCGGGCATCCCGGCGGAGAACTATCCATTCTGCACGATCGATCCGAACGTCGGCGTCGTGCCGGTCCCGGATCCGAAGCTCGACGCGCTCGCCGAGGTCGTCAGGCCCGAGCGCGTCGTGCCGACCGTGATCGAGTTCGTCGATATCGCTGGCCTCGTCAAAGGGGCGTCGAAGGGCGAAGGCCTCGGCAATCAGTTCCTCGCGCACATTCGCGAGACGGACGCCATCGCGCATCTGGTCCGCTGCTTCGAGGACGACGACGTGACCCACGTCGCCGGACGCGTCGATCCGATCGACGATATCGAGGTCATCGAGACCGAGCTGATGCTCGCGGATCTCGAGACCGTGCAGAAGAGTCTGACGCGCGCCGAGCGCGCCGCGAAGACGAACGAGAAGGCCGCGGTCGCTCGACGAGATTCGCTGAAGCGGCTGCTCGACGCGCTCGAGGCCGGCCGGCCGATTCGCAGCCTCGAGCTCGACGCGAACGACCTAGACGTGCTGCGCGACCTGCACCTGCTCACGGCGAAGCCGGTGATGTACATCGCGAACGTCGCCGAGGACGCGGGCGACGACGACCCGCTCGTCGCACGGGTCCGCGAATTCGCCGCCGGGCAAGGCGCGGAAGTCGTCGCGATCTCGGCGTCGATCGAAGCCGAGATCGCGCGGCTGCCGGAGGACGAGCGCGCCGAGTTCCTGAAGGAGCTCGGCCTTTCGGAGCCCGGCCTGCACCGAGTGATCCGCGCCGCGTACCGTTTGCTCGGCCTGAAGACGTTCTACACGGCCGGACAGAAGGAGGTGCGCGCCTGGACGGTTCGGAAGGACGCAACGGCGTACGACGCGGCCGGAGTGATCCACACCGATTTTCAGAGGGGATTCATCCGCGCAGAGGTCATCGCGTACGACAGCTTCGTCGCGAGGGGCGGCGAGCAGGGCGCGCGCGAGGCCGGCGAGCTGCGGCTCGAGGGCAAAACGTATGTCGTGCAGGAAGGCGACGTGATCCACTTCCGCTTCAACGTGTAACGCACTCTCCCGAGGTATCGAGCAATGGAAGCGCTGCAGACTCTCCCGCCGATCGTCGCGCTCGTGCTCGGGTTCATCGGGCTCGTTTGGCTCGTGCTGGTATTTCTCGTGCCCTTCATGATCGAGGGCATTCGCCAGTCCGCGAAGAAAACGCACGAGGAGCTCATCGAGATGAACGCGAAGCTCGATCGGCTGAACGCGCTGCTCGCGCAGGCTCGCCCCGCGCCGGCGAGCATCGAGACGGACGCTCCGCGCGCCGCCGAGCGCGAGCCCCGCGGACGGCGCGAGCCGACGATCTCCGAGACGCCGGTGCCGTCCGGCGCGCGGCGCACGCGCCGAGAGCCGATCGTACGCTGACCGATCCGCGGACGCGGCGGTCAGCCGGCCGGCAGCTCGACGCCGAGCTCCGCGAGCTGGCGCTCGATCGTTTCGGCCCAGCCGCGATTCGCGGCCGGATTCGCCGGGCTCGGATGCAGGATGCAGCCGATGCGGCAGGTCTCGTCGAGCGCGGCCCGGGCACGCTTCTCGGCGAAACCGCCGATGCCGATCACGAGCGACGGGCGCAATGCAGCGACGATGCCGCGAAGCGCGTCGTCGCAGACCTCGAACAGCGCCCGCTGCTCGGCCGCCGGCAGCTTATCCGGCGGTAAGTTTCGGCCGCTCTCCTCGACGAACGCGAGCGGGCAGTAATTCGCGACGAAGAATCGCTCGAAGAACCGCTCCGGCGTCCCGAACCGGTCGCGCGCCCAACCCCACAGGCGCGAGCCGCTGACCTCGGAGCGCGCGCAGTCGAAGCCGAGCACCGGGCGCTTCGGATGCACACGCTTCGGCGCTTCGACCCAGCCGCTGATCCCGAGCCAGTCGCGCACCATCGCGACGTCGCCGAACGGCACCCCGGTCTGCACCATGCCGAACGGCCCGGGGTTCATCCCGACGAGCAGCACCTCGCGCGGCGCTTTCGCGCCGTAGCGCTCGAGGTAACGCTCGTGCGGCTCCCGAGCGTAGGTCAGCGGGTTGTACGTGCACGCGACCGAGTCCCCGAAGCGCAGCGACTCGACGCGCTTCGCGAGCGCACGGCTGATGTCGACGAGCGCGATGCTGGCATTGCGGGCGCGCCGGCTGCGGCGCGACGTGGCGGCGGTCGAGGTCACGGGGCGCGAGTATACGCGAACGGGCTGTGGATCGCGGCGGCGTCCGGCATTCCAGCCGCGCGGGATTGCCGGCCGACCGAGCTCGCGCCGCGGCCCATAACGCCCGCGCCGGCCGTTCGGTCGCACGCGTCGGCACGCCCCCCGCCCCCTCGTCCCGGCGAGGAGTCATGCTACGCTTGCGAGCGACGCCCGCGACGGAGCTTACGATGACGGCTTCCGCCCCCTCCTCCGGCCGCCGCGGCGGCCGCACCGGAGCCCTTGCCGCGCTCGGGCTCGCCGCGGCCGCGGCCCCGGGGGCCGCTCACGCTCAGGCCGAAGCGCCGCCGTGGGCTGACGATCCGGCCGTGCAGGAGGTGCTCGCGCTGCGGCGCGCCGGGATCGCCGCGCTGACGAGCGGCCGGATCAGCGCCGAGACCGAGCGCTACTCGAGCACGTTCGTCGCGAACACGCCGACGAGCGGCGTCGTGCCGGGGCACGAGCTGCTCGCGCTGTTCGAGTCCGGCGAAATCGTCTACGCGCACGTCGAGCAGCACATCGAATACGCCGGCGCCCACGGCGAAGACATCGTCGTGATCATGGGCGAGGAGATCGTCGTGCCCGGCGAGGGCATGCCGGACGCCGGCAAACGCATCACCCGGCGCTTCACCGACGTCTTCCGCAAGGAGGACGGCGAGTGGCGCCACGACCTGCGCCACGCGAACGTCGTCTCCGTCGAGTAGACCGCGGGGACGGCGCACCACGCTGGCTGACGCGAAACGGGTTAGGCTAAAATACGCGGCCCGGCCCCTGGGATGGCCCGAGAAGCGGGGCCCGGACGCGGTGCGAAGCCGCGTGGGCGGCCGCGTGCCGCGGCAGCTCGACGGTGGTGATGTAGCTCAGATGGTTAGAGCGGCGGATTCATAACCCGCAGGTCGG
>CAYMAF010000198.1:0-5358 GCA_964388365.1 uncultured Gammaproteobacteria bacterium | reverse complement strand
TGACGCGGACGCCTTCCTTCGCCTCGATCGCCTGATGCAGGCCGTCCGACCAGCGCCGGCCCGGCATCGTGCGGCCGGTGAACTCGTCGACGATGACGACCTCGCCGTTCGCGACGATGTAGTCCACCTCGCGGCGAAAGATCGCGTGCGCGCGGAGCGCCGCGTTCAAGTGATGCATCAGGCGAATATTCCCCGGGTCGTAGAGGCTTTCGCCCTCCGACAGGATGCCCGCCTGCGCGAACAGCCGCTCGACGTGCTCGTGGCCTTCCTCGGTCAGGTGCGCCTGCTTCGCCTTGAGGTCGACGGTGTAGTGCCCCGGGACGTAGAGCTGGCACTTCACGGGTTTCGCGGCCGGATCGACCTCGATCAGATGATGGCCGCCTTCGCGTGCCTTCGCGAGCGCGTCGCCGAGCGGCATCGTGCCGAGCGGCTTGCCGTCGGCGTCGAGCAGCTCGACCTGCGAGGCCTCGATCTCGTCGTTCGCGCGGCCCTCGGGAGGATCGTGCTTGCGCAGGTGCGGAATCAGCTGATTGATCCTGACGTAGAGCTCGGTGCTTTCCTCCGAGCGCCCGGAGATGATCAGCGGCGTGCGCGCCTCGTCGATCAGGATCGAGTCGACCTCGTCGACGATCGCGTACGCGAGCTCGCGCTGCACGCGGTCCTGCGGGCGGAACGCGAGGTTGTCGCGCAGATAGTCGAACCCGAACTCGTTGTTCGTGCCGTACGTGATATCGGCCCGGTACGCCGCGCGCTTCTCCTCGACGGACTGGCCGCTCTTGATCACGCCGACCTCGAGCCCGAGGAAACGGTAGACCGGCGCCATCCAGTCCGCGTCGCGCTGCGCGAGATACTCGTTGACCGTGACGACGTGCACGCCGCGGCCGGTCAACGCATTGAGATACGCCGGGAGCGTCGCGACCAGCGTCTTGCCCTCGCCGGTGCGCATCTCAGCGATCTTGCCCTGGTGCAGCGCGATGCCGCCGATCAGCTGCACGTCGAAATGACGCATCTGAAGCGTGCGCCACGCGGCCTCGCGGACGACCGCGAAGGCCTCCGGGAGCAAAGCGTCGAGATCGCCCGTTTCCTTGTAGCGGGCCTTCAGCTCCGCGGTCTTCGCGCGAAGCTCGTCGTCGCTGAGCTTCTTCAGCTCCTCCTCACGGGCATTCGCCGCGTTCACGAGGGTCTGATAGCTGCGCAGCAGCCGTTGGTTACGGCTGCCGAAAATTCCGGTCAGTAGATTCGTTGCGAAGTTGGCCAACAGTCGATCCTTCGGCGTTCGGAGGGGTGATTCTAGCAGTCTCGCGGGACCGCCGATCGTAGCCAAATGGGGCCGGATCGGCCGGCTTCAACCGCACGCCGCGACAGCGAGACTCGCGCCGCTCCCTGCGTTGGACGGCTTTCGCGCCCCCAGGTTCGCGAAAAGCCGAGCGCACCCGGCGAGCGAACGGGCCGAGCCCCGGTCTCGCGCCGGATCCCCGGTCAGTTCACGTAGGACATCGGATCGACTGGGCGGCCGTTCCGGAGGACCTCGAAGTGCAGGTTCGGCCCGGTCGCGCGCCCGGTATCGCCGAGACGGGCGATGACCTGGCCCCTCTTGACCGTGTCGCCGACCGAAACGAGGTTGTTCGAGTTGTGCGCGTAGCGTGTCACGTACCCGTTGCCGTGGTTGATCTCGACGAGCTGGCCGTAGCCGTGGCGCTCGCCGGACCAGACGACGACGCCGGACGCGACCGCGAGCACGTCGCTGCCTTCGCGGCCCGCGAAGTCGATGCCCTGGTGAAATGCGCGGCGACCGGTGAACGGATCGGTACGCTGACCGAACCGCGACGAGATATAGCCCGACGTCACGGGCCGCCCGCCCGGGCGCACCTCCGCGGCGAGCTTCCGGTCGAGCATCAGGTCCTCGAGGATATCGAGCTGCCGGGAGCGGTTTCGGAGCTGGGACTCGAGGCTGTCGATCGAGCTCAGGATGCCGCGCAGATCGAGCTGATCGGCGTCGCCGAGCAGCTCCTCGGGGCCGCCGAGCGCCGGCGGCGACGTGAAATCGAACTCGCCGTCGTCGAGGCCGGCCATCGCCGTGAGCCGTGCGCCGAGCGCGTCGAGACGCACGACGTGCGCGTTCATCTGCCCGAGCCGGAGCGCGAGCGCGTCGACGCTTCGCTGCAGCCCGCGCTTGGTCCTCTCGAGCAGCGCCTGCTGGGCCTCGAGCTCGGCGCGCCATGCCTGCATCTCGACGCCGGGATTCGTGAAGCCGTACAGGTCCGCGACGCGCCAGCCGACGAAGAATGCGCCGGCGAACAGCGAAAGCGCGAGCGCGGACGCGGCAGCCCAAATCCGCCGGGGCTTCAGTCGGAAATGCCCGATCTGGCCTCGGTCGCGATCGAAAAGGATCAGTTCCATTCGGCAGCGCCTCCAGGGCTCGAGCGTTGCGTGCTTCCGTTCCGCAACCGAGCGCGAGGCGCACCGGACGGCGAGTCGACGGCAGGATTCTCGGCTTTATCGTTGTTGAATGTCACTCGGCAACCCCGCTATCGTCAGGAGCGGCTCCCGTCGAAGTCGGAAACGGCTGACCCCATGGTCACCCCGGCCAGCCCTCGTGAACAGCCGGTAGAATGCCCCAAGAGCGCGAAGTCGCTCAAGTTTTTTCGTCCGGAACGGTGATGGCTTTCTCAGTATGACTACCAGCGGCGATTCCCCGAGGAAGCTCGCCGAGATCCTCGGCACGGGCCGCCTCGGCGCGCTCGGACGCGAGGCCGAACGGCGCCGAGCGACGACCGAGCGGGTCCGGGCCCGGCTTCCGGCCGACGAGGCCGAGCACCTCGTCAGCGCGACGGACGGCGCGGACGGCGAGCTCGTGCTGGTCATGGATTCGGCGCTCTGGGCCGCGCGGGTCCGCTATCGCGCGGCCGAGCTCGGCGTCGCGCGGCTCCGGGTCCGCGTGCTGCCGCGCTGAATGAAAAAAGGGGGGCCGGCCCCCCTTTCCGCTGCCTCGTTCGTTCGCGTATCAGCCCGGTGCGAGCTGGTACGACACCGGCGAGAGCCGCTGGTCCGCGAAGCTGATTTCCTCGTAGCTGTCGGGCTGCTCGAGCATCGCCCGCAGCAACAGGTTATTCAGCCGGTGACCGGACTTGAAGCCGGTGAACTCGCCGATCAGCGACCGGCCGAGGAGATACAGGTCTCCGACCGCGTCGAGCACCTTGTGCCGAACGAACTCGTCGCGGAAACGCAGCCCGTCCTCGTTCAGCACGCGGTAGTCGTCCATCACGATCGCGTTGTCGAGGCTGCCGCCGAGCGTCAGATCCCGGGCGCGAAGCATCTCGAGATCCCGGAGGAAGCCGAACGTGCGGGCCCGGCTGATTTCCTTGAGAAACGCCGTCGTCGAGAAATCGAGGCGCATCTTCTGCCGATGCTTGCGCAGCACGGGGTGGTCGAAGTCGATCTCGAAATTGACGCGGAACCCGTCGTGCGGCTTGAGCTCCGCCCATTTGTCGCCTTCGACGACCTTGACCGGCTTCAATACGCGGATGAAGCGCTTCGGCGCGTTCTGCTCCTCGATGCCCGCGGATTGCAGCAAAAAAACGAACGGCGCCGCGCTGCCGTCCATGATCGGGACCTCGGGCGCCGTCAGGTCGACGAACGCGTTGTCGATCCCGAGGCCGGCCATTGCCGACAACAGGTGCTCGACCGTCGCGACCTTCACGCCGTCGCGCTCGAGCGTCGTGCCGAGCATCGTATCCGTGACCGCGAGCGCGGACGCGGGAATATCCATCGGCTCGGGCAGATCGAGCCGCCGGAAGACGATTCCGGTATTCGGCGGCGCAGGCCGAAGGCTCATGAAGACCTTCGCCCCGCCATGCAGCCCGATCCCGGTCGCGCGGATCGAGTCCTTCAACGTACGCTGTTTCAAGCCGTGACTCCTGTCTGGCCTTTCTCGGTCTCCGGCGGGCCGCCGCCGAAAGGCGGCTCGGTGGCCCTGCTGCGGGCGCCTCCCACGCGCCCGGTGCGCCGACACTGCGACATGGTCACGGAAAAGCGCACCCCGGAAAAGCGGCAGTGAACCCTAGCACAGCCGCGAACTTCCCAGCAAGGAACCGATAAACGCCCCGCCGCGAACCCGTCAGTCCGCCTGCCTCCGCAAGAACGCCGGAATATCGAGCAGATTCTCGTACTCCTCGTTACCGAGCAGCCCGTCGCCGACCGCAAGCTTACGCTGCACCGCGGGCTTGTCGAAGTCCGCGAAATTCGTCTGCTCCCGGCGCGGCGTCGTCGTGCGCCGCACGACCCGCATCGGGGTCTCCTGCTGCGGCTTCGCGCCCTGGCCGAGCCCGGTCGCGACGACCGTGACGCGGATCTCGTTCGACATCTCCGGATCGATCACGGTGCCGATCACGACCGTCGCCTCGTCCGACGCGAACTGCTTGACCGTCTCGCCGACCGCCTGGAACTCGCCGATGCCGAGGTCCATGCCCGCGGTCACGTTGACGAGGATGCCGTTCGCGCCCGCAAGGTTGATGTCCTCGAGCAGCGGGCTCGAGACCGCCGCCTCGGCCGCGATCCGCGCGCGGTCCTCGCCGGTCGCGACGCCCGATCCCATCATCGCCATGCCCATCTCGGACATCACCGTGCGGACGTCCGCGAAGTCGACGTTGATCAGACCCGGCCGCGTGATCAGCTCGGCAATGCCTTGGACCGCGTTCTGCAGCACTTCGTTCGCCGCCTTGAACGCATCGAGCAGCGACGTCTGCGGACCGAGGACCGACAACAGCTTCTCGTTCGGGATCGTGATCAGCGAGTCGACGAAGCGGCCGAGCTCGGAGATCCCCTGCTCGGCGACGCGCATACGCTTCGGACCTTCCATCTGAAACGGCTTCGTCACGACCGCGACCGTGAGGATGCCGAGCTCCTTCGCGATCTGCGCGACGACCGGCGCCGCGCCGGTGCCGGTGCCGCCGCCGAGCCCGGCCGTGATGAAGAGCATGTCCGCGCCCTCGATCACCTCTTGGATGCGGTCGCGATCCTCCATCGCGGCCTGCCGCCCGACCTCGGGGTTCGCACCCGCGCCGAGCCCCTTCGTGATGTTGCAGCCGATCTGCAGGTTGGTCTTCACTTTCGCCGTCTTCAGCGCCTGCGCGTCGGTGTTCGCGCAGATGAAATCGACGCCATCGATCCCGGTACGCACCATGTGCGCGACCGCGTTGCCGCCGCCGCCGCCGACGCCGATGACTTTGATGATCGCGTTCTCGCTGAATCCGTCCATTAATTCGAACATCTCTGCACTCCTTGATTGCCCCGTTTCCCCTAGACGCTCACAGGTTTCTCTGGAACCACGCTTTCATTCGGCTCAGCACGCTGCCGATG
>CAYMAF010000197.1:0-5365 GCA_964388365.1 uncultured Gammaproteobacteria bacterium | reverse complement strand
GCGTTCGTGCCGCCGACGGCCGCGTCGACGGCCGCGAGGTGCATCTCGTTGCCGACGATCCAGCACGCCCAAGTGATCGCGTAGATTGCGGTGAAGCCGAGCACGAAGCGCTTCAAGTCGAGGCGCTGGAAATACGCGCCGATCGACAGCAGCGCCGTGAACACGAAATACGTCGCGAGCCAGGTCGCAAGCGGATGCCATTCCGCGTAGCTCGCGCCCGAGACCCGCAGCAGCTTGCTCCACGAGAACTCGCCGATCAGGTTCGTCCACTCCCACGAGCGTGGACGCGTCATCCAGCCGACCGTGTCGAGTCCCGCGAGCGACAAAAGGCTCGCGACGTAGATCAGAAGGCCGACCCAGACCGCCCACCAATCCTCGGTCGTCAGCATTCCGCTGGTCCAACGGCGGTTCGTCATGCCGGTCTCCTTCAAGCGTTCGTCTCGGCGCAGAGCACGTAGTTGAAGTAATGCGCCTGATACTGCCGGAGCCACGATGGGAGGCCGGTACGAGCGAAGCGAACGTGAATCCGCCGCGGCCGGCCGTCGGCCGGGAATGCGCCGAGGATCAGCTCGTCGAGACGAGCGAGGTCGGGATGGCTGACCGCGACGCCGGCGCCGGACGCGTGCCACGCGCCGGCGTCGTAAGTGAGCGTGAGCTCGACGCGCTCGGGGCGTCCGCTCACGATAGGATGAAGTGATCGACGAGCCAGCCGAGCACGACGAGCCCTGCTGCGCCGATCGCGAGGCTCGCCGCGACGAGCCGCGTCTCCCACGGCTCCCACGGTTCCGCTTCGCCGGACAAAGCCTCCGGATCGGCCGGCAGCTCCGCTTGCACGGTGTGCGTCATCGGCTCGCTCGTTGCCATCGCTTCCTCCTTGTCGTTGTTCTCGAGGGCGGCAGGCATCGCCGTCCGTGACATTGCCGGATGCGATTATAGCGGGATCAGGGCTTCGTCAGCTCCTCGATGATCGGACAGGCGGGCCGCTCGTCGCCGTGGCAGTGCTCGACGAGGTGCACGAGCGTGCGCCGCATCTCGTCGAGCGAGCGAATCTTTCGTTCGAGCTCCTCGATATGCACGAGCGCGACGCGCTTGACGTCGGCGCTCGGCCGCTGCTGCTGCCACAGGGACAGCAGCGTCCTGATCTGCTCGATCGGGAAGCCGAGGTCCCGGGCGCGGCGGATGAAGCGCAGCGTGTGCAGGTCCTCGGAGCCGTAAACCCGATAGTTCGCGATCGTGCGCGTGGCCTTCGGCATCAAGCCGATCGACTCGTAATAGCGGATCATCTTCGCCGAGATGCCGGTCGCCTCCGCCGCCTCGCCGATATTGCAGAGACCGGCGCGCTTCGCGTCGGCGACCGCAGGTGCATTTCGTCGTGTCTTGCTCATATCGGGCAGCATACGCCTGCCGGCTTGACCTTCCCATCGTGGGAAGCCGCATCCTCTACACCGACAAGAAGCAGACAGCGAGGACAGCGCCGATGAGCGAGATGACGCAGACGCCGCAGGCCGCGTCACGGCCCGCGGCCGAGGCGCACGCGTGCTGCACGCACGGGCGCGCAGGGCAAGGCGGGCACGGCGGCCGGGCCAATACCGCGGATGGCGGGCATCGGGCCCGCGCCGCGAGCGTCGAGCCGAGCGGTGCCGCGGGCCGCACGCTGTGGACTTGCCCTATGGACCCGGAGATCGTCCGGGATGCGCCCGGCGCATGCCCGATCTGCGGGATGGCGCTCGAGCCGATGACCATCGCGAGCGAGGAGCCGCCGGAGAACGAGGAATTGCGCGACATGACGCGCCGCTTCGTCGTGAGCGCGGCGCTGACGCTGCCGGTCGTCGTCCTGACGATGGTCGAGATGATCCCGGGCGTGCCGTCAGGCGGTTTGCTTGGCGCCGAGACGATGGGATGGATCGGGCTTCTGCTCGCGACACCCGTCGTGCTGTGGGGAGGCTGGCCGTTCCTCGTCCGCGGCTGGACGTCGATCGTCTCGAGGCGGCTCAACATGTTCACGCTGATCGCGCTCGGCGTCGTCGCCGCGTACGGGTACAGCGTGATTGCCGTGCTCGCACCGGAGATCTTCCCGCCTGCGTTCCGCGGCGCGGGCGGCGAGGTCGGTGTCTACTTCGAAGCCGCCGCCGTGATCGTCACGCTCGTGTTGCTCGGGCAGGTGCTCGAGCTTCGAGCCCGCGACCGCACCGGAGCCGCGATCCGCGCACTGCTCGGCCTCGCGCCGAAGACGGCGCGGCGCGTGAACGACGACGGCACCGAGGAGGACGTGCCGCGCGACGCGATCGTGCCCGGAGACCGGCTGCGCGTGCGGCCGGGCGAGAAGATTCCGGTCGACGGCCGCGTGCTGTCCGGCGCGAGCGCCGTCGACGAGTCGATGCTCACCGGCGAGCCGATTCCGGTCGAGAAGCGCGAGGGCGATCGGGTCGCCGCCGGCACCGTGAACGGCACGGGCTCGCTGATCATGGTCGCCGAGCGGGTCGGCAGCGAGACGCTGCTCGCGCAGATCGTCGACATGGTCGCGAAGGCGCAACGGACGCGCGCGCCGGTGCAGCGGCTCGCCGACGTCGTTGCGGCGTGGTTCGTGCCGGCCGTCGTCGCGATCGCGATCGCGACGTTCGTCGTCTGGGCTCTCGTCGGTCCCGAGCCCGCGATGGCCTACGCGCTGATCAACGCGATCGCGGTGCTGATCATCGCGTGCCCGTGCGCGCTCGGGCTCGCGACGCCGATGTCGGTCATGGTCGGGGTCGGCAAGGGCGCGAGCGTCGGCGTGCTGTTCAAGAACGCCGAGGCCATCGAGACGCTGCGCGACGTCGATACGCTCGTCGTCGACAAGACCGGCACGTTGACCGAGGGGCGGCCGAAGCTCCAGGCGATCGTCGCGGCGGGCGCGCTCGACGAGACCGGGATGCTCGCCGCCGCGGCGAGCCTGGAGGCCGCGAGCGAGCATCCGCTCGCCGCGGCGATCGTCGCGGCCGCGCGCGAGCGCGATATCCGTCTCGCGCCGGTCGACGAGTTCGAGTCGCTGACCGGCAAGGGCGTCGTCGGCCGCGTCGGCGGAACGCGCACCGCGCTTGGCAACCGCGCGCTGCTCGAGACGCTCGGGCTCGATCCCGGCGGGCTCGAGGCGCGTGCCGAAGCGCTGCGCGCGGAAGGGCAGACGGTGATGTATCTCGTGCACGGCGAGGCGGTCGCCGGGCTCGTCGGCGTCGCGGATCCGATCAAGGCGACGACGCCCGATGCGCTGCGTCAGCTTCGAGCCGACGGCGTGCGCTTGATCATGGTGACCGGCGACAACCGGACGACGGCCGAGGCGGTCGCCGCGCGGCTCGGCATCGACGAGGTGATCGCGGGCGTGCTGCCGGACCGAAAGGCCGAGATCGTCGCGCGCTTGCGCGCCGAAGGGCGGAAAGTCGCGATGGCCGGCGACGGCGTCAACGACGCGCCGGCGCTCGCGACCGCGGACGTCGGTATCGCGATGGGCACGGGCACGGACGTCGCGATGGAGAGCGCCGGCGTCACGCTCGTTCGCGGCGATCTGCGCGCGCTCGCGCGGGCGCGCCGGCTGAGCCGGGCGACGATGCGCAATATTCGCCAGAACCTGTTCTTCGCGTTCGTGTACAACGCGATCGGCGTGCCGATCGCGGCCGGCGTGCTCTATCCGCTCGTCGGTTGGCTGCTGTCGCCGATGTTCGCGGCGGCCGCGATGAGCCTGAGCTCGGTCTCGGTGATCGCGAACGCGCTCAGGCTCCGCCGCGCGCGGATCTGACGCGGCTCGCTCAGCGCGACGAGAACGGCTTGCCGGGCGGGCCGCGGCGCACCGGCGCGGCGCTCTCGGCCGGCGATTCCTCGAAGCGGGCGAAACGCGCGGTCTCGTCCGCGGCCGCGCCGCTCGCCGGACGCCTGAACGGCGGATGCGCGCGATAACCCGCGGCGGTCCGCTCGGCGCCGCCGACGCTCGCACGCTCCGCGTCGTCGAGGCGTGCGCGCTCGGCCGCGTGCAGCGCGTCGACCGCGACGATGCGGCGCTCGAACGGGGGCTTGCCGGAGAAGCTCGTGATCAACACGCGGTCGTCGTCGAGCCGGCGGAGGCTCGAGTCGGCGTACGCGATCGCCGCGGCCGCGGCGGCGAGGCCTCCGATCAGCGCGGCTGCGGTCGAGCGAATCCGTCGTCTTTCGAAGTCGTGGTCCATCTGTACGGCTCCTGCGGGTCTGAATCGCGGTCCGGGATTCCCTTCATCGGCATCGTCGGGCGTTGCACCGCCGCGGTGCGTAAGCGGCCAAAGGTGCACTCCGGCGATGCGGAGGCGCCGTCCCGAGTCTACGTAACCCATTGAGGAAAAACAAAACGCGGCCATGGTCTCGGTCTTGCATTGGCTGCGGCGATGGCCGCTCGTGCGACACCAAAGCGCTCGATCCCGGTACGCGCCGCAGCGCTCGCGGCGCTCGCGGCGGCGGCGCTCGCGCACCCGGCGGAGCCGGGCGCGGGCCGTGCCGAGGTCGCGCCCGGCGCGCTCGATCTGCCGGCCTCGTTCCGCGACGCCGTGCCGCTGATCGAGCAAGAGTCGGGCCAGTACTACGTTCGAGGCCGCATCGACGGCGGCATCGAGACGGACTTTCTCGTCGATACGGGGGCGAGCTACGTCGCGCTGTCGCAAGCGACGTTCGAGCGGGTGCGTGCGGGCTCGCGCACCGCCGTCGTGCGCCAAATCGTCGGCGTCACGGCGGACGGCCGGCGGCGGCGGGTGCCGATCCATCGCGTCGCGGAGATCGCGATCGGGCGATGCCGCTTGCGTGACGTCGAGGTCGCGGTCCTTCGCTTCGCGGACCGCGATATCCTCGGGCTCAGCGCGTTACGCCGCCTTGAGCCGTTCGCGCTGACGCTGTCGCCGCCGCGCCTCTGGCTCTCCGACTGCGACGAGCCCTGACGGCGCCGGCGGCGGGCTCGGAAGCCGGCCGTGCGGCCGGCCGCCGATCAGGCCGCGGAGGCTTTCGCGCCGGCGCGGTTCTGGCGCTTGCGCACCGCGCTCGCGAGCCGCTCGAGCACGGCGACCGAGGCCTCCCAGCCGATGCAGCCGTCGGTCACGCTCTGCCCGTACGTCAGCGGCGCGTCGCCGCCGAGGTCTTGCCGGCCGCCGACGAGATTGCTCTCGACCATGACGCCGATGATCCGATTGTCGCCGGCCTCGATCTGCGCGGCGATCGCGTCGACGACCTTCGGCTGGTTGTCCGGATTCTTGTTGCTGTTCGCGTGGCTCGCGTCGATCATCAGTTTCGCCGGGAGCCCGGCTTTCTCGAGCTGCTTGCACGCGGCGTCGACGGATTCCGCGTCGTAGTTCGGCTGCTTGCCGCCGCGCAGGATCAC
>CAYMAF010000196.1:0-5405 GCA_964388365.1 uncultured Gammaproteobacteria bacterium | reverse complement strand
CGGCAGCATCTCTTTCGGCGTCGTGCCCTTGCCGAGATCGTGCGTCAGCGCCGCGAAACGGACGACCGGATCGTCCGAGAGCTTCGCGGCCATGCGGAGCACCATCAAAATGTGCACGCCCGTATCGATCTCGGGGTGCCAGCGCTCGGGCTGCGGCACGCCGAACAGCGCATCGATCTCCGGGAACACCTTCGCGAGCGCGCCGCACTCGCGAAGCACCGAGACGAACACGTCGGGCCGGCTCGTCGCGAGCGCGCGCGCGGTCTCTTTCCATACGCGCTCGGGACGCAGCGCGTCGACCTCGCCCGCTTCGACCATCTCGCGCATCAGCGCGAGCGTCTCGTCGGCGACGGTGAAGCCGAGCTCGGAGAGGTCCGCGGCGAAGCGCGCGGCGCGCAGCACGCGGACCGGATCCTCGCGAAACGCATCGGACACGTGCCGGAGCTTTCGCGCCTCGAGGTCGCGGAGACCGCCCCACGGGTCGATCAATCGACCCTCGCGATCGCGCGCCATCGCATTGATCGTGAAATCGCGCCGCGCGAGGTCCTGCTCCACCGTGATCGTCGGCGACGTGTCGAACGTGAAGCCGGTGTAGCCCGGCGCGACTTTGCGCTCGGTTCGCGCGAGGGCATACTCCTCGCCGGTCTCGGGGTGGAGGAAGACCGGAAAATCCTTCCCGACCGGCTTGAAGCCGAGCGCGAGCAGCTCGGCGGGCTCGGCGCCGACGACCAGCCAATCCCGCTCTCGGATCGGGCGCCCGAGAAGCGCGTCGCGAACCGCGCCGCCCACTTCGTAAATTTCCATCGAGTCCGATCTTAACCCAGCCCTGTACGTGATAAGGTTGCGCGCCATGCGAATGCTGAGACTCGCCGCGCTGTTCTCGATCTGCGCGATCGCGCAGAGCTGCGCCGTGCCTTTCTATTGGCAGGCGGCGGCGGGTCAGCTCGAGCTGATGCGTAAACGCACGCCGATCGAGCGCGTGCTCGCGGATCCGAACCAGGACGAGCAGGTCAAGGCGACGCTCGGCCGGATTCCCGAGATTCGCCGCTTCGCCGTCGAGGAGCTCTACCTGCCGTCCAGCAAGAGCTACACGACGTACGTCGAGCTCGGCCGTCCGTATGTCGTCTGGAACGTGATTGCGACAGAAGAGTTCTCGGTCAATCCGAAGCGCTGGTGCTATCCGTTCACCGGCTGCGTCGCGTATCGCGGCTTCTTCAAGCTCGAAACCGCGGAGCGCTTCCGGGCGTCGCTCGAGCGCAAGGGGTTCGATACGTATCTGGCCGGCGCGGCCGCGTACTCGACGCTCGGCTATTTCGCCGATCCCGTGCTCTCGACGATGCTCGCGGGAGGCGAGCAGTACGTCGCATCGATTCTGTTCCACGAGCTCGCGCATCAGGTCGTCTACATCAAGGACGACAGCGCGCTCAGCGAGGCGTTCGCGACGGCCGTCGAGGAATACGGCACCGAGCGCTGGCTCGCGCGTCACGCGGACGCCGAGACGCTCGAGCGCTATCGCCGGAAGATCCGTTACCGGCTCGAGTTCTCTGCGCTCGTGTCGCGGCAGCAGGACCGGCTGCGCGCGATCTTCGCGCAGGATCTGCCGCCCGAGGAGATGCGGGCGCTCAAGGCGCGCGCTTACGAGCAGATGCGCGAGGAGTACGCTGCGCTGAAAGCGGCGTGGGGCGGCCCGACCGACTACGATCGCTGGTTCGAGCAGCCGTTGAACAACGCGGCGCTCGCGTCGGTCGCGACCTATCGGCGTTGGCTGCCGACCTTGAAGGCGAGGCTCGAGGAGCTCGGGCCTCGGGCGTTCTACGCGGAGATGACGGAGCTCGCCGCGATGTCCGACATCAGCCGGCAGCTCGTTCTCGAGTCTTGGCAGAACGAGCTCGAGGAACGCCGCGTCGCGGACGCGACTTAGGCGCTCTCCCTCAAAGGCGCGGCCGCGGACCGCGGCGTCGCGAGAGATAGCTCGGTACGATCGCGCTCATCGGCTTCGGCTCGATGCCGAGCGCGGCGAAGCCGTTCTCCCCGCAAATGCCCGCGACGCCGAGCGACGCGAAATTGTCGAGCGAGAACGGCTTGCCGGGCAGGAATTCGCCGACCCACGCCTGCATCCGCCCGAGCCCCTTCGGCAGCGGCACGATCGCGCGCTTCAGGCCGAGCTGATCTCGAACGAAGTGCACGACCTCGTCGAGCGTGTAGATATCCGGCCCGCACAGCTCGTACGTGCGGCCGATGGTATGGCTGTCCTCGAGCGCGACCATGAACGCGCGTGCGACGTCATCGACGTAGACCGGCGACATCCGCGAATCCGCGCACGCGAGCGGCAGCACCGGCATGAGCTTCAGGAGCCGCGCGAAACGATTCGTGAACGAGTCGCGCGGGCCGAAGATCACCGACGGCTTGAAGATCGTGAAGCGAATGCCCGGGTGGCTGCGGATGAGCTGCTCGGCCTGACCCTTCGTCCGCAGGTAGTGGCTCGGGGCTCGCGTGGCTTCCGCCTTGAGCGCGCTCATGTGGAGCAGGCGAGTCACGCCGGCCGCGTCGCACGCCGAGAGCAGCTTCGAGACGAGCTCGACGTGGACCTTTTTGAAGCCGCTGCCGTCTCTGCCGCGCTCGTTCAGGATGCCGATCAGGTTGATCGCCGCGTCCGAGCCGCGAAGCACGGCGGCAAGCGCCCGCTCGTCGTGAACGTCCATGTCGATCAGATCGACGCCCGGGAAGACCAGCAGATCCCGGTGCCGTTGCCGTCGGCGCGTGGGAATGACGACGCGATAACGGGCACGGACCAGCTCGTTGACCAGCGTGCGGCCGACGAACCCTGTGCCGCCGAGCAGACAAACGCTTCGAGATCGAGGCTTGACCACCATCGAGACAGAACCCTTTGCGAAGGAGGAAAGCGCGGAACCGCGTCAGCGCATCAGGATCGTCATGCTCCGTCGGCCGCGCCGAATCTCCAGGACGATCGTGTCGGCGTCCTCGACGGCCGCGTTCGCATCGGACGGCGTCGCGACGGGTTGCTGGTTCACGCGCAGGATCACGTCTCCCGGGCGAAGCCCGCGGCGTTCCGCGAGGCTCCCGGGCTCGACGTTGGCGACGACGAGCCCTTCGCCTTCCGCAGGCGCGAGCTCGACGCCGAAGAACAAGGGGGGCCGCGGCGTCTCGGTCAACAGGCGCGCCGCCTCCTGCGCCTCGCCGAGTGTCGCTTCGATGGTCTGCTCGCGCCCGTCGCGAAGAATGCCGAGCGAGACGCGCTCGCCCGGCCGCCTGAGGCCGATCGCGGCACGCAGCGAGCCCGCATCGCGAACGGGTTTGCCGTCGACGCTCAAGATCACGTCGTTGACGCGCAGCCCCGCGCGCTCGGCAGCCGATCCTACGCCGACCGCGGAGACCACCGCGCCGCGCGTCGATCTCAGCCCCCGCGCGGCCGCGGTCTCCGGCGTGATCGTGTTGATCCAGACGCCGAGCGCGCCGCGTGTCACGCGGCCCGTCTCGATGAGCTCGCGCATCACGTAGCGCGCCATGTTGACCGGGATCGCGAAGCCGATGCCGATGTTGCCGCCGTTGCGCGACAGGATCGCCGAGTTGATGCCGAGCAGCTCGCCGTTCAGCCCGACGAGCGCGCCGCCGGAGTTGCCGGGATTGATCGACGCGTCGGTCTGAATGAAGTTCTCGTACGCTTCCGAATCCGGGCTGATGTTGCTGCGTCCGAGTCCGCTGACGATCCCCGACGTGACCGTATGCGAGAGCCCGAATGGGTTGCCGATCGCGACGACGAAATCGCCGACTCTGACCTTGTCCGAATCGCCGAGCTCGATCTGCGTGAGGTCCTCGGCGTCGATCTCGAGCACGGCGATATCGGTCTGCTCGTCCGTGCCGATCACCCGCGCCTCCGTGCTGCGTCCGTCGAAAAGGGTGACCATGATCCGGTCCGCGCTCGCGACGACATGATGGTTCGTCAGCACGTAGCCTTCGTGCGCGTCGACGATGACGCCCGAGCCCGAGCTTTGCACCGGCCGCGACCCGAGATCCGGCTGAAAGCGACGAAAGATCGGGTCGTCCGCGAGCGGACTGTCGAACCGGATCGTGCCGCTGACGGAGATGTTCACGACGGCCGGCGATACGCGCTCGATCATCGGCGCGAGCGACGGTACCTGCTCGCTCGGCAACTGCGCGTGCGCCGCGGCAGCGATGCCCGCGAGCACAGCGAGTAGCGTAGGCAGAGAGCGGCCGGAGTCGAGGCCTGGTCGAGCGGTCATCGTGTCGTCATCGATTCGAGGACCGGCGCTGTCGCCGGCCAGCGTCATTGTAAAGGTCCGAACGAGAAACGCATAAGCACGGGTGCCACCGCATCGAGTGCGCGGCGCGGGACTCACACGTCGGCAAGCGGACGTCTTTCAGGCGCTCGCGGAGCCCCGAAAGCGCTGAGCCGGAGGAAAAGCTGTGCATAACCCGGGGACGGACTGGGGACCGGCGGTATACAAGATGTTGTGCTCCGCGGGATTGCCGCGCGCGGCGGCGATACCGGCTCCGCTAGTTCTAGGGAGTGCTTGTAAGTCATTGATTATTAGTTGTTCTGGGTCATGCGCTCAAACTCGATCGGCGCTTGACACAATCTGGCAGCGGGTCTACCTTACAGTTTCACGGCACAACATCTTGTGTTGACTTCCAAAGCAAGCTCGGTAGGGCCGCAACGCGGCTCGGGGGGACTTTTGCGCCGCTGAAACGGCCTGCCGATCGAGCGCCGCCGGATCCTTGGGGGGCTAGGGTTTCAGGACAAGGACGAGGGCACGACGAGATCATGAGTATCGCATTCGACATGAAAGCAGCCCGAATCGCGGATATCGCGCTTCAGGAAGCTTCGAGAGATATCTGGGACTCGAAGTATCGGCTCAAGACCAAGTCCGGAGAGCCGGTCGATCGGGACATCGAAGCGACCTACGAGCGCGTCGCACGCGCGCTTGCGGACGTCGAGGCTCCGGAGAAGCGGGAGGAGTGGTACCGCCGCTTCGTCTGGGCGCTGCGGCGTGGGGCAATTCCGGCGGGCCGCATCATGTCGAATGCCGGCGCCGAGGCGCACAAGCCGGCGACGTCGACGATCAACTGCACCGTGTCGGGCACGATCCACGACTCGATGCACGACATCCTCGACAAGGTCCACGAGGCCGGCCTCACGCTCAAGGCCGGCTGCGGCATCGGCTACGACTTCTCGACGCTGCGTCCGAAAGGCGCGTACGTGTCGGGCGCCGGTGCCTATACGTCGGGCCCGCTGTCGTTCATGGATATCTACGACAAGATGTGCTTCACCGTGTCGTCGGCGGGCGGCCGCCGCGGCGCGCAGATGGGCACGTTCGACGTCGGTCATCCGGACGTGCTCGACTTCATCCGCGCCAAGCGCGAGG
>CAYMAF010000195.1:0-5443 GCA_964388365.1 uncultured Gammaproteobacteria bacterium | reverse complement strand
TCGACGCGAGCGCGAATATCAGGCGGCTGAACCGCCTGATGAGCTGGGAGCTGCCGACCGACGGCCCGAAGACGCTGAACGGGCTGATCATCGAGACACTGGAGACGATCCCGTCGCCCGGCACCTCCGTGACCGTCAATGGTTATCCGATCGAGATCCTCGACGCGAGCGAGCATGCGATCAAGCAAGTGCGCGTGCTGACACCGCACGAGCACGACGAGGAGCTGCCGGCGCTCCGCGCGGCCCAGGGCTGACCGGCGGCGCCGTCAGCCGAACAGCGCGTCGACCGCGTCCGAAAGCTTCTCGACCGCGACGACGTCGATCCGTCCGTCACGTCGCGGCCGGTTCGCGCGCGGCACGAGCACGCGGCTGAATCCGTGCTTTTCCGCCTCGACGATGCGCTCCTCGCCGAACGGCACGGGCCTGATCTCGCCGGTCAACCCGACCTCGCCGAACACCGCGAGCCCGTCCGACGCCGGCCGCTCCCGGAAGCTCGACAGCACGGCAAGCACGACCGCGAGATCCGACGCCGTCTCGGTCACGCGGAGCCCCCCGACGACGTTCGCGTACACGTCGCAATCGCCGACGTGGATCCCGCAGTGCCGGTGAAGCACCGCGAGCAGCAGGCCGAGCCTCCCCGGATCGAACCCCTGCGCGAGGCGGCGCGGATGGGAGCCGAGGCTGTGATCGACGAGCGCCTGGACCTCAACGAGGATCGGACGCGAGCCTTCGCGGGTCACGAGGGTCACGCTGCCCGGCACCGGCTCCGAGCGTCGCGCCAGGAAGATCGCCGAGGGATTCTTCACCTCGCGGAACCCCTCCTCGGCCATGACGAAGAAACCGAGCTCGTTCGCGGCACCGAAGCGGTTCTTCACCGCGCGGATGATGCGGTAGCGGCTGCCGGCATCGCTTTCGAAATACAGCACCGCGTCGACCATGTGCTCGAGCACCCGGGGACCCGCGAGCGTGCCCTCCTTCGTCACATGGCCGACGAGCAGCGTCGAGACGTTGCGCGTTTTCGCGTAGCGAACGAGCTGCGCCGCGGACTCCCTGAGCTGGCTGACCGAGCCGGGCGCGGACTCGAGCGCATCGCTGTAGAGCGTCTGGATCGAGTCGATCACGAGCACCGCGGGCGAGGCCCCTTCGAGCTCTGCGAGCACCGCCTCGACGCAGGTCTCCGCGAGGAGCTGGATCGGAGCGTCGCCGACGCCGAGACGCTTCGCGCGAAGCGCGATCTGGTCGAGCGATTCCTCGCCGGTGACGTAGCAGACGGGGCCCGCGGCCGCGAGGCTCGCGGCGGCCTTGAGCAGCAGCGTCGACTTGCCGATACCCGGATCTCCTCCGAGCAGCACGACCGATCCCGGCACGAGCCCGCCGCCGAGGACCCGGTCGAGCTCCCCGAATCCGCTCGAGCGCCGCTCGGCGGCGCGGGTCTCGAGCTCGTCGAGCCGCGCGAGCTCGACTCGCCCGGCATATTGGGCACGTTGCGCGCGCTGCTCGGCGGCGCCGAGACGGGCTTCGGCAAGGGTGTTCCATGCGCCGCAGTCGAGGCATTGGCCCTGCCACTTCGGATAGCGGGTGCCGCACGCCTCGCAGACATAGACCGACTTCACTTTCGCCATGCCGCGCAGCATAGCCGAATCGGCGCGGCGGCAACGCGGCCGGGCGTCAGCCGCATCGGGCGCGCCCCGCGGGGGATATGATGCGCCGGTCGATTATGTATGATTTGCGCTCGATGACGCGCCGAGTACCGCGGCCGCATCGCTGCGGCAGGCGGGCGGCGGAAACCGGCGCGATTTCCGCGCGCCGCCCGACGGTCCGGCCCCGGAAACGGACGAAGGGAGAAACGTGAAAGGGCACACGGACTTATTCGTCCAGAATGCTACGCTTTCGGGGCTTCTGACCGGCCCGACGCCATCCAGGATAGCTCGATGACCGACCTCAAGTTCGTGATCGCCGAAGAGCCGGACGGGCCTGCCGCCTTTCGGCGGGCAGTGCGCTCCCCCCGTGCCGGCGCGACTCCGGCCGCAACCGGCACCGCGCACCGAATCGAGCCGACCGCCGCTGCGGCGGACGGCCGTGAGTTGCGAGCGCCCGTCCTGGCCTGACCCCCGCGCGAGAGCGGATCGTCCGACAACCACTATGAGTCTCAAAGGGAAGTTCGCTCACGTCGAGTTGACGGACGTCGGCAGGGTGCGTGACCACAACGAGGACGCGATCGCTGCCCAACCGGATATCGGGCTGTGGGTGCTCGCGGACGGAATGGGCGGATACAACGCCGGCGAGGTCGCGAGCGGGATCGCGGTCAAAACGGTCATCGACCTCGTAAGCGAGGCGTGCAAGCGCGAAAAGCGCAACGAGATCGAGCCCGAGACCGGCTACATGCGTCAAACGATCGTGCTTCGGGACGCGATCTCGCGGGCCAACAAGATCATCAACCAGACCGCGCAATCCCAGCCGCAGTGCGAGGGCATGGGAACGACGCTGGTCGCCTGCCTTTTCTACGACAACCACGTGTCGATCGCCCACGTCGGCGACTCGCGGCTCTATCGCCTCCGCGGCAACAAGTTCGAGCAGATCACGATGGACCACTCGTTGCTGCAAGAGCTCGTGGACCGGGGGTTCTACTCGCCGGAGGAGGCGCAACGCTCGACGAACCGCAACTACGTCACGCGGGCCCTCGGCGTCGAAGCCACCGTGGACGTCGAGGTGCAGGAGATCGAGGTCCAGCGCGGAGACTATTTTCTGCTCTGCTCCGACGGCCTTCCTGATATGGTCGAGGACGAGGACATACATTTGACGATCAGCACGTTCGAAAGCGACGTCGTGACGATCGCCGAGCAGCTGATCAAGCTCACGAACGACAACGGCGGACGCGACAACGTCTCCGTCGGGCTCGTTCACGTGATCGACAGTTTCCCAGCGGAAGAGGGGTTGCTCGGGAAGTTTCGCAGTCTGTTTGGATGAACCGGGACGACAGCCATGCCACGTTTAGTACTTAGCCTGGATGGCCAGACCTTGGCCGAATACAACATGACCAAGGAGCGTTATACCGTCGGCCGCCTGCCGGACAACGACATCCGAATCGACAACGCGGCGGTCAGCGGCCATCACTCGCTGCTGATCAACATCCTGAACGACTCGTTCCTCGAGGATCTGAACAGCACGAACGGCACGTACGTCAACGGCAAGCTGATCAAGAAGCACGCGCTCCAGCACGGCGACGTGATCACGATCGGGCACCACCAGCTTCGCTACGTCGACGACCGCGCCGAGCAGGCGCCGGAAGACGAGTTCACGAAGACGATGATCATCGAGCCGAGCGGCCGCATGGAGAAGCAGATCGCGAAGGCGGCGCGGGCCGCCGAGGCCGCCGCCGCGGAAACCCCTCGCTCGGCGCCCGCGGCGGAGAAGCCGGCACCGGCCCAGCTCTCGCCGACGGCGACGCAAGAGGTCGATCCGTCCGCGGTGCCGACGCTGCCGCTCGCGAAGCTCCAGGTGCTCTCCGGCACGTTCGCGGGGCGCGAGCTGTCGCTGACGAAAGCGCTGACGACGCTCGGCCGTCCCGGTGTCCAGGTCGCCGCGATCACGCGGCGCGCCGAAGGCTATTTCATCGTGCACGTCGAGAGCGGCAAGCCGGACGATTTCCCGCTCGTCAACGGCGTCAGCATCGGCCCGCAGGCGCGCAAGCTCAACGACAACGACGTAATCCAGCTCGCCGGCGTGAAGATGGGCTTTTTCGTCGACTGACGGCGAGCGCGGCGCAAAGGGGCCGCCGATGAATGGGGCCGAAGAGCAGCCGGCCCCCTTTTCGTACATGCCGAATGCGGCGGGCGATCGGCGAAGGTCCGGCCTCTTCGGCCGCCCTTCCTCCGGAACGGGCGCTCGTCAGTAGACGCCTTCGCCGTACGCGTCGGCGACGAGGTTCTCGAACTTCGTGTACTCGCCGAGAAACGCGAGGTGGAATTCGCCGACCGGGCCGTTCCGCTGCTTGCCGATGATGATGTCGGCGATGCCTTTGCGCGGCGTATCGGGCTCGTAGACCTCCTCGCGGTAGATGAACACGATGAGGTCGGCGTCCTGCTCGATCGCGCCGGATTCGCGAAGATCGGACATCACCGGCTTCTTGTCCGCGCGCTGCTCGACGCTGCGGTTCAGCTGCGACAGCGCGATCACCGGCACGTCGAGCTCCTTTGCGAGCGCCTTCAGGCCGCGCGAGATCTCCGAGATCTCGGTCGCCCGGTTCTCGACCGTCCCGCCGACCTGCATCAGCTGCAGGTAGTCGACGACGATCAGGCCGAGGCCATGCTCGCGCTTCAGCCGCCGCGCTCGCGCCCGAACCTCGGTCGGAGTGAGCCCTGCGCTGTCATCGATGTAGATCGGCGCATTCGACATCATCGAGACGGCCGACTCGATCCGCGACCAGTCCTCGTCCGTCAGCCGGCCGGTACGCAGATGCTGCTGATTCACTCGGCCGATCGAGCCGATCATGCGGAAGCTGAGCTGCTCGGCCGACATCTCCATGCTGAACACTGCGACCGGCACCTCGTGGCCGATCGCCGCGTTCTCGGCGATATTCATCGCGAACGTCGTCTTACCCATCGACGGCCGGCCCGCGATGATGATCAGATCGCCGCGCTGCAGCCCCGCGGTCATCTTGTCCATATCCTTGAAGCCGGTCGAGACGCCGGTGATCTCGCCGTCGGTATGGCTAAGGACGTCGAGCCGATCGATCGTCTTCGGCAGGATATGCTTGATCGCGACGAACCCGGAGCCGCGGCGCTGGCCCCGGTCCGCGATCTCGAACACGCGCTGCTCCGCGAGGTCGACGAGCTCCTCGACCGTGCGCCCCTCCGAATCGTGAGCGCTCGCGGCGATATCGCCGCCGATCTCGATCAGCTGCCGGAGCATCGCCCGCTCGCGGACGATCCGCGCGTACGCGCGGATATTCGCCGCACTAGGCGTCTCCTCGACGAGCTGCGCGAGATAGTCGAGGCCGCCGGCCGATTCGAGCTCGCCCTGCCGGGCGAGCGTCTCGCCGACGGTGATCGCGTCCGGCGGCTCGTCGCGCTCGATCAGCGCCTGGATCGCGCTGAAGATCAGGCGATGATCGGCCCGATAGAAATCCGCGGCGTCGACGGCGTCGGCGATCTGATCCCACGCCCGATGATCGAGCATGAGCCCGCCGAGCACGGAACGCTCGGCTTCTACGGAATGCGGCGGCAGCCGCAGCTTCTCGGCAGCTCGCCGCCCCAGGCTCGAGGCGCGCTCAGCCATTCGAGAAACGGCTCAACCGCACGCCCGCACCCCGCTCACTCGATGACTTGATCCGCGGATTCGATCGCCACCGTGACCGTCACATCGACGTCGCTGTGCAGATGGATCTCCACCTCGTGATCGCCGACGACGCGGAGCGGGCCGTCCGGCAGCCGCACCTCGCTGC
>CAYMAF010000194.1:0-5464 GCA_964388365.1 uncultured Gammaproteobacteria bacterium | reverse complement strand
CCAATCCTCGTCGGGCACGAGGCTCGGGTCGCTCTCACGCTCGTCGAGGAAGCGCGCGGCCTCGACGATATCGAGGGGATAGGTCGCCGCGGGCAGGACGATCGCGACGAGATCGTCCGGATAGAGCGCGATCGCGCCGACCAGCTCCTCGAGCTCGTCGGCGGAGAAGAGGCCGGTCTCCGCGGCCGTATCCTGCGCCGAAGCGGCGCGGACCGCGCCGAGTGCCCCGACGATCAGCAGCATCGCCGCCAGGGCCGTGAAATAAGGTTTCGCAGCTTGCATCGCTCGCTCCCGCCGCCGCTCGCCGCGGCAGACTTCCGGCATCGTCCCCGATAGCGTATCGCGGGTACCTGAACCGGCGCTTAACGTCCGATAGGCGCGAAGCGCCCGCGGCCGTCGCGAGGCGTCTGCGTGCGCGGCGACGCGTCCGTCCGCGGCCGAGTCACGCCCTCGGCGCCGTTCGGACAGGCGCGGATACAATTTCACTTGTGGGGTATTGGCCACTACCCTTGAGCGGCTACTATTGGCAGCAGCGGCAACAGCGCGTCGCGCGGCGGCCCGGCGAATTCGCCGGGCGGGGGGGAGTTCAAGCGTGATCGAGGTGACAGCGTGGTATTGCGACCGATAAGCGCGTGTGTCCGGCGCATCGTTCCGGCGCTCGCCGCCGGCACGGCCGTGCTCGCCGGGGGCAGCCTGATGCCCGCGGCGGCCCAGGAGGGCCATCCGCTGAAGGGCTCGTGGCTCGGCACGTGGGCATCGAACGACGTGCACGGCGAGTACGTGCTGCTCGTTCTCGACTGGGACGGCAACGAGGTCAGCGGCATGATCAATCCGGGCACGGACAACATCGAGATCGACCGCGCGACGCTCGATCCCGACGGCTGGATCGTCCGTATCGAGGCCGACGGCAAGGACCAGTCGGGCGAGACGGTCAATTACCGGATCGAGGGCCGTATCGAGAATCTCGAGCTTCCGGATCGCTCGATCGTGGGCACGTGGAAGCACGAGCGCGGCAGCGGCGCGTTCGAAGTCAGTCGGCAATGAGCGGGCATGAGCGTGGGGCGCGCGCGGCCGCGACGCGCTCGGAGCGCAAGACGGCGAGCACCGCATGCGCCGCGGCGCTCGCGCTCGTCGCGTCGGCCGGGGCACTCGCGCATCATCCGATCTCGGCGAAGTTCGACCCGTCGCGGCCGATCGCGATCGAAGGCATCGTGAGCGGCGTCGATTGGCGCAACCCGCACGTGCACGTATTCGTGAACGTGATCTCCGACGGCGAGGTCGTGAACTGGGCCGTCGAGCTCGAGAGCCCGGTCGTGCTCGAGCGCAGCGGCTGGAGCGCCGATAGCGTGCGCCCCGGCGATGCGGTCGCGATCGACGGCATCGTCGCGCGCAACGGAACGCGTCAGATCTGGGCCGATGCGCTCGTGTTCGCGGACACGGGCCGCGAGGTGCTCGCGTCCGACGACCGGCCGCCGATCGCGCCGAGGGCCCCGCGGCCGACGCCCCGATGGCCGGACGGCACTCCGAAGCTCGGCGCGCCGGACGTGCAGGGCGGCTACTGGGCTTATCCGACCCGCAAGTCGCTGGCCGAGGACGGCGTCGCCGTCGAGATGAACGACGACGGGCTGCTCGCGAATATCGCGGACGCGGCCAAGGTCGCGCCGCTTCAGCCGTGGGCGCTCGGGCTCTACCAGCACCGGCAGCGCCGGTTCCTGCAGGACGATCCCCTGTTCCTGAACTGCAAGCCGCCGGGCGGCGTGCGTCATCTTCAGTCGGATCTCGGCTTTCAGCTCGTCGAGGACCGCGCGCGCCAGCGTATCTTCGTGCTGATGGGCAGCGGGAACCAGAACTACCGGATCATCTATCTCGACGGCCGCGAGCAGACGGGACAGGTCGGCGGCGACGACGACAATCCGCTGTACTACGGACGCTCGGTCGGGCATTGGGAGGGCGATACGCTCGTCGTCGACACGGTCGGCTTCAACGAGGATTTCTGGTTCACGAGCGGCGGCCTGCCGCATACGAGCCGGCTGCGGCTGATCGAACGCTTCACGCGGCCCGATCTCGACACGCTGCGCTACGAAGTCACGATCGACGATCCGGGCGCCTATACACGGCCGTGGAAGAGCAGCTGGGAGCTGCGCTGGGTCGGAGGCGAGGACTTACCGTCGTATTTCTGTCAGGACAACCGATCCTGAGCGTGAGACATCGCCGATAGGGAAGGACGAAGCCGGCGCATCGCATCGGCGCGGAGGCGGCCGGCGGACTCGGAAGGGGGAGAGACGATGAACCGAGGTCGATGGGCCGGCTGGGTCCTCGCGGCGGCTTTCGCCTTTGCCGGCACGAGCCGAGCGCACCATTCGTTCTCGGCGGAGTTCGATGCCGAGAAGCCGATCACGCTGACCGGCATCGTCACGAAAGTCGAGTGGACCAACCCGCACGTCTGGTTCTATATCAACGTGAAGGACGAGGCGACCGGGGAAGTGACGAACTGGGGCGCCGAGATGGGGCCGCCGCACGGCCTGCAACGCCGCGGCTGGCGCCGCGACACGCTGAAGATCGGCGAGGAGGTGACGGTCGAGGGCTATCTCGCGCGCAACGGCTCGAAGCGGTTGAATGCACGGCAAGTGACGCTGACGGCGACCGGAGCCCGGCCCGGCGAGACCCTCGACGCGGACTCGAGCCGCGGCAACGATTAGCGGACCGCCGGCCGCCTTCGTCCGGCCGGCGCAGACTTGGAGAGTCGAGAATGAGACGAGGATTCCTCGCGGTCGGCGCTGCGATGCTGGGCCTTGCCGTCACCGACCCGTCGCTCGCGCAGCGCCGGCCCCGCAGTCCCGATCTCCCGCCGCCGGAGCCGACGCCGCGCGCCGAGGACGGGCGCGTGCTGCTCGGCGGCGCGACGATCGATCAGAAGGGCGTCTGGACCCCGCTGTTCGGCATCACCGACCCGATCGCCCCGGCTGACGAGGTGCCGTTCCAGCCGTGGGCGAAGGGCCTGTACGAGTCTCGCCAGGTCCACGAGCTCGAGCCGCACGCCCGCTGCAAGGCGTCCGGCACCGCGCGGCAATTCCTGACGCCGTACGGCGTCGAGCTCGTCGAGCTGCCCGAGCAGCAGCGGCTCTACATCTTCGATATCGGCGGGCCGCACACGTTCCGCACCGTGTACATGGACGGACGTTCGCATCCGCGCAACCCGACACCGACGTACTACGGCCACTCGATCGGCTGGTGGGAAGGCGATACGCTGGTCGTCGACAGCGTCGGCTTCAACGAAGGGTTCTGGATGGATCGCCGCGGCTTGCCGCATACCGAGCAGCTGCACGTCGTCGAGCGGTTCACGCGGATCAACTCGGCGCTCATCGATTACGAGATCACGGTCCACGATGCCGGCGCCTACACCGCGCCGTGGACCGCGAGCTTCCAGCTTCAATGGGACGAAGGCACAGAGCTCTTCGAGTACATCTGCCAGCAGGCGAATTACGCGCACGAGCTGATGGTCGGCGGCGAGCGGTCCGAGGTCGATCGAACGAGCCCGATCGTGCCGTGACGCGACGAGCCGCCGTAGCGAGCGCCTGCGCCGCGCGCACGAAGCGATGCCGGAGTCGGCTATGACGGATCAGCACATCCGAGAGCCCGAGCGGCGCACTGCGGTATTCGGCGAGTACGAGGTCGTCGTGCTCGGCGGCGGTCCGGCTGGGATCGCGTCGGCTCTCGCGGCCGGCCGCGCCGGCCGGTCGACGATTCTGATCGAGCGTTACGGCTTTCTCGGCGGCGCCGGCACCGCGGCGGGCTTGAGCACGTTCTGCGGTTTGCACGCGGTCGTCCACGGCCGCCACGAGCAGGTCGTGCACGGTATCGCCGACGACATCCTCGAGCGTCTCGCGGCGATGGACGGCCTGAACGCACCGCACCTTACAATCCGCGATCAGATTCAAGCACAAGCCTATGATATCTCAGCATTCAAGATCGCGGCCGACGAGCTGATGGCCGACGCCGGCGTCGACGTGCTGTTCCATGCTTTCGGCGTCGGCGCGGTGATGGGCGCCGACGACACGATCGACGCGCTGATCGTCGAGACGAAATCCGGCCGGTTCGCGATCCGCGGGCGGCTCTTCATCGACGCGTCGGGCGACGGCGACCTCGCGGCATGGGCCGGCGCGCCGTACGAGGTCGGCGACGGCGAGGGCGGGATGCTGTACCCGTCGACGATGTTCCGTATCAACGGCGTCGATCCGGCGAAGGCGGGCCGCGCGTGGGAGCTGATCCCGGAGCTCATGGAGCGGGCCGAGCGCGAAGGCCGGCGCTTCCCGCGCAAGAAGCCGATCGTCCGGCCGCAGCGCAACCCGATCGAATGGCGCGCGAACCTGACGCAGATCAAGAACCCGGACGGCTCGCCGGTCAGCGGCATCGATGCGCGCGAGCTCAGCTACGGCGAGGTCGAGGGCCGGCGTCAGTGCTGGGACGTCTTCGAGTTCATCAAGAGCGTGACGCCCGGCTTCGAGGATGCGTATATCGTCGAGATCGCCCCGCAGATCGGCATCCGCGAGACGCGCCGCTTCATCGGCGAGTACGTGCTGACCGAGGAAGACATTCTTGGCTGCCGCGACTTCGACGACTCGATCGGCGTGAACGGCTGGCCGGTCGAGGCGCATATCAAGGGCGACGTGAGATTCGTGTTCGCGCCCCGGGATTCGCGCGGATTCAACCAGATCCCGTATCGGATCATTCTGCCGCAACGCGTCGAGAATCTGCTCGTCGCGGGACGTTGCGCGTCGATGTCGCACGAGGGCCAGTCGTCCGCGCGCGTTTCGGGACCGTGCTTCGTCATGGGCCAGGCGGCCGGCACGGCCGCGGATCTCGCGCTGCGGCACGACGTCCCGCCGCGCCGCATCGACGTCGCGGAGCTGCAGCGGCGGCTCGAGCAGGACGGCGCGTTCCTCGGCCGCGGCGACCCGAGCGCGTTCTCCCGCCCGGGCTCGAAGGGGTAGCACGATGAGACGCAAGCTTCGCAGCAACCTCGAGCCCGGCACGGCGATGTGGGCCGGCCGCCGGGCGCAGTGGCGCGCGCTCGGCTTGTCCGACGAGGACATGGAGAAGCCGAAGATCGCGGTCGTGAACTCGTCGTCGGAGCTCTCGAGCTGCTTCAGTCATCTCGACGGCGTCTCCGCCGAGGTCAAGCGCGCGATCCGCGAGGCCGGCGGGCTGCCGTTCGAGGTGCGCACGGCCGCGCCGAGCGACTTCGTCACGAGCGCGGGCCGGCGCGGCGCCTATATCCTGCCGTCGCGCGATCTGATCGCCGCGGACATCGAGGTGCAGGTCGAGGGCGCGCTGCTCGACGGCATGGTTTGCCTCGCGTCGTGCGACAAGACGACGCCGGGCCAGCTGATGGCCGCAGGCCGCCTGAATATCCCGACGATCGTCGTCGTCTGCGGCTATCAGCGAAGCGGCGAGTATCGAGGCC
>CAYMAF010000193.1:0-5489 GCA_964388365.1 uncultured Gammaproteobacteria bacterium | reverse complement strand
ACGACCGAGACGATCTCCGGTATGACGTCGCCCGCGCGGCGTACAATGACGTAATCTCCTTCGCGGACGTCCTTGCGACGGAGCTCGTCCATGTTATGCAACGTCGCATTGCTGACCGTCACGCCGCCGACGAAAACGGGCTCGAGCCGAGCTACCGGCGTAAGCGCGCCTGTCCGCCCCACCTGAAACTCGACCTGCTTCACGACCGTCAGCTCCTCTTGCGCCGGGAACTTATGAGCTATCGCCCATCGCGGCGCCCGGGCAACGAACCCCAGAATCCGTTGCCACTCGAGGTCATCGACTTTGTAGACGACCCCATCGATCTCATACGGTAAATCCGCCCTTTTCCTCGCGATACTGTCGTAATAGGCCAAACAGGCCTGAATTCCGTCTAGCCGTTTCCAGTCCGGGCACGTTTTCAGCCCGAGTTCCTGCAGGGCCTCCAGTATCCCGCTCTGCGTAGTGGGTAGACGCCACCCCTCCGTCTGACCGACCGCATAGAAGAAAACATCCAGCGGACGGCGGGCGGTCACGCGCGCGTCGAGCTGACGCAAAGAGCCGGCCGCCGCGTTTCTGGGGTTCGCGAAGACTTTCTCACCGCGCTCGGCCGCCCGGCGGTTCACCTCCTCGAAGGCCTGCTTCGGCATGAATACCTCGCCGCGAACCTCGAGCACGGCGGGAGGCTTCTTCACGCGCAACCTCAGCGGGACGCCGCGAATCGTTCGAACGTTGTGCGTCACGTCCTCGCCGACCGTCCCGTCTCCCCGGGTTGCGCCAAGAGCGAGAATCCCATTCTCGTAACGGACGCTGACTGCCGCCCCGTCGATCTTCGGCTCCGCAACGAAGCGAATGACCTTCGCATCGATACCGTTTGCACGCAGCCGATCGGAGACGCGCTTGCCGAACGCAAGCAAATCCTCCTCCGAGAACGCGTTCTCGAGCGAAAGCATCGGCATGCTATGGCGAACCGGTCGAAACCCGCTGACCGGCGTTGCGCCAACTCTCTGCGTCGGGGAATCCGGCGTAACGAGCTCAGGATGCGCCTCTTCGAGCGATCGCAGCCGCTGCATCAACCGGTCGTACTCGGCGTCCGGGATGGTCGGTGCGTCGAGCACGAAATAGCGGTAGTTATGCTCCTCGATCTCGCGGCGAAGCCTTTCGACTTCGGCGATCAGGTTCTTCGTCGACCCGGCCATGTCGCATCCCGTCAAGAGGGCGCCGACTGCAGGCGATAGCTGATCAGCTCTTCGCGAATGTAACGCTCCCGTTGAATGCTCCAAGAGCTTCCGGCCTCATCGAACAGCTCCGCGTCGAGCTTGTGCGCCAGAGAGCGCGCAATGCCGACCATCGCATCGAACCGTTCGACCGGATCTCCGCCGCCGGGCAGTACCATGAAAAAGCTCATTCCGGCGAGGGGCTTGTCCGCAAGCCGCTCGAGGTCGAACGACCCGGGCTCCGTCAGGCTTGCGACGCTGAACTGAGGCTCGTCCGGATGCGCGTCGTCGTGCAAGTGGAAGATTCCGTATCGCCCATGCTCGAGCCCCGCCTCACGCAACGCCGCAACGGCCGCCACCGCATCGAGGAACGCCTCTCTAGGGACGAAGCGCAGCGCGACGATCCGTTCCGGCCCTCGCACTGCTTGTGCCGGGGCCGGCGCTTCCGTTTGGCTCTCGGACGCGACTTCCGGAGCGATCGTTCCGACCGGATCCTCATCGATCGGCTCGGCCGGTATCGCCACCGGCTCATCCAACTCGCCCGGCCGCCGAAAAAGAACCTCGTCGGAGATCAGCTCGTCGTCGCTCGAGATTCGAGGTTCGCTGCGCCAACGCCGGCGGCCGCTTCGCGGCGGTTCACTGAGACGATGGGTTCGTCTTCCCCAGAGGTAAACGCCGACGACGAGCAAAACGCCCAGTGCCAGTAGTACCCAGCGCAACTCGGCCATGGCCCCGGCCTCTACATGGCAGCGAGCTGAACCGCTTCATCGAGATCGACGGCGACCAGACGCGAGACGCCCGGCTCATTCATAGTGACGCCGCTCAGCTGATGCATGGCCTCCATCGTCGTCTTATTGTGCGTGATCAGCACGAATTGCACTTGCTCGGACATCTCCTTCACGATATCGCTGAAACGTCCGACGTTCGCATCGTCGAGGGGCGCATCGACCTCGTCGAGCAGGCAAAACGGCGCGGGGTTGAGCTCGAAGATCGAAAACACGAGCGCCACGGCCGTCAACGCCTTCTCGCCGCCCGAAAGCAGATGGATCGTGCTGTTCCGCTTGCCGGGCGGCCGCGCCATGATCGTCACACCCGAATCGAGCAGATCCTCGCCGTCGAGTTCGAGATACGCGTGACCGCCTCCGAACAAACGCGGGAAAAGGCGCTGCAGCCCCTGGTTGGCCTGATCGAATGTCTCCTTGAAACGGGTACGCGTCTCACGGTCGATCTTGCGGATCGCACCTTCGAGCGTCTCGAGCGCCTCCGTCAGATCGGCGAACTGAGCGTCGAGGTATTGCTTGCGCTCGGACTGCTCCTTGAATTCGTCGATGGCCGCAAGGTTGATTGCACCGAGCCGTTGGATCTTTCGTTCGATGGACTCGAGATTCTCCGTCCACGCGGCAGCCGATGCTTCTTCCGGAAGCTCCGCGAGCACCTGGTCGAAATCGAATCCGGTCTCCCCGAATTGCTCGGCGACGGTCTCGAGCCGAACCTGCGCTTCGCGCGCACTGAGGCGTACGTTGTCCGCAGCCTCGCGCGCGGCCGCGACCGCTTGCTGGGCTTCGTTACGCCGCTGCTCGATCTCCCGCAGCTGCGTGTCTAGAGACTCGACCGCTTTCCGCGCTTCGGTCAGGCGATTCTCGACGTCGGAGCGCTCCTCGCGCAGCTTCGCGAGCGTGCTTTCGTCTGCCGCCAGCGGCTCGACCGCGCCCTCGAGCTGGCTCCTCAGCTCGTCGCGGCGTTTCGTCAGATGCTGCTGCTGCGCCTGCACGCGTGCGAGCGCGGCGCTCGCCGACTCCTTCGAGTTGCGCCGCGACTCGACCTTGATGGCAAGCTCTTGCGCAAGCTGCCGGTGGCGCTCCGCACGAGACCTCGCCTCCGAGAGCACGATCTGAACGCTGCTACGCTCGGACTCGAGCTGCTCGCGCAGACCGCCCAGATCCTCCAGAACCCTCGCGGCTTCTTCGCGCCGCATCGCGCACTCGTCGAGCTTCGCGTCGACCGACTGCCTTTCGGCGGCCAGCTCGCTGATCGTCTGGTCGAGCGTACGCGCGCGGCCGCGCATCTGCTCGAGCTCCGCACGCGCGGACTCGAGCTGTGACTTGACCTCCGCGTACCGCTGCTGTTGCTGGTTCGATTCGGCTTGCGCCGTCTCCCGCGCCTGCTCGAGCTGTTCGATCCGGGTGCGAGTGTCGGACAATGCTTGCGCTACCTCGTCGACGCGCGCCGCGGTCGTGCCGATCTGCATCTTCAAGCGCGAGATCTCCTCGCTCCTGGCGATGACGCCGACCTCTGGATCGTCGCTGCGGTTGATGCGCAGCCAATGGCGGCCGATCCACGTGCCGTTCGGCGTGATGACCGACTCGCCGTCGGGCAACTCGCGACGCACATGCATCGCCTCCTCGAGCGACGACGCGACCCGAATGCCCGAAAGCAGCGCCCGCGCCGTCGGCGGCCCGCTGACGAGATCGGCGAGCCAACGGACATCGGTCGAGCGAGGCGCGTCCACCGTGCCCGATTCCTCGAGCAACGCGAGCCCGCCTTCGGTCAGCTCGGCGAGACTGCCGGCGATGTCGTCGAGCGTCGAGACGCTGACGGCCTGCAGATACCCCCCAAGCACAGTCTCCACCGCTCGTTCCCAACCGGGCTCGACGGCGAGGCGCTCGGCGAGCGTCCGGCGGTCCGCAATCGGCGCCCGTTCGAGCCATTCTCCGACCTGCTCAGTGGCCCGTCCGAGCGCGGCCTCCTGCAGCGCTTCGAGGGAAGTCAGCCGGCCGCGGTCGTTCTGCAGTTGCTCGCGCAGCTGATCGAGGTTCGCCGAGATCTGCTTTTCCTGCTCGCGCTGCTGCTGGATCTGCTGCCATACCGCCTCGAGCACACGTGCCGCTTCGGTGCACGCGCTTTGCAGCGCTTCCTCCTCGCCCGCGAGGTACGCGAGGCGTTCCTCGAGCTCGTCGAAGCCGAGCGCTTCACGCTCCGCGCGCTGGCGATCCTGCTCCTTCGCCAAGCGGTCACGCTGCGCCGTCAACTGCTCGAGCCGAGCCTCCTCCACCTGCGCGGCGCTCTCGGTATTCGCGAGATCGCGAGCGATCCGCTCCCAGCGCTCGCGCCACTCCTCCATTGCGGCCTCGGCCTGCCGTAGCGCTTCCTCGGCTTCGTCGCGCGCCGCATTCGCCTCCTCGAGCCCCGGGCTGAGCTCCTCGAGGGCGAGCTCGAGCTGCTCGAGCTCGAGCTGATCGTTCGCAATATGCGCGCGAATCTCCTCGAGCTGGCTTTCGGTGAGCTCGAGGTCCTCGCGCTGCCGCTGCATCAGATCCCGGCGATGCTGGATCGACTGCTCGAGCCGCGCGATCTCCGCGCCGACCCGATAGTAGTCGCCCTGCACCGCGTTCATCGCCTCGCCGCGCTCGGCGACCTCGCGCCGCAGCCGCTCCGACTCGGAATCGGCCTCGCGTTGCGCGGCCAGCGCGGCCTCGAGCGCCTCCTGCTTCTCGTTGAGCTGCTCGTCCTGAACCTCGAGCTCCGTACGCAGCGCCTTCATTCGCAGCGCGAGCAGCTCGGCCGTGACACGGCGTTGCTCGGCCTTGAGCTCCTTGTACCGCTCAGCGGCCTTCGCCTGTCGTTGCAGGTGGTTGAGCTGCTTCTCGACTTCGTCCCGCAGATCGGCGAGACGCTCGAGGTTCTCCCGCGTGTGCCGAATGCGGTGCTCGGTCTCGCGGCGCCGCTCCTTGTACTTGGAGATGCCCGCCGCTTCCTCGAGAAACGCGCGGAGCTCGTCGGGCTTCGCCTCGACGAGGCGCGAGATCATGCCCTGCTCGATAATCGAATAGCCGTTCGAGCCGAGCCCGGTGCCGAGCAGGATATGGGTGATGTCCTTACGCCGGCAGCGCGCGCCGTTCAGAAAGTACTGCGAGTTACCGTCACGCGTCACGACGCGGCGCACGGACACTTCGTTGTAGTCCGCATACGGGCCGCTGATCGTGCGATCCGAGTTGTCGAATACCAGCTCGACGCTCGCCTGCCCGACGGGCTTGCGCCCGCTCGAGCCGTTGAAGATCACGTCCGCCATCGAATCGCCGCGGAGCGTCTTCGCCGAGCTCTCGCCGAGCACCCACCGGATCGCGTCGATGATATTCGACTTGCCGCAGCCGTTCGGGCCGACGATGCCCATCAGATTGCTCGGAAACTTGATCGTCGTGGGATCGACGAAAGACTTGAAACCGGCGAGCTTGATCTTACTCAGGCGCATAAAGTTCCCGATTGCCGCAGCGCATC
>CAYMAF010000192.1:0-5489 GCA_964388365.1 uncultured Gammaproteobacteria bacterium | reverse complement strand
TCGGCAACGAGATGCACCTCGCGGCCGTCGACGCGGCCGTCGGCGGCACGAACGCGTATCGGGACCATCGGCTCGGCTGGGGACTTCAGCTCGGCTCGGGCGCACCGTACCTGCTCGCGCTGCTCGCGGGGCTCGCGATCGGCAATTTCGCGAAGGGATGGGCCGGGAAGCTGCGCGAAGCGGCGAAGCCCGAGTGGTATATCAAGACCGCGATCGTGTTCCTCGGCGTGAACCTCGGTGCGATGACGATCGAGGCGACCGATTTCGCGCTCGATCTGATCCTGACCGGCGCCGCGGCGACCTTCGTCGCGTATCTGTTCTTCTGGCCGCTCGTCTACACGCTCGGACGGCGAGTCTTCAAGCTGAGGCGCGATGCCGCGGCGGTGCTCTCGTCCGGCATCTCGATCTGCGGCGTCTCGGCCGCGATCGCGACGGGCGGCGCGATCCGCGCGCGGCCGATCATCCCGGTGACCGTGTCGATGCTCGTCGTCGTGTTCGCGATGATCGAGCTGTTGATCCTGCCGGGACTCTACACGGCGGTCTTCCCCGATCAGCCGATCGTCAACGGTGCGGCGATGGGGATGACGGTCAAGACCGACGGCGCGGACGCCGCAGCCGGAGCGCTGCTCGACGAGCTGATGACCGCCCGGCACCTTCAGGAGACTGGCGAGCTGTGGCGAAGCGGCTGGATCCTGAGCTCCGCCGTGCTGACGAAGCTCTGGATCGACGTGTTCATCGGCGTGTGGACCTTCGTGCTCGCGCTCGTATGGGTCTACAAGGTCGAGCGCCGGCCCGATCAAGTCACGGTCGGCGCGTCCGAGATCTGGTTCCGCTTCCCGAAGTTCGTGCTCGGTTACCTCGCCGCATGGCTCACGTTCCTCGCGATCGCCGCGTCTTGGCCGCAGCATGCGGAGACGCTCGACGCCGGCACGAGCGCGCTGCAGAGCCCGATGCGCCACCTGATGTTCATGCTGACCTTCGTCGCGATCGGCATCATCACGGATTTCTCGAAGCTCAAAGGCATGGGGCGTCTCGTGCTGCTATACGCGCTCGCCCTCGTGGTCGTGATCGCGCCGATCGCGTATATCGTCGCGTGGATCTTCCACCGCGGGCTCGTGCCGCCGCTCGCATGAGACGCGCGCCGCCGCGCGAAGGCGGCGGTAGCGCTCGACGTGCTCGCACGCGAATGCCGCGGCCTCTCGCTCGCGGCGCCGCCAGCGAGCGAGATAGCCGAGGCGCGTCATGCGCTCCCTGCCCCACTGCTGCACGACGTGATAGTACTCGTGCAGCACGTGCGTATCGCGCGAGTAGAACGTGCGCGGCGTGAGGCTCGTGTAGATGCGCCGCGGGCGCGTGACGGAGCCGTCCCGCGCCCCGATCACGGCGAGATGACAGCGGACGTAGAACGGCCGGTAGACGACCTCGATCCGGTCGAGGTCGGCCTCGTCGAAGAGCGCCTCGAGCGCGAAGCGGACGTCGGCCGGCGGGACGTAGCGGCTCACGCCGCGCGCGTCCATCGGCTCCCGGTCTCGAGCGCGTCGAAATACCGAGCCGCGAGCTCGAGCTGCTGCTCGCCCGATTCGGCGCGATAAGCCGCGTCGAGAAAGGCCGCATGCTCGGGCCGCCCCTTCGCGTACCAGCCGAGATGCTTGCGCGCGATACGCACGCCGCGCGGCTCGCCGTAGAACGCATGGAGCGCACGCATATGGCCGAGCAACACGTCGCCCACTTCCGCGGCGGACGGCTCCGGCAAACGCTCGCCGGTCGCGAGGAAGTGGGCGATCTCGCGAAAAATCCACGGTCTGCCTTGCGCGGCGCGCCCAATCATCAGCGCATCGGCGCCGGTCGCGTCGAGCACGTGCCGTGCCTTGCGGGGCGAGTCGATGTCGCCGTTCGCGATCACCGGAATCCGCACGGCCTGCTTCACGGCGGCGATCGTCTCGTACTCCGCTTCGCCTTCGTAGCGCATCTCCCGGGTCCGGCCGTGGACCGCGAGCGCGGCGACCCCTGCGGACTCGGCGATGTGTGCGATGCGGACGGCGTTCCTGCTCTGCGCGTCGTAGCCGGTCCGGATCTTCAGCGTGACCGGCACGCCGACGGCCGCGACGACGGCGTCGAGTATCCGCCCGACCAGCGCCTCGTCGCGGAGCAGTGCCGACCCCGCCCACGCGCTGCAGACTTTCTTCGCGGGACAGCCCATGTTGATATCGATGATCTCGGCGCCGAGCTCGACGTTCATGCGCGCGGCGTGCGCGAGCATCGCCGGGTCCGCGCCGACGATCTGCACGCCGACCGGCGCGGGTTCGCCCGCGTGGTCGAGCCGATGCCGGCTCTTCGACGTGCTCCAGAGCCTCGGGTCGGCCGTCGTCATCTCCGAGACGGCGTAGCCGGCGCCAAGGCGCTTGCAGAGCAGCCGAAACGGCTTGTCCGTCACGCCGGCCATCGGCGCGAGGATCAGCGGCGGGTCGATGCGATGAGGGCCGATCATCATGGCGGCCGCCATTCTACCGGGACGGCGCGGCCGCGGGGACGGCTGCGGCGCGGCGGACGGATCAGCCCGCGCCGCGCCGTGCGACGAGATGCACGGTGCTCGCCTGGGGACCGTCGTCGCCGTCCTCCTCGTTGAAGCGGACCTCGTCGCCCACCGCGAGGCCGTCGAAATCAGCGTTCACGACGCTGTTCCGGTGAAAGTAGATCAGGCGCCCCTCGGGCGTCGTGATGCGGCCGAAATCGCGCTCCGGATACAACCCCTCGATCGTCCCGCGCGGCGGCCCTTCGCGCGATTTGACCTTGCCGCGGGCGATGCGGATACGGTCCTCGAGCTGGCGGCGCGCCGCGTCGAACGCGTCCCGCATCGCGACGTAGACGTCCTCATGCGATGAGTCCTTGTCGGGATCCCGGCACGCGACGATCTCCGCGCCCGGCACCCGGACGTCGACGAGCACGCGATAGAGCTTGCCCTTGCGCTTGCGCCGGTGCGGCGCCTCGATCGTCACGCGGCAACTGATGATCTCGGGCACGAATCGCTCGAGCTCGAGTGCGCGTTCCCTCGCCTCCGCCTCGATCGCCTCGGACCGGCCGAGATTGCGAAACGTGATCTCGAGCGGCACCTGCATGGGCCGATGATCCCACCGGCCTCCGGGCGGCCGCCATCCGTACTCTTCGCGACCGGCTGGCACGTGACTCCGAGTCCGAGGATACCGAGAACATCACATAAGACGTGTTTCACGGCACCCGGCCCGCGCCGGTGATAGCATCTCCCGCCGATATCGCCTCGATTTCGAGATTAGCGGTGAACTGGAACGCGAAAGAGGCCGAGGAACAGGCGCCCTTACCCCCGCTTCCGGATTCCGGGCAGCGGGTGAGCATCGAGACCCGCGTCCACGGCGACAAGCTCTGGACGCAGATGATCGGGTTCAAGCCCGGCGCCTACGTCGTGCTCGAGAAGCCGCCCGGCACCGACGCCGTCGACGGATCGCGCGTCCTCAAGGACGGCGACTCGCTCGTGATCCGCTTCCTCAAGGACGGAACGATCTACGGCTTTCGCACGCCGGTCCTCGCGACGGTGACCGTGCCGTATCGGCTGCTCTTCGTCGGCTATCCGGTCGACGTCGTCGAGCGCTCGCTGCGCTCTAGCCCGCGGCTCGAGTGTTACCTGCCGTGTGAGGGTCAGGTCGGCGACCGCACGTTCTCGCGCGCGTTCATTCGCGATTTCTCCGCGACCGGATGTCAGCTCCGCATTCCGCTCGATGCGCTCGAGCCCGAGGAGGACACCACCGAGGCCGCCGACGACGCGACGCTTCGAGACGAGCACCCGACGCGCGCGGACGGCGAGACCGGCTCCGAGCAGGAGCCCTCCGCGGCCGAGCCCGACTCGCACGAGCCTTCGGCCGATGCGGAATCGTGCGACGAAGACGAGAACCGGCTAACCCTCGAGCTCCAGCTGCCCGGCGAGGACGAGATCCGCATCATGCACGGCGACGTGATCGAGTGGCAGACACTCGAGCGCTTCCACCTGCTGCGCGTCAAATTCGACGAGCCGCAGGAGGACATCTTCGAGCAGCTCACGCTCTACACGACCCGCTTAGGCTGAGTCGCAGGCGCACGGCGGCGCGGCCGGTGCGGATCAGATCGAATCGATCACCGCGTTGAACGTCGCGCTCGGCCGCATCGCGCTCGACACTTTCTCCGGGTCGGGGTGGTAGTACCCGCCGATATCGACGGGCCGCCCCTGCACGGACGTGAGCTCGTCGACGATCTTCTTCTCGTCCCGCTCGAGCGCCTCGGCGACCGGCCGGAAGCGGGCGGCGAGCTCGGCATCCCGGGTCTGATCCGCGAGCGCGCGCGCCCAATAGAGCGCGAGATAGAAGTGACTGCCTCGGTTGTCGAGGCCACCGAGCTTGCGCGCCGGCGATCGATTGTGCTCGAGCACCATCGCATTCGCCTCATCGAGCGCCTCGGCGAGCGCGACGGCGCGCGCGTTCCCGGCCTTCTTGCCGAGCTCCTCGAACGAGACCGCGAGCGCGAGGAACTCGCCGAGCGAGTCCCAACGCAGATAGTTCTCCGTGAGAAACTGCTGCACGTGCTTCGGCGCGGAGCCGCCGGCGCCGGTCTCGTAGAGACCGCCGCCCGCGAGAAGCGGCACGATCGAAAGCATCTTCGCGCTCGTGCCGAGCTCGAGGATCGGGAAGAGATCCGTCAGATAGTCGCGCAGCACGTTGCCCGTGACCGAGATCGTGTCCTGCCCCGCGCGCACGCGGGCGAGCGTCGCGCGCATCGCGTCGACCGGCGACATGATGCGGATATCGAGCCCCGACGTGTCGTGCTCGGGGAGATAGCTCTTGACCTTCTCGATCAGGTTGCGGTCGTACGCGCGGCCTTCGTCGAGCCAGAAAATCGCGGTGGAGCCGGTTTCGCGCGCCCGCTTGACCGCGAGCCGGACCCAGTCGCGGATCGCAATATCCTTCGTCTGGCACATACGCCAGATATCGCCCTGCTCGACCGAATGCTCCGTCAGCACGCGTCCGGACTCGTCGACGACGCGCACCGTGCCCTGCGCCGGAATCTCGAACGTCTTGTCGTGAGAACCGTACTCCTCGGCTTTCTGCGCCATCAGCCCGACGTTCGAGACGTTGCCCATCGTCGGCACGTCAAACGCGCCGTGCTGCTTGCAGTCGTCGATCACGGCCTGATAGATACCCGCGTAGCAGCGGTCCGGAATCATCGCCTTCGTGTCGTGAAGCTTGCCGTCGGGGCCCCACATCTTGCCCGACGAGCGAATCGCCGCCGGCATCGACGCGTCGATGATCACGTTGCTCGGAACGTGCAGATTCGTGATGCCCTTGTCGGAATCGACCATCGCGAGCGGCGGACGCGCCTCGTACACGGCGTCGATATCCGCCTCGATCTCGGCGCGCTTGTCCGCGGGCAGCGGCTCGATCTTCGCGTAGACGTCGCCGATGCCGTTGTTCGGCTCGACGCCGATCTCG
>CAYMAF010000191.1:0-5521 GCA_964388365.1 uncultured Gammaproteobacteria bacterium | reverse complement strand
CTCGCGAACGTGCCGATGCCGAGCCACAACGTCTATCTCGACCGGCTGCTCGGCGCCGTCGCGCACGGCGACGGCGACCGCGATCAGGCCGTCCTCGGACGCGAGCAGGCGCGCGCGGCCGGCCTCGAGTAGCTCGGCTGTCCGTGCGCCGGCGGACGCGCGCGGGATGCGCCGCGGCCGCCGGGCGGCTTTACGCCGCTTCCCGCGCGCTCGTTCGCCTGCTCGTCTCTCGCAGATTCCACAAAACATCCCACATATTTTTATTTACGCTCTGCGCGATGTTCTCCAGAATGAGGGAGCGCGCGGCGCCGCGGAGCGATGCCGCGCGCGCTTCGCTGTGCACGAGAACAACGAGCTACCGCAATGTTCGGCACGCTCCTTCGTACCACGTGCCGCGCGCCCGGGGTCTTCGGTTTGCTCGCGGCCTCGAGCGGCGCCGCGCTGTGGGCCGTGCATACGGGCCCCCTCCCCGGCTCGGTGCTCGTCTCGCGCTGGCCGGTCGTCGGCGCCGGGCTCGTGCTCGCGGCTTGGCTCGTCCTTTATGCAAGCCTCGGCGTCGCCGTGCTTCGTTACGCGCCGCACGCGGCACCGAAGCGCGCACTGCTCAAGGTCGGCTCGGCGATGGCGCTCGTCGTCGCGGCGTCGCTGCCGCTCGCGCTCGTCGAGGACCACGCGCTGCTCCGGCTGCGCTACGTCGAGCCGCTCTACTTGCTCGCCGCCGCAATCCTCGTGCTCGGCTCGCTGTTTCGCGCCGAGCTGCGCGCCGCAGCGCGGGGGCTACGTACGCGGCCGGCCGCGGCGGCCGTCTGCATGACGCTCGCCGCGACGATCGTCGCGGCGTACGCGGTCGGGGCCGTCGACGCGCTGCTGCATCTCAACGGACTTTGGGAGCTGAAGTATCAGCTCGGCCGTAGCGCTTTCATCGCGAACACGGCGCTGCTCGCGAGCCTGTACGTCGCGGTATTCGTCGCCACCGCGAGATGGGCTCCGGCGATCCTCGCCGGCACGGCCCTCCACTTCGCGCTCGGCGCCGCGAACGTCGCGAAGATGAAGTACATGCATGCGGCCGTGCAGCCGCTCGACCTGCTCTACGTCGCGGAGTTCGTGCCGCAGTTCGTCGCCACGTTCGGGGTGCTGCCAACCGCGGCGCTCGTCGCTGTCGTCGCTCTGCTTGCGGCGGCTTTCGCGTTCGCGTGGCGGCGGCCGCCGGCGCGGCTCGCGTGGCCGTGCCGCGTGATGCTCGGCGGCGCGGCGCTGCTCGTGCTCGCCGCAGGCACGCTGATCCAGAGGCCATGGCTGCGCGACGCGGCAGCGCTCGCGGGCATCGAGCCGATCGCATGGGACTCGGTGCGCTCGGCGCGCCGCAACGGGGTGCTCCTCGAATTCTTCGGCTATCTGCCCGACATGCTCGTCAGCGTGCCGCAAGGCTACTCCGAGACCGCGATCGAGCGCATCCTGCAGCGGCGTCTGCGCGCCGGGATCGCAACGCCGGAGGGGCCGATCGCGCGTCCGGCTCTCGCGGCCGCGGATGCGATACTGGACGCGGCGAGCGCGGCCGGGACGATCGATACGCGGTCCGGCACGGCGCGGGCGGACGGTCTCGAGACGGTTGTCGCGCCGGACGACACGCGCGAGCCGGTGACGATCGTGATCTACATGATCGAATCCCTGATGGATCCGCTCGATCTCGGGCTGACGCTCACCGCGGATCCGATCCCCGCGCTGCGCCGGCTCGGTGCCGCGCAAAGCGGCGGCTACGCGCTCGTCCCCGGCCGCTTCGGCGGCTCGTCGAGCTCGGAGTTCGAGGTGCTCACCGGGATGTCGACGTCGTTCCTCCCCGACCGGAGCGTCGCCTACAAGCAATACCTGAAACGGCGCATTCCGAGCTTGCCGTGCCTGCTGGCCGCGCGCGGCTATCGCACCGTCGCCGTGCAAGCCGATCCGATCGACTATTTCAACCGCATCGAGGCGTACGAGCATTTGTGCTTCGAGCGGGTCGCGTGGCTCAACGAGGATCGGACCGTGCCGCGGGCGATCAATGATCGCGCACCCGCCGACGAGGCCGTCGTCGACGCCGTGCTCGATGCGATCGACGGCGAGCGACCTGCGTTCGTGTTTGCGTTTCCGAGCTCGACGCACCACCCGTACGCGCTCGACCTGTACACGGACTCCGAGCTCGATCTCGTCGACCCGGATCACCCGGCGAGACAGGAGCTCAAGTACTACCTGAACGCGCTGCGGGTCGCGGACGCCGCAGCCGAGCGGCTTGCAGCGCGGGTCGCGGCGCTCCAGAAGAAGGTCGTGATCGCGATCGTCGGCGATCATCTGCCGCCGCTGTCGACGGAAGCGCTCGGCGCCTTTCACGCCCGCCTCGAGCACCTGCCGGATCTCGAGCGGCGAATGCGGGAACGGCGCGTGCCGCTTGTCGTATGGTCAAACTTCGAGCGCGAGCGAGAGCGGCTCGAGCTCGGCCTGAACGCGCTCGGGCCGTATCTCCTCGGCGAGGCGGGCGTCGAGCCCGACGATTTCTTGCGCTTCGTCGACCTGTTTCGCGAGCATGTGCCGATCCTCACGCGGGACGTGATCGGAATCGGCGGCACGTCGATGGACCCTGCTTCGCTGCCGGAGGAGCACATGCGCTGGATCGACGACTATCGGCTGTTGCAGCACGATGCGCTGTTCGGCGCCTCGTATCTCACACGGCCGCTCGAGAGCGTCGACCTCGTCACGGCGGGGATGCCGGCCAGGTGAGCGCGATCGGCATTGCGGGACCGGGCCGCGCGTGGCTTTCGATCGCGGCGTGCGTGCTCGCGGCGGGCTGCGGCGGCTCGTCGTCGCCCCCGATCGGCGCCGAGCCGCCGCCTGGCGGCCCCGATCCCGGGCCTGTCCTCGGCCTTGACGCTCGGCCGAGCAACGCCGCCTGCACGGCGCCCGCGCTGACCCCGACGAGCGACGCGGACATCGCGATCGAGCGCGTCTTCGCCGAGCTGCAATTCGACGAGCCGCTCGGGATGCTGCACGAGCCGGCGGGCGGCGAGCGCTGGTTCGTGCTCGAGAAAGGCGGACGGGTACGGGTCTTCGCCGACGATCCGGAGACGGCGGCGTTCGACAGCGATCTCATCGTCCTCGACGTGAACGACGACGTCGAGGGCGGCCTGCTCGGCATGGCGTTCCATCCCGACTATCCGGCGCGGCCCGAGGTCTTCTTGTCATTCACCGAAGGCTCGCCGATGGTCTCCGTCGTCGCCCGCTTCACGAGCCGCGACGGCGGTGCGACACTCGACCCGGGCAGCCGACAGGACGTGATTCGCATAAATCAGCCGTTCGCGAACCACAACGGCGGTCATATCGCGTTCGGCCCCGACGGCTATCTCTATCTCGGGCTCGGTGACGGCGGCAGCGCCGGCGATCCGGGCGGACGTGCGCAGGACACGACGAATCTGCTCGGCGCGCTGCTGCGCGTCGACGTCGACGGCGCGAGCCCGTATGCGATTCCCGACGGGCCTTCCGGCAACCCGTTCGCCGGAAATTCGCTCTGTCCCGCGGACCACACGTCGAGCTTCGACTGCCCGGAGATCTTCGCCTGGGGCCTGCGCAATCCGTGGCGATTCTCGTTCGACCGCGAACGAGGCACGCTGTGGCTCGCGGACGTCGGCCAGAGCGCGCGCGAGGAGATCGACATCATCGAGCGGGGCGGCAATTACGGCTGGAACTGCCGCGAGGGCCGCATCGAGTACGAGCGGCCGGGCACAGCGTGCGCCGCTCGAACGAACCTACGCGACCCGGTGCACGACTATCCGCGAAGCCAAGGGCAGTCCGTGACCGGCGGCTTCGTCTATCGCGGCACGGCGATCCCGCCGCTCGCGGGACAATACGTCTTCGGCGACTTCGTCAGCGGGCGCCTCTGGCGGCTCGTCGACGACGGCGCGGGCGGGCTCGAGGCTGACGAGCTCGCATCGACCGGGCTTCGGATCGCGTCGTTCGCCGAGGATCCGAACGGCGAGCTCTATATCGTCGATCTCGAAGGCTCGCTGCACCGCATCGTCGCGACCGCCGCAGACGCGTCCGAGACGAGCGGCCCGCCGGTGCCGGAGCGGCTATCGGAGACCGGCTGCTTCGCGGCCGACGATCCTTCGCGCTTCGCGCCCGGCGTGATTCCGTACGACGTCGCCGCGCCCGCATGGTTCGACGGCGCCGTCCGCGAGCGGGGCCTCGCGCTGCCCGACGGAACCGCAATCGCCGTCGATGCCGACGATCGGTGGATCTTCCCGCCGCGCTCGGTCCTGATCGAGCACTTGCGGCTCGACGGCGCGCTCGTCGAGACCCGCTTGCTGATGCACCATCCCGAAGGCGACTGGCGCGGCTACAGCTACGAGTGGAGCGCCGACGGATCCGATGCGCAGCTCGTCGACGGCGGCAAGCGCGTCGAGATCGGCAGCGGCGAGTGGGTGTTTCCGAGCGGCGGCGAGTGCGTCGCGTGTCATCGTTCCGCGGCCGGCACGACGCTCGGCCTCGAGACGGCGCAGCTCAACCGCCCGTTCGCGTATCCGAGCACCGGGCGCACCGCGAACCAGCTCGCGACCCTCGACGCCGTCGGCCTCTTCGTCTCGCCGATCGGCGCCCCCGACGTCCTGCCGGTCCTCCCCGCCCCGGCCGATGCCGACGCGCCGCTCGGCGCGCGCGCACGCGCGTATCTGCACGCGAACTGCGCGCATTGCCATCGCGGCGCCGAGGTCGGCAGGCTCGATCTTCGCTACGGCACGCTGCTCGACCGAACGGGCGCGTGCGACGTGCCGCCCGAGCGCGGCGATCTCGGCATCGCGGACCCGCGCCTGATCGCGCCCGGCGACGCCGAGCGCTCCGTGCTGCTCGCGCGCATCGAGCGCCGCGACACGCTCGCGATGCCGCCGCTCGCATCGACGCGCACGGATACCGACGGCGCGGCGCTCGTGCGCGCATGGATCGAGTCGCTCGACGGCTGCCTCTAGGCCCGCCGACCCGCGGCCGCGTCGGCCGTCCTGTCCGTCCGGCGCCGCTCGAACGAGTAATACAGCACCGGAATCACGACGAGTGTCAGCAGCGTCGAGACGAAGATGCCGAAGATCAGCGAGACCGCAAGACCGCTGAAGATCGGATCGTCGAGGATGAAGAACGCGCCGAGCATCGCCGCGAGCGCCGTCAATGCGATCGGCTTTGCGCGCACGGCGCCTGCGCGGATCACCGCGTCCTCGAGCGGCGCCCCCGCGTCGAGCTCGTGCCGTACGAAGTCGACGAGCAGGATCGAGTTACGCACGATAATCCCGGCGAGCGCGATCATGCCGATCATCGACGTCGCCGTGAACTGCGCGCCGAGGATCGCGTGCCCGGGTAGAACGCCGATGATCGTCAGCGGAATCGGCGCCATGATGATCAGCGGCACGGCGTACGAGCGGAACTGCCCGACGACCAGCAAATAGATCAGCACGAGCCCGACCGAGTACGCGAGCCCCATGTCGCGGAACGTCTCGTACGTGATCTGCCA
>CAYMAF010000190.1:0-5591 GCA_964388365.1 uncultured Gammaproteobacteria bacterium | reverse complement strand
GTGTACGTGCCCCAGACGAAGAAGCCGACGATGACCGCGCCGACGGCCGCGGCGGTCGCCGTCCCGGCAATGAACGACAACGGCTGCACGAGCACGATTTCGCCGAGAGGCGACGTTCGTTTCGCCTCGAGAGCGGCGCGCCGAAACAGGGGGCTCTGACTGCTCATGCCGCGACAGGCGTGCTTCCAAAACTTGAAGAATCGGCATTATAGGCTTGCAGCAATGGTGCCTAACAAGGAAATATATTGCCTAAAAGACGGAGTTGGCCGGGGCCAGGTCGTGAAGCGGGCCGCGGCCGGCGGTTCGGCCGTCGGGGGATTGAGGGACGATGAGTTGGCTGGAAGGCATCTCGACGGGCTGGCGGCGCCGGCTTCCGGTCATCGTGCAGACCGAGGCGGCGGAATGCGGCTTGGCCTGTCTTGCGATGATCGCGTCCTACCACGGCCGGCGAATCGATCTCGCGACGCTGCGCCGCCGCCATCCCGTCTCGCTGAAGGGCTCGACCCTCCATGCGCTGATGGAGATCGCGCGGCGTCTGCGGCTCGCGACGCGCGCGGTGCGCCTCGAGCTCGAGGATCTCGGCAAGCTCAGGCGGCCGTGCATGCTGCATTGGCGGATGGATCACTTCGTCGTGCTCAAGGAGGCCGGCCCCCGCGGCATCGTGATTCACGATCCCGCGAGCGGCGAGCGCCGGGTCCGGATGAGCGAAGCGTCGTCGGCCTTCACCGGCGTCGCGCTCGAGCTGTGGCCGGACCCGGGGTTCGAGCGCCGCGAGGAAAGGCGCCGAGCTCGCCTGCGCGATCTCGTCGGCCACGTCTCCGGCGTCGTTCCGGCTCTCGCCCAGGCCCTGCTGCTCGCCGTCGTCCTCGAGGTCTTCGCGATCGTCAGCCCGTTGTTTCTGCAATGGACGATCGATCACGTGCTCGTATCGGGAGATCGCGCCCTGCTCCATACGCTTGCGATCGGTTTCGGCTTGCTCGTCGTGCTGCAGCAGTCGATCACGGGGCTGCGCTCGTGGATGCTGATGCACTTCGGCACGATGCTGAACGTTCAGTGGCATGCCAACACGTTCACGCATCTTCTCGGCTTGCCGACCGCGTACTTCGAGAAACGCCATCTCGGGGACATCATCTCGAGGTTCCGCTCGATCGATATCATTCAGAACACGGTCACGACGGCCTTTCTTACGGCGATTCTCGACGGCCTGATGGCGCTTGTGCTCGTCGTCGTGCTGTTCGTCTACAGCCCGCTGCTCACGTGGATCTGTCTCGGCGCGACGGTGCTCTACACTCTCGGCCGCTGGATCTGGTATCGGCCGCTTCGTCATGCGACCGAGGAGCAGATCGTCCACGCGGCGAATCAGGAGAGTCACTTCCTCGAGACCGTGCGGGGAGCGCGGGCGATCAAGCTGTTTCGGCGTCAGGCGGAACGCCGCGCCGCATGGCTGACGCTGCTCGTCGATCAGGTCAACGCGGGCCTGAAACGGCAAAAGCTGCACATCCTCTTTCAGTACGCGAACGGGGTGCTGTTCGGCTTGGAGAACGTGCTCGTCATCTGGCTCGGCGCGGCCCTCGTGCTGGACGGCGGCTTCTCCGTCGGAATGCTGATGGCCTATGTCTCGTACAAGCATCAGTTCTCGAGCCGGATCAGCGGCCTCATCGACCGCTTCGTCGAGGTCAAGATGCTTCAGGTGCAGGGCGAGCGGCTCGCCGATATCGTGCTCGAGCCGCGCGAGCCCGAAGACGATGCGGGCAGGCTCGTGTCGGGCGAGTCCGAAGAAACGCTCGAGCCGACGCTCGAGATTCGAAGGCTGAAGTTCCGATACGGCGAGCACGAGCCGTTCGTGCTCGACGGCGTCGATCTGACGATCGAAGCCGGCGAGTCCGTCGCGATCGTCGGGCCGTCCGGCTGCGGCAAGACGACGCTGCTGCATCTGATGCTCGGCATCCTCGAGCCGACCGAGGGCGAGATCCTGATCGGCGGCGTTCCGATCGAGCACATCGGCAAGGACGTGCTGTATCGCACGGTCGGCAGCGTCACGCAGAACGACGCGCTGTTCGCGGGCTCGATCAGCGACAACATCAGCTTCTTCGACAACCAGGCCGATCAGCGCCGGATCGAGGAATGCGCCCGGCTCGCATCGATCCACAACGAGATCGTCGAGATGCCGATGGCCTACAACACGCTGATCGGCCACATGGGCTCCGTGCTCTCGGGCGGCCAACAGCAGCGCGTGCTGCTCGCCCGCGCACTGTACAAGCGCCCGAAGATTCTGATCCTCGATGAGGCGACGAGCCATCTCGACGTCAAGCGCGAGATCATGGTGAACGCCTCGATTCGCGCGCTGAATATCACCCGGATCGTCGTCGCTCACCGGCCGCAGACGGCCGAATCGGCGGACCGTATCGTGCGGCTGGAGGGCGGGCGCATCGTCGAGGAGACGCGCCTCACGCCGAACATGTCATCGCTGCGCAAGGCGAGCCTGACGTGACGATGACGGTCGAGCCGCGAAGCGCCGTCGACCTCGGCTACGCGTTCGATGCGGCTGCGCTCCAGCGCAAGCTCGATGCGGCCTTTGCCGGCGTCGCGAGAAAGCGCGTCGTCGTCGCGGTCAGCGAGGCCGGCCGCCGCGCGTACGCCGCGATCGGAGGCGATACGGACGCGGCCGAGGAGGCCGAGCGCCGCGCGGTGCCGACCGGCTGTGTGACGAAGCTGCTCGTCGCCGCGCTGATCGCCGACGAGCTCGAGCATCGGCGGCTCGCGTGCGACGACGTCGTCGCCGACCTGCTCGGAACCCCGCCGGAGGTTCTCGGCGATACGACCGTCAAGCACCTGCTCGAGCACACTCACGGCCTCGACGACTCGGCGCTGACGGTCGCCCCGATGCGTGCAGACGGCTTCGTCGACGTCGGTGCGCTGCGTGCACAGCTCGACGGGCGACGATTCGCTCCGCCGGGCGCGCTCTACAGCTACTCGAACGTCGGCGCGTGGCTCCTTGCGGCCGTGCTCGAACGGCTGCATGGCCGGCCGTTCGAGACGCAGCTTCGCGTGCGCATCCTCGACGCGCTCGGGCTGCGCGAGCACCGTTGCGAACCGTCGCTCGTGCCGGGGCGCTCGATCTGCCCGTCGATGGGCGGGTCGCTCGCGCTGTCCGCGCGAGACCTGTTGACATTCCTCGAAGCGCAGGCGGCCTCCCGGCCGGTCGGGGCCGGCGCCGTGAGCGTGACGCCGTTGCCGGGCTGGAACGCGCTCGAGAAAGGGATCTGCCTCGGCTGGAAGGTGCACGGCGACGGCTGGCTCGGTCACCAGTCGATCTGGCCGCGCGCGTCGCTGATGGTGCGAATCGAGCCGCAACGCCGCGCCGCGCTCGTCATCGCGTCGGAGTTTCATCCGGCACCGGTCGTCGCCGCGAAGCTCTTCACCGGGCTGCTGCCCGAGCTCACGCGCCTCTCTCTGCCGAAACGGCTGTCGCCCGAGTGTGCCGCGGCACTCGACCTCGGCCGGTATCGCGGCCGGTACGGCTGCGCCGCGGAATGCTGGACGGTCTCGGTCGACAGCGAGCCTTCGCCGGCGCTACGGCTGTCCGCGGCGGCGTTCTCGACGCGGCTCGTGCCGGCGGCGGACGAAATTTTCTTCACGCAAGCGGGGGCCGGCCAGCTCGCGTTCGTGCAGTTCGTCGAAGAGGTCGAATCGTCGTTTCGCTATCTCTGGGACGGCCGTCGTCTGCTCCGGCGGCAGCCGGACATCGTTCGATCGCTCCGATTCATTCGTGAGAAACCATGACGGTGTGCAGATGAAATCGAAAAGCGTGCCGCGGAAGCTGCCGTGGCTGATCGCGTCGTCGATGCTCGCGGCGGCCGCTGCGGGCTGCGGCACGGGCGAGGCGCCGGCGGTGTCGGCGTCGGACGCGTCTCGACCGAACGAGGCGACGGTGCTCCTCGCGGCCGAGTTCGCGGGCGCGTGGCCGACCGGGCTCGATCCGGCGACGAATACGACGGCTGGCGCGAATACGAGCCTGATGAACGCGATCTTCGGCGGTCTGTTTCAGTTGACGGCGGACGAGGACGGCTCGAATCCACGCATCACGGGCGTGCTCGCGAGCGGCTACGAGATCGCCGACGACGGGCGCACGATCGTCGTCCGCTTGCGCGAAGGCCTGCGCTTCTCCGACGGCACGCCGCTGGACGCCGAGGCCGTCCGGTTCAACATCGAGCGCAACTTGCGCTCGCCGTGCGTCTGTGCGCCGACCGCGTGGCCGTGGGAAGAGCACGAGCCGGTCCGGGTACGCGGCCCGCTCGACGTCGAGCTGCGCTTCAGCCGGCCGTTCGCCGCGGTCATGAGCACGTTCCCGACGATGAACATCAACTGGATCGCGTCGCCGACGGCGATCGAGTCGATGAGCGAGGACGAGTTCCGGCTGCGGCCCGTCGGCGCAGGGCCGTTCCGTGTCGTCAGCAACCAGCTGAGCTCGCGGCTCGTGCTCGAGCGCAATCCATACTGGTGGCAGCCCGGCCGGCCGTATCTCGACCGGCTCGTCTTTCAGTCGATCGGCAGCGAGCAGGCGGCGTACAACGCGCTGCTCGCCGGCGATGCGGACGCGTTCGAGGGTCTGACGTCGATTCGGCTGATCGAGCTCGCCGAGGCCGACCGGCGCTTGCGCGTGACGCGGCAGCCGGCGACGTCGCCGTACGTCGTGCAGCTCAACACGTCGAGCGCGCCGTTCGACGATCAGCGTGCACGCGAGGCGATCTACTACGCGACCGATGCGGAGGCGATCCGAGTCGGCGTCTTCAACAGCAGGTATCCGATCAGCCAGGCCTTCACGGCGCCGGGAGGCCGTTTCCACGTCGACGTCGTTCCGGGCTACCGCGGTTACGCACCGGAGCGCGCGCGGGCGATCGTCGACGAGCTGGGCGGGCTCAGGATCACGCTCGGCACGCTTCGCTCCGCCGTCGCGGAGCAGATCGTCACGGCGCTGCAAAGTCAGTGGCGTCGCGTCGGCATCGACGTCGAGATCGAGGTGTACGACATCGCGCGCCTCGTCCAAGAGTTCCAGTCCGGCCATTGGCACGCGATGCTGCAGACCGCGGGCTCGTTCGACCCCGAGGCCGTCAGCGGGGTCAGCTCGCGCTTCAGGTCCGACCGGCCTTTCACCGGCGTCAAGGATCGGGTGCTCGACGATCTGCTCGAGAGGGCCGCCGGGACGTTCGACGAAGAGAAGCGCGCCCGGCTCTATGCCGAAGCCGCTAGACATATCAGCGATCGCGCGTACGCGCCGTTTCTGCTCGCATACGCGCCGGCGCAGCTCTCCCGGGGAACGCTCGAAGGGCCGGGGCTGACGACGCCGATCCCGCCGTTGCTCGTGAACACCGGCATTCTGTGGCACGAGGTTCGTCGAGTCGACGAATGAGCGAACGCATCGAGCGCGGCGGGTGGGCCGGGCGGCCGGCGCTTCGGCGAAGCCGCGCATCGCGCGCGCAGAATGTGCCCCGCCGAGGGATGGCCGAGGTCGTCGCGCGCCGCATCGCGGCCTCGCTGCCCGTGCTGATCGGCGTCACGCTGCTGACGTTCATCGTCGTCGACGTGATGCC
>CAYMAF010000189.1:0-5659 GCA_964388365.1 uncultured Gammaproteobacteria bacterium | reverse complement strand
GGCGGCGATTGTCCGCGTACCCCTGCACCGGCACCGTGAGCTCCGAGCACAGCCGTCGGCGCAGCACGCACTCGACGCGAACGTCGCCAGGCTCGAGACCGTTCAGCGCGACGTCGACCTCGACCCGCACCGGATCACCGAACGAGACGACATCCGGCCCGGCGTTCGCCGCGTTCAGCTGCACGCCGGGCCAGCGGGCGCGGACCCGCGCCTTCCAGTCGGCGAGCTCACGCGCGCCGCGAAAGTCGTTCTCGCGGATGCGCCGTCCGTGCGCGGTCGCAGGGCCGTAGAAGAGCCGCGCGTAATCGTGCAGCACGCGGTGGCTGTTGAAGCGCGGCAGCACCGATGCCATCGAGCGTTTGCACTTCTCGACCCAGCCGGGCGAGTAGCCGAGCTTCGGATCGCGCGCGTAATAGAGCGGGATCACCTCGTCCTGAAGGATCTCGTACAGCGTCGTCGCGTCCTGACGGTCGCGCTCCTCGGCATCCTCCTGGTTGACCGACGGCGGAATCGCCCATCCGTTCTCGCCGTCGTAGCCCTCGGCCCACCAGCCGTCGAGCACGCTCAGGTTGATCGTCCCGTTGATCGCGGCCTTCATCCCGGACGTGCCGCTCGCCTCGAACGGGTAGATCGGATTGTTCAGCCAGACGTCGACGCCCGACGTCAGCGAGCGGCTGAGGCCCGCATCGTATCCCTCGAGCAGCAGAATGCGGCCGAGAAACGGCGGCTGGCTCGAGATCCGGTGGATCTCACGCATCATCCACTGCCCGGGCTCATCGGCGGGATGCGCCTTGCCGGCGAAGACGAATAGCACCGGGCGATCGTCGTCCGAGACCAGCGCTTCGAGCCACTCGAGATTGTTGAAGAGCAGCGTCGCCCGCTTGTAAGTCGCGAAACGGCGAGCGAAGCCGATCGTCAGCACGTTCGGATTCTCGGGATCGACGAGCTGCGACAGGCGATGGATATGCGCCTCGCTCAGACCGTTGCGTGTGTATTGGTGCGCGAGGCGAGTGCGCAGCACCTCGAGCATCTCGGTCTTGACGCGCTGATTCGTGTACCAGAACCGCTCGTCCGGAATGTCCCGAATCTGCTCGACCAGCGAGCGGTCCATCATTCGCTGCTGCCAGCCCGGGCCGAGGTGCTGATCGAGCAGATCGACCCATGCCTGCCGCATGAAGCTTTGCACGTGCACGCCGTTCGTCACGTAGCCGACCGGGTTCTCGAGCGCGGGCACGTCCGGCCACGCTTCGCGGCACAGATCCGACGACACGGCGCCGTGGATGCGGCTGACGCCGTTGACCGCACGCGATCCGTTGAGCGCGAGGTGGGTCATGTTGAACTCGGAATCGGGCTCCGTCTGACCGAGCGCGAGGACCTCGTGCGCCGGAACGCCGAGCTCCTCGATGTAGCGCTCGAAATGCCGCGCGACGAGATCGATCCCGAACGAATCGTGGCCGGCCGCGACCGGCGTATGCGTCGTGAACAGCGTGTTCGCGGCGACGGCCTCGACGGCCGCGCAGAACGGCAGGCCGGCCGCGGTGTGCTCGCGAATCCGCTCGAGGATCATGAACGCGGCGTGCCCCTCGTTGATATGCCAGACGGCCGGCTCATAGCCGAGCGCACGCAACGCCCGCACGCCGCCGATCCCGAGCACCGCCTCCTGCTGCAGCCGCATCGCCCGGTCGCCGCCGTAGAGCACGTGCGTGATCGCGCGGTCCGCATCGACGTTCTCGGCAACGTCGGTATCGAGCAGCAGGATCGGCACGCGTCCGACGGCCGCTTGCCAGACTCGCGCGACGACGGCGCGGTCCGGGAACGGAATCGTGACGAAGACGTCCTCGCCGGCGCCGTTCCGCGCGGGCACGAGCGGCGTGTGCTGAGGATCGATATGGATGTATTCCGGAATCTGATTCCCGTTGCGGTCGATCCGCTGATTGAAATAGCCCTGCCGATACAGCAGGCCGACCGCGACGAACGGCAACCTCAAGTCGCTCGCCGTCTTCAGGTGATCGCCGGCGAGAACTCCGAGGCCGCCCGAATAGATCGGGAAGCTCTCGTGAAAGCCGTACTCCGCGCAAAAATACGCGATCACGTCGTTCTCGCCGATATCCGCGGCCCTATAGGCCTGCGGTCCCTGCTCGAGATAGGCGTCGAACTCGGTCATCACCTTGCGGTACGTCGCGACGAAGTTCTCGTCGTCCGCGGCGCGCTCGAGAATGCCTTGGTCGACGCAGCGCAGGAACAGCTTGGGGTTATTGTCGGTGCGCCGCCAGAGCGTCTGGTCGAGACGGCTGAACAGCCAGCGCGCGGCCGGATACCAGCTGAACCAAAAATTCGACGCGAGCTCCTCGAGCCGCTCAATCGCCTCGGGCAAGCGGGGATGAACCTGCAGCGGGAAGATCCTGTTTCTCATGGCATCCGTTCCGTCCAACGAGTCAAACTCGGCTCGGCGGGTCGCGATCGTCGGCTCGGCCGCGCAGGGGAACGAAAGAACGAACGGCGGACGCGGCGGCCGGAGCATCGGTGCCCGCCCCTATGCGCGGCGGACGCGCGGGCCCGTTTCCGCCTAGATTAACCGATCGGCGACCAGACGCGAGGCGGGACGGCCGCGGGTCAGTCCTTCGGGCCGCCGTGCGTCCGCGGCGTCGCGATGCGGCGCAGCCACCCCCACCAGACCGCGGCGCAGCCGATGCCGGCGCAGGCCATCGTCGCGGACAACGGAATCGCGGTCGGCGTCTTCACGAGGCTCAGCGCCGCCGCGACGAGCGCGCCGATCAGGAACTGGTTGACGCCGAACAGCGACGACGCCGCGCCGCCGCGCGTCGGGAAGCGGCCGAGCGTGCGCGCCATCGTGTTCGCGAACACGAAGCCGACGCCGAACATGTAGATCAACGAAGGCAGCAGCACGCCGAGCAGCTTAGCGCCGGCCGCGACGGAGACGATCCCCGCGGCGCCGCCGACGCCGAGCAGCGTCGTGCCGATGCCGAGCATCGCCGAGATGCCGAGGCGCTGGACGAGACGCCCGTTGAAGAACGCGCCGATCGAGCCGCCGAGCATCACGAACGCGAAGCCGTAGCCGTAGTGGTGCGGCTCGAGCCCGAAGTTCTCGATCATCACGAACGGCGAATTCGTGACGAACGCGATGACGCCGACGAACCCGAACGCCGAGCACGCCATATAGCCGACCGCCTGTCGATCCGACAGGATCGCCCCGTAGCCCTTCACGCTTTCGAGGAGACTGCCGGAGAACAGCTTTCGAACGCGAGGCAGAAACAGCGCGGTCACGACGAGACACAGCGCACCAGCGACGGCCTGCACCCAGAACACCGCCGGCCACACGCCCCATGCCGCGACGTAGCCGCCGACGACCGGCGCAATCACCGGCGTCAGGAACGTGAACATCGCGACCCACGAGATCGCGCGCGACGCCTCGGCGCCGCGCCAGCGATCGAGAATGATCGCGCGCGAGAGCACCATCGCCGCGGCCGCCCCGAGCCCCTGGACGGCGCGCATCGCGACGAGGAAGCCGAGGCTTTCGGCGTGCGCCGAGAGCACGCTCGCGACGACGTAAACGGCGAGGCCGATACAGAGCATCGGCTTTCGCCCGTACCGGTCCGACAGCGGCCCGTAGATCAGCGCGCCGAGCGAGAAGCCGATCATCAGCGTGCTGATCGTCAGCTGGATCGCGCCCCCGCTCACTCCGAGCGCGGCCGACACGAGCGGCAGCGACGGCACGTAGAGATCGTTCGACAGCGGCCCGAGCGCCGACAGTGCCGCGAGGAACGGCACGAGCACCGGCGGATGGGCCGGGCCCTCGGAGTGCCCGCGGCTCACCGGCATCCGATCATTCGACGGCCATCGTCGCGACCGTGCAGCCCACGGCGAAGATCGGTATCGGCGCGTAGAACAAGAGCTCTCCGCCCGCACCCTCCGTGGCGCCGGCAACGGCGATGAACGTGCGAATCTCGAAACCACCCTGACCTGCGTCGCGAAAGGTCTCGGCGTCGGTATACGAGAGCAGCGCGTCGCGGTCGTTCGCGAGGAACCGGCGAAGGAATTCCCGGTCCCATGCCTCGTTGATCGTGCCCGAGTCCGGCGTCGCGGGCCAATGCGAGATACCGCCGGTGCCGATCAGCGCGATACGCTCGGGCTGCGCGTCGAGGGCCCTGCGCAGCGAGCGGCCGAACTGATACGCGCGCGCGAGCGGCGTCAGCGGCGGCCCCTGGCAATTGATGTTCACCGGAATGACCGGAAGGTCGTATCGCGGCGTGAGAAAATGCAGCGGCACCATGATGCCGTGGTCGAACTTCCATTCCTCGGCATACGCGAGATCGATCTCGGGCAGCATCGACTCGATCAGCCGCCTCGACAGCGCCCGATTGCCCGGCACGCGCGTGCGGCGGATTCCGAGCCATTCCTCGTCCTCGATCGGCCCCTCGTAATGCTCGGCCATGCCCATGCAGTAGGCCGGCATGTTGTTCATGAAGAAATTCGCGAAATGCTCGGCGGCGACGACGACGAGCACGTCCGGCCGCGCGGCTTCCATGCGCCGGCGAAGCTCGTCGAGCTTCGCGTAGAACGCATCCCGCGTCTCGGGATCGGCGCGGTCCGCGCGTCCGGTGATCCCGGGGGCATGACTCGTGACGCCGGCGAAGACGAGGCTCATCGGACACGATCCTCGAGCAGCGTGTAGAGGCCTTCGCGAACCGGGCCGTGCTTCTTCACGCCCTCTTTCATCGCCGCGATGTACTCGTCCCAGCTCTGGCCGATCAATGCCGAATAATGCATCAGTATTTGACCGTTGACCCCCATGACGTACAGCAGGCCGATGTCGCCATCCTCGATCGCTCGCCGCTCCTCGTCGGTCAGCTCGTACTCGTCGAGGAGCTCGGCCCGGTCGTCGCTGAAGCGCCGGCGGACCGCCGGATCGCGGTTCAGCTGATACAGCAGCTTTTGCACGTAGTAGAGGCTCATCGATTCCCGTTCCCGCGGCGCGCCGAACCCGTCATTGTACGCGTACCGGCCTCACCGCCCGAGCGACGGCACGCGGTGAGTCCCGAGCGCGACGCAGACGTTCTTCGTTTCCATGTAGAAGTCGAAGCTGTAATCGCCGCCGTCTCGGCCGATCCCGCTCGCCTTCATGCCGCCGAACGGCGCCGACAGGTGGCGATTGTTCTCGGAGTTGACCCAGACCATGCCGACGTCGAGCGCTCGAGCGACCCGGTGGGCGCGGCCGACGTCCCGCGTCCAAACGTAGCCCGCGAGCCCGTAGCGCACGCCGTTCGCGATCGCGACCGCCTCGTCCTCGTCGTCGAACGGGATCACCGTCAGCACCGGGCCGAAGATCTCCTCCTGCGCGATCCGCGTCGAAGGCGCGGCGCCGGCGAAGACCGTCGGCTCGACCCACGCGTCCCCGGCCGACGCGCGGCGCCCGCCGGTCACGATCCGCACCCGCTCCTCGGCCGCGAGCTCGAAATAGGAGAGCACCTTCTCGACGTGCCGCGGATGGATCAGCGGCCCGAGCTCGGTCTCCGGGTCGAGCGGATGACCGATACGAACGCGGCGCGCGCGCTCGGCGACGCGCTCGACGAGCTCGTCGTGAATCGAGCGGTGCACGAGCAGCCGGCTCGACGACGAGCAGCGCTCGCCGTTCAAGCTG
>CAYMAF010000188.1:0-5931 GCA_964388365.1 uncultured Gammaproteobacteria bacterium | reverse complement strand
CCTGCCCGATCTTCCGCGCGATGACCTGATCGATCGTCGTGCCCGCCTCGACGTCCGCGCCGGTCGTCTTCTTCGGCTTGACGGCGCACAGATACGCGGCCGCGACGAAATGGTCGGCCCCGGTCACGCCCGGCGGCGGCTCGGACGATTGTGACCACAACCCGCTCGTCAGCACGACCCGATCGCGGAACGGCTCGAGCGGCTTCCAGATGTACGGGAACTCGAAGCCCCGCTCGCTCGACTCCGGAACCCAGTAGCCGGGCGCTGCGCCGTGCGGAATGAAGATGCCCGTGAAGCGGGTCGGCGCGATCTCGCTCGCGTAGGCCGAGGAACGCAGCGCCGGCACCATTGCATCGAGGAACGGCAACGCGATCGTTGCACCGGCACCCCGGAGAAAAGTTCTGCGCGGCAGCGCCTTCTTCGTGATGAACATCCGCTTCGCCCCTCCTAGTTGCTCCCCACAGCCGCAGTCGTCGGCTCCGCCAGGCTTCCGCCGCGCGTAAGCGCCCCTGCTGCGGTTTGCCCCGTCTTCGTGCTCATCCGGAATGCCGGGCTCTTCACGACCTCGACGATCATTGCGTCGAGACGGTAATCGTGCTCGGCCGTCTCCCGGACGATCGACCGGACGATCGGCATGTCGTGATGTGTCACGCCTCGGCCGAGCGCGTACGTCAGCAGCTTCTCGGCGAGGTTCGTCAGGAACTGATCGGAGTACTTCACGAGGAACGCACGGATATCGGCCGGCCCGCGGACGGGCGTTCCGTCGTACATCACATCGGCCGCGTCGATCGGCCTGCCGTTGTCCGTCGCGCGCAGGCGGCCGATCGCATCGAACGGCTCCATCGCGAAGCCGAACGGATCCATCAACGAATGGCAGCTCAAACACGCGGGATTCTCGCGATGACGCTCGAGCATCTCCCGCAAGGTCGGAGCCGCCCCACTCCCCTGCAGCGCCTCCTCGCTCGCCTCGAGCTCTGGAACGTTCGGCGGCGGCGGGGGCGGCGGAACGCCGATCAGATGGGTCATGATCCAGTTGCCGCGGATCACCGGCGACGTTCGCCCCGGCTGCGACGAGGTCGTGAGGATGCTGCCCTTGCCGAGCAATCCTCGCCGCTCGTCGAGCTCGGCGCCGAGCTCGACGCGGCGGAAATGACTGCCCCGGATCCCGGGGATCCCATAATGCTTCGCGAGGCGCTCGTTGACGAACGTGTAGTTGGCCGTCAGGAGCTCGATCGCGCTGCGCCCTTCGCGCAGAATGCTGTCGAAGAACAGCTCGGTCTCGCGTCGAAATGCCTGCCGCAGGTTATCGTCGAAATCGGGATACTCGTCGACGACGGGCTGATGGCTGTCGAGGCTCCTGAGCGCGAGCCACTGGCCGGCGAAATTCTCGGTGAACGCTTTCGAGCGCGGGTCGTCGATCATCCGGCGAACCTGAGCCTCGAGCACAGTCGGGTCCGACAGCTCGTTCCGCGTGGCGAGCCGAAGCAGCTCGTCGTCGGGCATGCTGCTCCAGAGAAAGAACGACAGGCGCGACGCGAGCGCGAGGTCGTCGATCTCGTAGAGCTTTCCTTCGTCGACGTCGTCCGGCTCGAGCTCGAACCGGTAGATGAACTTCGGGTCCATCAGCACCCGCTGCAGCGCCATCTGCACGCCGGCCTCGAAGCCGCCGGCGCGGCGGCCCTGCTCGTAGAAGCGCATCAGCGTAGCGGCGTCCTCCTCGGTATCGAAGCCGCGATACGCGCGGAACGCGAGCGAGGAAACGATCTGCTCGGCACACGCCTGCTCGTCGCTCGCATGCTCCGGATAGCACACGAAGATGCGCTTGCGGGCCGGGGTATCGGACGCGCCCGCCGCGCCGTACGGCCCGTCGATCCGAACGCTGCCGATATGCGGATAAAACGTAAAGCCGGGCAGTCCTCCAGTCTCGATCGTGCTGCGCTCGAAATCGTTGTTGAGATCGAGCAGCGGTGCGAAGTTCGTCGCGAGGAACGTGACGCCGACCTTGTGCGGGCCTGCGGTGACCGGCACGCGCACGTCGATCGTCTTCAGCTGACCGTCGCCGCCGCCGAAGCCGCCGCGGTTCAGGTTGAACTCCTCGTCCCAGTCGAAGAGCGCGAGCCGCTCGCCGTCGAGCAATACTTCGAGCTGCTCGCCCCGGACCTCGCCGAACGGCCGGAAATTACCCATGTTGCCGAGATTCACGGAGAAGATCTTGATCACGTACTCGCCGTCGGCCGGAAAGTAGTGATCGACGAGAAGGCCGCCGCGCGTGCCGAACGGCAGCCCTTCGACGTGGTAGTTCTGCGTCGTGTCCTCGGCGACCCGGTACACGGTCTGGCTCGGCGTATCGACGTCCCCGATCGCGAGCCGGCTGATCTTGCCCGCGGCCGAGAGATAGGCCTCGAGCAGCGCCGGCGACAGCGTCAGCGTGCCGGCCTGATTGTCGAAACCGCTGCTCGAGTCGTCGACCGGCAGGAACGCGGCCGGATCGACCTGAACCGCGAGAAGGTCGCGAATCACGTTCGCATACTCGCTGCGATTGAGCCTATGAGCGCCGGGCGGCGGCAGGTACGGCGTCCAGGTCTCATCGAGCGTGCTCGCGAGCCACTTCGTGACCGCGGCATAAGTCTCGGGCTCGGGACGGCGCGCATCCGGCGGCGGCATCATGCCGGCGTTGAGCTTCTCGAGGACTTTCTCCCAGATCTCGCGATCGGCATCGACTTGCGCGAGATCCAAGCGCTCGAGCGAAAGATCGGCCACCTGCTCGATCTCGTTGTGGCAATCGATGCAGTACGCACCGATCGTCGAGCTCACGACCTCCTGCCCCGACGGACCGCAACCGGCGAGGCCGAGCGCAAGACCGGTCCACCCCCAACGCCGCATTCTTTCCACGCGCCCTCCTCAACGGCCTCGAAGCGGCAGGCGGCGCCGTGACGACCGCCGCACGTCCCGCTGCGCTCCCCCAGCGCGAGGCAAGCCTCCGAAACGGGCAGTTTCCGCGAAATGGTAGCGTGTCCCGCGAGACTTCTCCAAGCGCTCAACCCCATTCGGGAAGTCCGCTGGCCCGGACGGATACCGGCGGGACCGGCCCTTTTCTCGGGCCGTCTGCGCCGATCACGTGCCGGGCCCGGTCAGCGCATCGAGCAAGCGCTCGTACTCGAGATAATCGAGCACGGCGTAAAGCTCGTCCCGCGTCTGCATCGAATCGAGCACCCCGGCCGTCGTGCCGGTCTCGGCGATCGCTCGATAGACGCGCTCGGCCGCCCGGCTCATCGCGCGGAACGCCGAAAGCGGAAACAGCACGATCTTGACGCCGACGCGTCCGAGCTCGGGCGCAGTGAACGCCGGCGTGACGCCGAACTCGGTGAGGTTCGCGAGCACCGGCACGTCGAGCGCGGCCGCGAATGCGGCATAGTCGTCGAGACCGCGCAGCGCCTCGGCAAAGATCATGTCGGCCCCCGCGCCCACGTACGCGCGACCACGTTCGACGGCGCGGTCGAGCCCCTCGGCGGCGAACGCATCGGTCCTCGCGATGACGACGAAGGCGTCGTCGCGCCGGGCGTCGACGGCCGCCTTGATACGGTCGCACATCTCGTCGGCCCGCACGATCCCCTTGTTCGGCCGATGACCGCAGCGCTTCGTTTGCTCCTGATCCTCGATGTGCAGACCGGCGGCCCCTGCGCGCTCGATCTCGCGAACCGTTCTGGCGATGTTGAATGCCCCGCCCCATCCGGTATCGGCGTCGACGAGGAGCGGCAGCGCCGTTGCGCCAGTGATCCTGCGCGCATCCTCGAGGACCTCGGTCAGCGTCGTCATGCCGAGATCCGGAAGGCCAAACGACGCGTTCGCGACACCAGCGCCGGAGAGATAGACCGCCTCGAAGCCGGCCCGCTCCGCGAGCAGCGCGCAGTACGCATTGATCGTTCCGGGCACCTTGAGCGGCGCATTTCGCTCGACCGCGGCGCGAAACCTCTTCCCCGGAGAGGCTTCCGCGGGCTCGTTCGATCGGTTCACGCTCGAGCCTCCGTCCAAAGCGACATGAACGCGTCGACCGGCATCGACTCGAGCGCATCGCGGTCGCGGCACAGCGCCTCGATTCGCGCCGCTCGCGCCTCGTTGAAGCGCGAGCGCAGATTGCGCGCGAGCTTCTCGAGCAGCAGCGGAATGCCTTCTGCGCGCCGCCGGCGGTGGCCGAGCGGATACTCGATCTCGATTCGGTCGGTCGCGGTGCCGTCGACGAAATGCACCCGCAGCGCGTTTCCGATCGCGCGCTTGTCCGGATCGTAGTAGTCCGCCGTGAAGCGCGGGTTCTCGACGACCTCGATCCGCTCGCGCAGCCGGTCGATCCTCGGATCTTCGGCCGCGGCATCCTCGTAGTCGTCGGCCGTCAGGCGGCCGCGGATCAGCGCGACGGCGACCATGTACTGCAAGCAATGGTCGCGGTCGGCCGGATTCGCGAGCGGGCCGGTCTTGTCGATGATCCGCCGCGCCGGCTCCTGGGTCTCGATCACGATACGAGAGACGTCATCGAGACGGCGGCCGACCTCGGGATGCAGGCGCAGCGCGGCCTCGACCGCGGTCTGCGCATGAAACTCCGCGGGATACGCGACTTTGAACAGCACGTTCTCCATGACGTAACTGCCGAGCGGACGCACGAGCGTCACCGGCTTCCCGCGCATCAGCACGGCCTCGAACCCCCAGACCGGCGCGGTCAACGCGGACGGGTAGCCGGGCTCGCCTGCGACGGCGAGCAGCGCGAGACGCACGGCGCGGCTCGTTGCGTCGCCCGCGGCCCAGCTCTTACGCGGCCCGGTATTCGGCGCATGCCGATAAGCGCGTAGCGCTCCACCGTCGAGCCACGCGTGAGAGAGCGCAGCGGCGATCCGCGCGCGGTCGCCGCCGAGCAGCCCCGTCGCGACCGCGGTGCTCGCGACGCGCACGAGCAGCACGTGATCGAGGCCGACACGGTTGAACGCGTTGTCGATCGCGAGCACGCCCTGGATCTCGTGCGCCTGGATCATCGCCGTCAGCACGTCGCGGACGAGCAGGCGCCGCGGCGCGTCCGGCCGCCGGCACAGATAGTCCGAGACCGCGAGGATCGCGCCGAGATTATCGGACGGATGCCCCCACTCGGCCGCGAGCCATGTGTCGTTATAGTCGAGCCAGCGAATCAGAGTCCCGATGTCGAACGCAGCCTTCACCGGATCGAGCGCGTATGACGTGCCCGGCACGCGCGCGCCGCCTGAAACCTCGGCGCCCGGCACGAGCGGCCCGAGCAGCCGCGTGCACGCGGGGAAATTCAACGCGAGCAACGCGCACCCGAGCGAATCGAGCAGGCAGTAGCTCGCGATGTCGCGCGCCTCGTCCGAGCCCGGGTCCGCGGCCGCGACATAGTCCGCGATCTCTGTCAGCAAACGGTCCGGCGGCGGCCGGGCCGCGTCGCGGGAATTCGCTGCGGGCATCGCCGTTCCTTCTCTTGCCGGAGACGGTCTCGCGGTCATGCTAGCATCGGGCCGGCGCCGAAGGCCCTATTTGTGAACCCGCTTCACGCAACGAGGCTGCGGACCGACGCAGACTATCGGCTTCCCTCGGCTACGAGACGCGCTTCGAATGTACGCCAACCATTTCGAGCTCGACGGCCCGCTATTCGCCCCGGGGATCGCCCAAGACGAAAGCCTGCTCGTCGGCGATCCGGACGCGCATGCGGACCTGATGACGCATGCGCGGATCGCGCTCTCGACGCCCGACGCCGCGATCGCGCTGACCGGTCTCGCCGGCGTCGGCAAGACGACGCTCGCCGGCGCCGCGCTGCGAGCGGCCGCGGGCAGCACGCGCAGCGCGGCCGTATGGCTGCGAACGCCTCCGGCGTCGCCGCCCGAGCTGCTCGAATCGCTGCTCGTCGAGCTCGGGCTCGAGCCGTACAAGCAAAGC
>CAYMAF010000187.1:0-5935 GCA_964388365.1 uncultured Gammaproteobacteria bacterium | reverse complement strand
GCTACGAGCTGATCAACGAAGGGCGCATCTTCACGCCGTTCTGGGACGAGCCGGTCCTATGGAAACCCTACGCGGCGATGAACTGGCCGCCGATGGCGTATGACCCGCGCGCCGGGCTGCTGTACGTGTGCGCGATCGACGGCTTCTGGGGCGCGAGCCGCGTCGACCCGACCTATCCGGTCGAGCCGGTCGATGTCTATGCCGGCGCGAACGTCGAGCGCGTGGCGGGCGCGCGGCGCGGCATCTATGCGGCCGTCGACGTCACGACGAATCGCATCCGCTGGATTCAGCAATGGCCGGATACGTGCTATTCCGGCTCGCTGGCGACGGCAGGCGGGCTCGTCTTCGTCGGCCGTAACGACGGACGGGTGACGGCGCTCGACAGCGCGACGGGCCGACGCTTGTGGTCCTTCCAGACGGACGGCGGCGTCAATGCGCCGATGGTGACGTTCCTGCACGGAGGCAAGCAGTATCTCGCGGTATACGCCGGCGGCACGGCGCTCGCGCCGACGCGAAAAAGCGACGGCGTCTGGCTGTTCTCGCTGGACGGAACGATCGGTCCGCTGCCGCCCGGATCCGGCGATCCGGGCGGGCAATTCTCGACGTCGGCGACGCCGCGCGGCGGCGCCTCGACGAGTGAGCCGGCCGCACGCGCGGTCGTCGCACCGCAGCCCGGCCGCACGCCCGATCCCGCGCGTGGACGCCGCCTTTACGCGCAGAGCTGCATCGTCTGTCACGGAGAGACGGGGCAGGGCGGGCCGATGGGAGGCGCGCGTTTGACCTCGGCGCTATCGGAGGCGGATATCATGACGGTGCTCGCCAACGGGCGCGGCGCGATGCCGGCGTTCGCGTCGATCTATGAGATCGACGACCTGCACGACCTCGCCGCGTATATCCTAGGCGAGCTGGTGCCTCGCGATTAGCGCCGAACAACGAATTCGCCAAAGCGCATGCCGACGGCGTCGGCCGCAACGTAAGAGTCTTGGGGGAGACGACATGAAACTCGAAAGGGCAGCGGCCGCGCAGACGGCCGCGTTGGTCGCTGTTCTCGTTATCGGGAATATTCCGAGCGACGCGCCGGCCGACGAATCGATCCGCATCGCGCCGGCGTTCACGGCGGAGGAGCTCGAGGCGTTGCCGGTCGAGAGCTGGATCACCAACGGCGGCAGCCTCGACAACAAGCGTTATTCGCCGCTCGATCAAATCAACCGGACGAACGTCGATCGGCTCCGCGCCGAATGGCGCACCGGGCTCGGCTCCGGAACCGGGCCGGGGAACTCGGGCGAAGCGCAGATTCTGGTCTTCGGCGACACGCTCTATGTCACGACCGGCGACAACGACGTCGCCGCGTTGGACGTCGATACCGGCAAGATTCTTTGGCTGTGGCGGGGGCAGCCTGCGCCGCAGGCCGGCAGCCCGTTCGGCAAGTCGAATCGCGGCGTAGCGCTCGGCGACGGCAAGGTCTTCGCGAGCGTGCTCGACGCGCGGCTCGTCGCGCTCGATCAAGCCACCGGCGAAGAGGTCTGGTCCACGACGGTGGCCGATTGGCGCGAAGGCTATTCGATCACCGCCGCGCCGCTTTATTTCGACGGCATGGTCATCGTCGGCGTATCGGGCGGCGTCATGGGCGTCCGCTGCCATGTCTCGGCCTACGATGCGGCGACGGGCGAGCTGATCTGGCGGTTCTACACCGTGCCGGGGCCGGGGGAGCTCGGTCACGACACCTGGCCGCAGGATTCGGATGCCTACCTCAAGGGCGGCGCGCCCGTCTGGCAGACGCCGGCTGTCGATCCGGAGCTCGGGCTCATTTACTTCTCCACCGGAAACCCGGGGCCCGTGCTGAACGGCAGCGTGCGGCCGGGCGACAATCTCTTCAACAACTCCATCGTCGCGCTCGACGTCCGCACGGGCGAGTATCGCTGGCACTTCCAGCAGATCCGCCACGACATCTGGGATCTCGATGCGCCGAACCCGGTGATCCTGTTCGATGCCGAGATCGGCGGTCGCATGCGCAAAGGGCTCGTGCAGGTCGGCAAGACCGGCTGGGCTTATATCCTGGATCGCGAGACCGGCGAGCCCTTGATCGGCATCGAGGACCGGCCGGTGCCGCAGGAGCCGCGTCAAGCCACGGCCGCGACGCAGCCGTTTCCGATCGGCGATTCGATCGTCGGTCACGACATTCCCATTCCGCCCGAAGGCGCGCCGGTCGAGGCCGACGGAACGCTTTTCAACCAGGGGCGCATCTTCACGCCGTTCTGGACGGAAGCGCGAATGATGAAGCCGAGCCCGCAGGGCGGGGCGAACTGGCCGCCGAGCAGCTTCGATCCGACACGCAATCATCTCTACGTCTGCGCGACGGACCGGGTGACGACCTATGTCGTCGAGCTGCCGCTCGCGGAGAAGGTCGACAACGTGCCGTATTTCGGCGGCAGGATGGGGCGCGGCAACGCGCACGACGGCGGCGTCTTCGCCGCGCTCGACGTGACGACGAATCGTCTCGTTTGGCGTCAGCAATGGCGCGAGGCGTGCTACAGCGGCTCGATCGTCACCGCCGGCGGCCTGCTCTTCGTCGGCCGCAGCGACGGCCGGCTGACCGCGCTCGACGCCGACAACGGCAAGTTGCTGTGGGAATTCATGACCGACGCCGGCGTCAACACCACCGTTACGACGTTCCTGCACGAGGGAGTGCAGAAGATCGCCGTGCTCGCTGGCGGCAGCGTATTCGGCGACGGCGCGCGGGGCGACGGCGTCTGGCTGTTCTCGCTGAACGGCACGATGGAGCCGCTCGATTCGCGGGCGCCGGCCGAAGCCGCGAGCGCGGCCGCGGCGGGGCCCGATCCCAGCTACACGCCGAATCTCGTTCGCGGCCAAACGCTCTACCGCGAGGCGTGCCTGCCCTGTCACGGGGCGAGCGGACGCGGAGGCGAGGGCGGCGGCGCGCCGTTGACCGAAGGGCTGTCGGTGGCCGCGATCATGGCGGTCACCGGGACGGGACGGAATGCGATGCCTGCGTTCGGCAGCGTGTACGAGCGGGCCGAGCTACAGGATATCGCTGCCTATATCGTGGAGGTCTTGGCTGCGCCTTGAAGAGAAGGTGAGTGGTGGAGGCGGCGGGAATCGAACCCGCGTCCGCAAGCTCTCCGCCCTCGGCTCTACATGCTTAGTCCGCCTTTTGTTTTAGCCGCGAGCAACCCGACGGACAGGGCGCGCTCGACGGCGAGTCCGCTTAGTGTTTAACGACTCGGCGGCGGACGCGCTTCGTCGCGAGCTTGTGAGATGCGACGCCTGAGGCTGGACGCACAAGCACGGCTCCAGTCAGACGGCACCCTACCGGGTATTAAGCGGCGAGTGCGTAGTTGTCGTCGTTGGCAACTATTTGGTTTGCAGATGGTTTAACGAGGTAATCTGCACCTCGGCATGCACCTCGGGTTTCGCAACCCACGTCGAAACCAGGTCGCCCCCGTGTGTCATTCCGGTAGTGTATGGGCGAATCCGCCCGATTCAAGGCTCCGGGCCGGAATTCTGCCCGAAGACAGGACATTCGACCGCGCGCCCGGTCGCCGGTTCCGTGCGCGCGAAGGCGCGGCTAACGAGCTTTGAGCACGCGCGCCCGCTCGATCTGCCAGTCGCGCTCCTTCTCGGCCGCGCGCTTGTCGTGCTGCTTCTTGCCCTTCGCGAGCCCGATCGCGAGCTTCGCGCGCCCGTTCTTCCAGTAGAGTTCGAGCGGCACGAGCGTATAGCCGCGCCGCTCGACGAGGCCCGTGAGCCGGTCGATCTCGTTTCGATGGAGCAGCAGTCGCCGGGTTCGCGTGGGATCGGGCTCGATATGCGTCGACGCGGACAGCAGCGGCGTGATGTGGGCGCCGAGCAGCCACGCCTGGTTGTCGCGCAGCACGACGTAGGATTCCGTGAGCTGCGCTTTTCCCGCGCGCAGGCTCTTGACCTCCCATCCCTGGAGCTCGAGCCCGGCTTCGAAGTCCTCCTCGATGAAGTAGTCGAAGCGCGCCCTACGGTTCTGCGCGATCGATCGCTCGGAGGATTGCTTTCCCTGCTTTCTGGCCATCGCAAACCAATGATCCTAAAATGCAAAACAAAAAACACCCTCCGGGAGGGGCTTTCTGCATGAATGCACCGGGTGCCGAGCGGCGCCGCTCGCTGCACGGGGAATGGACTTCGCGCCTCGGGTTCATCCTCGCCTTGGCCGGGTCCGCCGTCGGGCTTGGCAACATCTGGCGCTTTCCTTATCTCGCCGGCGCGAACGGCGGCGGCGCATTCGTGCTCGTCTATCTCGTCTGCGTGTTCGGTATCGGGCTGCCGATCATGATGTCCGAGGTGCTGATCGGCCGGCGCGGCCGGCGTAACCCGGTGCGCACGATGGCGCTGCTCGGCGAGGAGGAGGCCGGCGTGCGGGCCTGGGGGCTCGTGGGCCTGCTCGGCGTCTTTACCGGGTTCCTGATCCTGTCGTTCTATAGCGTGATCGGCGGGTGGACCGTCGCGTATATCGTCGAGGCCGCGTCGGGCGCGTTCGTGAACGTCGGAGCCAACGATGTGTCGAGCACGTTCTCGGGCATCGTCTCGAGTCCGTTGGTCGCCGGCGGCTGGCATACGCTGTTCATGGTCCTCACGATCGGCGTCGTGGTGCTCGGCGTCGAGCAGGGGCTCGAGCGCGCCGTCCGGGTGCTCGTGCCCGCCCTCGTCGCGCTGCTGTTCGTGCTGCTCGGGTACAGCATGACGACCGGCAGCTTCATGGAGGGCGTCGTATTTCTGTTCGAGCCGCGCTTCGACGAGCTGACTCGCGATTCCGTGCTGAGCGCGCTCGGCCAGGCGTTCTTCACGCTCAGCGTCGGGATGGGCGCGGTCATGACGTACGGCGCCTATCTGCCCGATCACGAGTCGATTCCGCGCGCGTCGCTGGCCGTCGCGGTTGCCGATACGTCGATCGCGCTGCTCGCCGGGCTCGTGATCTTTCCGATCGTGTTCGCGCACGGTCTCGATCCGGCGGCGGGGCCGGGGCTCGTGTTCCAGTCGTTGCCGCTCGCGTTCGGCCAGATGCCGGGCGGCGTGATTGTCGCGACGCTGTTCTTCCTGCTGCTGACGTTCGCGGCTTGGACGTCGGCGATCAGCATCCTCGAGCCCGCGGTCGCGTTCTTCATGGAAACGTGGGAGATGACGCGCGCGAAGGCCGCGATCATCGTCGGCACGCTGATCTGGGTGCTCGGGTTCGTCACCGTGCTCTCGTTCGGGCCGTGGTCCGACGTCACCTTCTGGCGCGGCACGTTCTTCGACAACATCGATCACCTCGCGAACAATCTGTTCCTGCCGATCGGCGGCCTCGCGATCGTCGTCTTCGCCGGCTGGGTCATGGCGCGGAACTCGACCGCGGACGAGCTCGATCCGGAAGCCGGCTGGGGCTATCGTCTCTGGAGGTTCTCCGCCCGCTACATTGCGCCGGTCGCGGTCGTGCTCATGCTGCTCAGCGGGCTCGAGCTGTTCTCCTGATCCGCCGTCCAGACGGCCGCTTCCCGAGCTATCCTGATGCCGAAGATTCACCGCAGCCAACGGGTGCCGTACACGGCCGCGCAGATGTTCGATCTCGTGAACGACGTCGAGGCCTATCCCGAGTTCCTGCACGGCGTGCGCGACGCGCGCATCGAGGAGCAGGGCGAAGGGTACATGCTGGCGACGATCGATATCGGCATCAGCGGCATACACAAGAGCTTCACGACGCAGAATACGTTCGAGCGTCCTCGCCGGCTCGATATCGAGCTCGTGTCGGGGCCGTTCCGTCATCTCGACGGGCTGTGGGAATTCGAGGACGTCGGCGAGAACGAATGCGAGGTTTCGGTGACCCTGACGTTCGAGGTGGCCCCGTCGCCGCTCTCGGTCGTCTTCTCGATGGTCTTCGAGGAGCTCGTGCGCGCGCAGGTCGCGGCGT
>CAYMAF010000186.1:0-5947 GCA_964388365.1 uncultured Gammaproteobacteria bacterium | reverse complement strand
CTCGATCTTCGCGTAGACGTCGCCGATGCCGTTGTTCGGCTCGACGCCGATCTCGTCGAACAGCGCCGCGTGCTTGTCGAACACGTCGCGGTAGTAGACCGAGACCGCGTGCCCGAACATGATCGGATCGGACACTTTCATCATCGTCGCCTTGAGATGCAGCGACAGCAGCACGCCCTCGGCCTTCGCGCGATTCGTCTCGGCCTCGTAGAACTCGCGCAGCGCCCGACAGCTCATCGCGGCAGTCGAGATGACCTCGCCGTCGAGCACGTCGACGTCGGGCTTGAGCACCGTCGTCTTGCCGTCGGTGCCGACGAGCTCGATCCTGAGGCGCCCCGCGCGCTCGATCACGGCGGACCGCTCACTGCCGTAGAAATCGCCGCCGCTCATGTGTGCGACGTGCGTCTTCGAGTCCGGGCTCCACGCCCCCATCGAGTGTGGGTGCTTCTTCGCGTACTGCTTCACCGCGGCCGCGACGCGGCGATCGGAGTTGCCTTCGCGCAGCACCGGGTTCACCGCGCTCCCGAGCACCTTCTGGTACCGCGCTTTGATCTCGCGCTCCTCGTCGTTGCTCGGCTCCGCGGGGTAGTCCGGCACGGCGAAGCCCTGCGATTGGAGCTCCTTGATCGCCGCCGTCAGCTGCGGCACGGACGCGCTGATATTCGGCAGCTTGATGATGTTGGCCTCGGGGGTTTGCGCGAGCTCGCCGAGGTACGCGAGGTCGTCGGAGCGGCGCTGCTCGGGCGTGAGGCGCTCCGGAAACTGCGCAAGGATGCGGCCGGCAAGCGAAATGTCGCGCGTCTCGACCGTCACGTCGGCGGCGCGGGCGAACGCCTGAACGATCGGCAGCAGCGAATACGTGGCCAAGGCAGGCGCCTCGTCCGTGAGGGTATAGATGATCTTGGCGGTCATGCGGTCAACACGTCCTCGTGAATGGGCGTTCCGTACGGGTCGGCGCGGGCCGGAGCGCGCATTATACGGTCGAAGGCCGGCTTGACGCCCACCGAGGGGTTCGCCCGAACCGTGAAATTCTGATATACCGAAGCATCCTGAGCGCCGTCGAACGACGCATCGGACCCGAAAGGAGCGCGATGAGACGCACGCTTCTGGCCGCGCTCGGCGGAGCCGCGCTCGGCGCGGCCGCGACGTATGCCCTGACGATCGGGCGGGAATCGTCGCCCGCGGCCGCGGCGCTCGCCTCCGGCGCGGCGCTGCCGCCGGCCGCGAGCCTCGTGCCGGAGCTCCCGACCGCCGAGCGCCTTGCGCTCTACGAGAAGACCGTCTCCGCGTCGCTTCCCGAGCTCCGCGCGCTGCTCGCGGAAAGCGCACCGCTCGCGTCGACGCCGGCCGGACGCTTCAAGCTCGAAACCGGGCTCGCGCGCCATGCCGAGCTCGATGCGCGCGGCGCGGCGGCGCTCGCGGACGAGCTCGGCCTCGACGCTGCTCTCGCGGCGCAGGCCTATGCGGCTTGGGCGATCGCCGACCCAGCCGCGGCGCTTCGCGCGCTCGGCGAGGTTCAGGACGAGGCGCGCGCACGCACGATCGCCGATACCGTCGCGCGGGTGCTCGCGAGGCGCGACCCGCGCGAGGCGTTCGTATCAGCGCGGCGCATCGGCCGCGCGGATCTCGAAACGCTCTTCGAATCCGTCGCGGTGCAGGCGTGGGCCGCGTCGGCCCCCGACGAGATGGTCGAGCATTTCGCCGGGCTGTCCGGCGCGCGGCTCGAGGCGCTGCTCTCGGCGGCGCCGCCCGACCTACAGCGATTCGGCCCGGCGGACGTTCTTCCCCGCACCGACCTGATCCAGGCGCTCGCGCGGGCGAATCCGAAACGCTTGCTCGAGATCGCGCCGCGCCTTTCCGCGCCGCTCGCCGCCGCGGTCCGCCGGATCGGCATCGTGTCGCTCGTCGAGCGGGACCCGCTCGCCGCGATCGCCCATGTCGAGGACGGCGCAGCCGATGCGGAGCAGCGGCGACAAGAGCTCGCATTGATCGCGCCGGTCTATGCACGACAGGATCCGGCCGGCGCGCTCGCCTGGGCGCGCGCGAGCGGCGAGCCCGAGCTGCTCGTTCAGACGCTTGCCGGCGTCGGCGCGACCGATCCGCTGCTCGCGATCGAGACCGCGCTCGCCGAAACCGCGCCGATGCAGCGGTCGCGCCTGCTCCAGGCCGCCGCCGCGTCGCTCTGGAGCATGGAGGGCACGACGCTCGAGGCCGTCGCGGAGCGGCTGCTGCTCGAGCCGAACGTCGACACGAGCGTCGTCGCGATGCTCGTCGGCCGCTGGTCGATGCTCGATCCGACGGCGACCGTCGAGTGGCTCATCGCGCACGGCGAGCGGGCCGGCACCGATGCGTTCCAACAGGCGGCGATCCACGCGTCCCGCCGCGACGTGCGCGCCGCGGCGGCCGACGCGTCGCGGATCCCCGAGGCGATGCGACCGGCCTGGCTCGCGGAAGTTGCGGCCGCCTATGCGATCCGGGATCCGATCGAGGCGGCCCGTTGGATCGAGCAGTTTCACGGGCAGCGCGGCTATGACGAAGCGGTGATCGCGGCGGCGCGGAGCGCAGCCTCGGAGAATCCCGCCGCGGCCGCGGACCTGCTCGGACGGGCGGACACGTCCTCGCCGCAATATCTCGGTGCCGCTGCGGCGATCGCCAGCGTCTGGGCCGGCCGGGAGCCGGCGGCGGCCGCCGCATGGGCCTCGAGCCTCGAAAGTCCGGCACGGCAGATCGCGATGTCGGGCACCGTCTCGATCTGGGCGCAGCAGGCGCCGCACGAGGTGCGAAGCTTCGTGTTGTCGATGCCTCGCGGCGAGACGCGCGACTCCGCCCTTCAGATGCTGGTCGCCGCGGCCTCGCAGACGGGCGACGGCCTGGACCCGGCGCTCCTCGGCGCGTTCAGCGCCGACCTCGCGAGGCAAAGCGCGGTGATCCAAGCGGCGGTCATCCGGGCCGCGCAGGATCCGGCCGCGGCGCGCGCGATGATCGACGCGCACGTGACCGATCCCGAGCTCAGGGCTCGGGCGGAAGCGATGATGAGCTCCCGCCCGGCCTTCACCGAAGCGGTGACGGTCGCCGCCGGCGGCATGGTCTTGACCGGCGGCAGTGGCTTCCAGGGGGTGGTCGCGCCGATGCCGCGCTTCCTCGCCCCGCCGGCCGGCGAAGGCGCGAGGATCGCGACCTCGGCGCCGGTCGTGATCGGCACGCCGGCGTTCGTCGCGCCGGACGGCGCCGCGCGACAAGAACCGCCCGCCCGCACGGGGCCTCCGCCCGGCCGCTGACTGGCATGCTCGCGCTTCCCCTTCGCATCGGCGCATCGGGCCGCCGTTGATGGATCCGGTCACGCTCGGGTTCGCGCTGCTGTTCACGGCCATGACGGCCGTGATCGTGCCCGTCTACTACGTGAAGCACGGGCCTGCGAATTTCCTATGGTTCTCCGACCTCGCGCTGTTCGGCCTGCTCGCGGCGCTATGGCTCGAGAACGCGACGATCGCGAGCATGGTCGCGCTCGCGGTGCTGATTCCGGAGATGGTATGGGTCGCGTCGTTCGTCGGCGGGCTCGTCTTCGGCAACAGTTTCTCGACGCTCGCCGCATACATGTTCGACGCGTCGATTCCGCGCTACCTCCGAGCGCTATCGCTGTTTCACCTCGCGCTGCCGCCCGCGATCGTCTGGATGCTCTACCGCTACGGATACGATCCGCGCGCGCTGCCGGCGACGACACTCGTCGCATGGCTCGTGCTGCCGGCGAGCCTCGCGCTCGCGCCGCCGGAGAAGAACATCAACTGGGTGCGAGGCTTCGGGCATCCGCCGAAGACCCCGTTCCCTCCTCGCGTGCATTTCACGCTGATGATGGGCGCGTATCCGCTGTGCGTCTATTTGCCGACGCACTGGCTTCTCGTCGCGTTCGCGCCGCAAGCGGCAGGATGAGGAGCGTCAGCCGGCCGGCCTCGGCTTGCGCGTCTGCGTCAGCTGAACCCGGCCGCGGCGCGGAGACCGCCGCTCGTTCAGCGCGATCACCGTTTCCTTCAGAGAGGCCTCGATCGCCGCGAGATCGCCCTGCCGGTAACCCGTGATCGTGTTCGTTCCCTGCGAGATCCGATAACGAAACCAGTCGTTGCCGTCGCTGCCCGCAGGGGGCGCGCTCCTCTTCACCGAGACGAGCTCGTAGGGCTCGTCGTTCGGGGCCCGGCCGCTCATTCGATCGAGACCACGCGAATGTCGAACGTGAGATCCTGCCCGGCGAGCGGATGATTGAAGTCGAGCACGATCGTCTCGTCTCGGACCTCGTGAACGCGAATCGGGCCGTCGTAGCCCTGCGCGCTCAGCTGCGCACCGACTCGGCGCGCGGACTCCGGAATCTGATCGGTCGGCACCTCGCGGAACGCCTCGTCGCGCACTTCGCCGTACGCATCCGCGGCCGCGAGCTTGATCTCCTTGCGATCATTCACGTCGAGCCCCTCGAGCTCGCGCTCGAGCGCCGGCAACAGCTGGCTCTCGCCGTGCACGTAGGTCAGCGGCTCGGCGTCCTTGTTGCTCTGCACGACGGAGCCGTCGTCGAGCCGCAGCGTATACTCGAAGGCCACCGTCTTTCCCGCTTCGATCATGGGCTCTCCCTCCTCTGCCGGCTGCCCCGTGAACCGCGACGAACTCGCGGCGCGATGCTCGTCGACGGATGGAATGGTGATGCGTCGCGTGCCGCGCGCTCCGTAAGTCGACGCTCGTGCCGGCGGTGCCGGTCTCGATGTCGGTCGTCGGCCGGCTGCACGGCCGTTCAGACTTCGACGCTCGGGTCGTAAGGATTCTGGCGCGTCGCCGCGCGGAATTCCGAAGACGGGAACGTTAAAGATCTGCGGTCAGAATATCAGCCGCGGCCGAGAAGCCGCAAACGACGCCGCCAGACGAGACGACACGCCGGCACGTAACTCACTGGCGAAAGGCGGATTGTCGGCCGCCGAGAACGCCCGAAACGGCCTCTTTCGCCGCACGCGGCCGCGCGTATTGCGCGCCGCCACCGGTCCTCTATACTCGATCGAGCTGCCCGATCCGCGCTCACGTGCAACGCGGCGAGCACTCTCCTCGGTCCGAACCAACCGCACGATCAGCAGAGGGGGTTCATATGGCCGTTTCGATACATCCTTCCGTCGATCGAGGTCTCCAGCCGGCCGCCGAGAATTTCGCCGGCGGGACGCTGCGCTGCCACTGCCCGACCGACAAGGTCGAGGTCACGATCAAGGGACAAGTGGCGCACAACCATGTCTGCGGCTGCACGAAGTGCTGGAAGCCGCGCGGCGCGCTGTTCTCGATGGTCGCCGTCGTGCCGCGCGACAATCTCGAGGTCACGGCGAACGCGCACAAGCTCGAGGTCGTCGATCCGAGCGCGGTCATCAAGCGTCATGCATGCCGCGGCTGCGGCGTGCACATGTACGGGCGAATCGAGGACACGCAGCATCCGTTCTATGGGCTCGACTTCGTGCACGTCGAGCTCTCGGACGAGCCGGGCTGGGCGCCGCCGGAGTTCGCGGCGTTCGTGTCGTCGATCATCGAGGCCGGCGCGGATCCGGAATCGATGCCTGAGGTCCGCACAAGGCTGCGCGAGCTCGGCCTCGAGCCGTACGACTGCCTGTCGCCGCCGCTGATGGACGCGATCGCGGCGCATACGGCGCGGCAGAGCGGCGCGCTCGCGGCCTGATCGCGGTCTTCGCGCGGCGGCCTTAGCGTCGACGCGCCGACGCCCCAAGCGTTCCGCGAGGGGCTTCGGTGCGCCGTTCGCGATTTCAGTGCTTGCCCGGCTCGAGCGCGACGCCGCGGCGCTCCTTCGCGATGTACGCGAGCAGCGCCGTCATGCGTGGATCGCCCGGCGCGAGATCCTCGCCCTCGAGCGGGTTGCGGATGCACCAGTTGACCATCTCCCACATCTGCGCGACGCGGCCGAGCTGCTTCTGGAACT
>CAYMAF010000185.1:0-6090 GCA_964388365.1 uncultured Gammaproteobacteria bacterium | reverse complement strand
CGGAGCTGATCGGGACGAACAAGGTCGATTTCGCGATCGCGAGCGGCGGTCAGCATCTGTTCTCGCAGCTCACGATGCTGCCGCTGTTCCATTGGCATCGGATCGCGCTCGTGCCGAAACAGCACCCGCTCGCGGAGCAGCGCAAGAAGCTCGATCTCGCGACGCTCGCCGAATACCCGCTCGTCACGTACGTGTTCTCGCTGACCGGCGAGTCGTCGTTCAAGCGCGCGTTCCACGAGCAGGGCCTCGAGCCGCGCGTCGTCTTCACGGCGCGGGATGCGGACATCATCAAGACGTATGTCCGCATGGGCATGGGCGTCGGCGTGATCGCGTCGATGGCGTTCGAGCGTCAGGACGCCGAGGATCTCGTCGCGCTCGACGCGCGCGGGCTCTTCCCGAAGGTCACGACCTGGGTCGGCTTCCCGCGTGAGATGGTGCTGCGCGGCTACATGGTCGACTTCATCCACTTCCTCGCGCCGCAGTATTCGACGGATCTGATCCGCCGTATCGCGGCCGCGCAGACGCCGGACGAGGTCGAGGAGCTGAAGAAAGGAATCCTGCTGCCGGAGCGTAGCGGCTGCGAGGAGACCGTCGAGTAGGGCCCGGAGCCGGCGGAGCCCCTAGAGATCGGCGAGATCGATCTCGTGGATCCCGCACTCGCGCTTCAGACCGAAGAAGCGCGTCTGCTCGATCGCGTCGACCTCGTGAATCGGCTTCGTGCTGTGCACGTCGCCGATCGACAGATATCCCTTCTCCCACAGCGGGTGATACGGCAGCTCATGCTCCTTCAGATAGAAGTGCACGTCCCGGTCGCTCCAGTCGGCGATCGGATGCACCTTCCAGCGGCCGCCGGCCCAGTCGAGAAACGGAATCGAAGCGCGCGACGCGCTTTGCTTGCGCCGGAGGCCGGCGAACCACGTGCTCGCGCCGAGCTCGCGCAGCGCGCGGCGCATCGGCTCGACCTTGTTCTCCTCGTTGTAGGCGTTCAGGCCCTCGAGCCCCTGGTTCCACCGTTGCCCGTAGCGCGCCTCCTGCCACGCCGGCGAGAGCTGTGCCCGGTAGACGCGCAGGTTCAGGCGCAGCCGCTCCGTCAGCTCGTCGATGAAGCGGTACGTCTCGGGAAACAGGTAGCCCGTATCGATCAGGATGACCGGGATATCGGGCGCGACGCGTGTGACGAGGTGCAGCGAGACGGCCGCTTGCGCGCCGAAGCTCGACGTCAGCACGTGCGTCCCCGGCAGATGCTCCATCGCCCACTCGATGCGCTTGACCGGCTCGAGCTCGGAGAAGATCCGGTTGCAGCGCTCGAGAGCGACGGCTCGGCTGCTCTCCTCGTCGTACGACGTCGATTCGGGCGACTCGGGCGGCAAGTCCAGCCCAAGTCCGAGGGGATTCGGCAGTGCGCTCATGGTCGTCTCAGACAGTGCCCGTTCGCGGGCGGTCGGTGATCCTGACGAGCGCACTAAATTAAGTTCGTGTCGGGGGCGCGTGAACGTTTATGTTCTCATGCTGCCATTCCCGAAGCGCATAAGAACCGGCGGCCGTAGGCCTCACGGGCATTTCCCGGGGCCGACGGTGATGCCGGGCGCGCCGATCATCGCGGCGACGGGCGCTCCGGGCGCCCCGGCGGGCCGACGGGCAGGACCCGAATCAGGCGTCGAGGATCGCCCGCGCCGCCCGCTCCGCGGACTCCATCGCGGCCTCCATGCCCCGGCTCGCGGCCGCGAGATGCTCGCCGCAGAACTGCACCCGGCCGTGCGGCGCGCCGAGCCCGGCCGCGAGCTCGCGGACCTGCCCCGGGCGGAAATAGGCCCACGCGCCGCGGGCATAAGGATCCGCTCCCCATGACTTGAGGCCGACGACCTCGAGCTTGCCTCTCGCGGCCGGCCGGATCCGTTCGATCTCCGCGACGACCGCTTGGCCCGCGTCCGCTTCGCCCATCCGGTCGAGGCGCGCGGCCGCAGGGCCCATCGCCCACGCGGTGAGGCTCGTCACCTGCTCCGGGTCCTCGCCGTTGCGGGATGCCGCGATCATGCCGGCCGTCGAGTCGGTGTAGAGGCTCGGCGCATAACCGTCCTCCTCCCAGAACGGTGCCTTCGGCACGAGATAGACCTGCGTGACCGGCTGCGACGGCAGGCTCGCCGCGGCCCGCGCCTGCGGCTCGGGCAACGGCGGATCGAATGCGACGCCGGCCAGCACGCCGAGCGGCAGCGAGCAAACGGCGAACGATGCGGCGACGGCCGAGCCGTCCGCGCAGCGCACCGAGACGCCGTCGGCGCGGCTTTCGATCGCGACGACCCGGCGCTCGAGCTCGACGCCGCGCCTCAGCCTTCCCGCGATCGCCTCGGGGATCCGCTGCACGCCGCCTTCGACCGTGAAGCCGACGCTGCCCTCCGGTGCCAGACGCCGCTGTGCCTTAGAGAACGCGGCGCGGAAAAACAGCAGCAGCATGGAGATGTCCCGCGCGTTCGCGCCGTACGCCGGGTTCATCTCGTACCCGATACGGATCGCCAGATCGTCGAGCCCGAGCGAGCGCATCCAGTCGTATGCCGAAACGTCGTGCTTCGCATAGGCCGGACCGAGCCAGTCGTCGGGCCGCTCGAGCGGGTTCTCACGCATCGTCAGCACGCGATGAAAATTCCACGGCAGGAGCTCGCGGTCGCGGTCCGGGAACGGATTCGCGGGATGCGCCGCCCAGTCCTGCTGGCGGATGATCTCGTCGCCGAGCACGAGATCCTGCTCCTGAAAGAAGCGCAGCATCGGGGTCACGTCGATCAGCTTCACGCCGAGCCGCTCGGCCGTGCCGATCAGACGCGTATACCCGGCGCCGATATACGTGCCGCCGGCCTCGGCTTGCGTGTCCGGCCGGCCCATCGAGTGAATCCGTCCGCCGATCCGAGATTGCGCCTCGAGCACGCGGACATCGCATCCGGCCTCCTCGAGGATCATCGCGGCATACAGGCCCGAGAGCCCGGCTCCGATCACGACGACGTCAGAAGCGCTCATTTCGTTCGACTCGATTCCGTTCGAGGGGAGGGCGGGCCGCCGAGCGTCGGCCGGACCGGCCCCGGACGCCCGGACAGGCAGCAGTCGGCCGGGCAAAAATCGTGCGCCGGCCCGAGCGTGCCGAGCGCGCGGCGAACCGGCCGGGCCTCTATCCGCTCGCAGATCAGGTCGCGGACCATCGACACGTAGGCCGGGTGCGTGCCGACCGTCGGCGCGCGCACGAAGTTCAGGCCGTGCGCGCGCGCGACGTCGGCGGCCTCGTGATCGAGGTCGAGCACGACCTCGAGGTGATCGCAGACGAAGCCGATCGGCATCACGACGACGTCCTCGAAGCCTTCGTTCGCGAGCTCGACCAGCGCCTCGGAGATGTCCGGCCCGAGCCACGGCTCGCCGCCGTAGCGCGCGTTGTTGCTCTGATAGACGAGCCGCCAGCGCTGGTGCTCGAGCGCATCGCCGACGAGGCGGCACGCCTGCTCGAGCTGCGCCTCGTACGGGGAGCGCCGCGCCATCGACTCCGGCAGGCTATGCGCCGTGAAGAGCAGCGGCACCGCGGTGCGGCGCTCGGCCGGGATGCGCTCGAACGCCTCGCTGACGCGCGCCGCGGCGGCCTCGATGAACAGCGGATGGTTGAACGGGCTGCGCAGCCGGTCGACGATCGGCGGATTCTCGACGCTCGCCGCCGCCTCGTAGAGGTTCTCGCGATACTTCCGGCAGCCCGAGTACGAGCTGAACACGCTCGTGATATACGCGATCGCTCGGCGCACGCCGTCGCGGCTCATCTGCTCGAACGCGTCGTGCAAGTACGGATGCCAGTTGCGGTTGCCCCAGTAGATCGGCAGCGCGGGCCCGTTCGCGTCGAGCTCGACCTTGAGCGCCGAGATGAACGCGCGCGTCTCCGCGTTGATCGGGCTGACGCCGTCGAAGCGTGCGTAGCGCTCGGCGACCGCCGCCTTCGTCTCGTCGGTGACCGGGATACCGCGGAACACGTTGTCGAGAAACGGCATCACGTCGTCGGGCCCTTCGGGGCCGCCGAACGAGACGACGAGCACGGCGTCGTACTCGTGCCCCTCGTCGTCGTAAAGCTTCTCGGCCTCGCTCATTGCTGCGATGCGTTTGCGCGCCTTACCCTTCGTACGAGCTTTGCCACGCGACGCGGCCGACGAAGAACGGCCCGAGGTTGTCGAGATACTGCGCGGTTTGCTCGGTCTTGCGCATTTCCTCGACGACGGCCGACAGCGGATGCAGCGTCGGTCCGACGAGGCCGACGATGAAATCGTTGTCGTACCGATCGAGCCCGTAGCACGCGAGGCGGATATCGTTCGCGAGCCCGGCCTGCCCGAAGCGCTTCGCGAGCGTGCCGTGCTCGGCCAGGATCCGCATCTGCTCCTCCTTCGGCAGCCGCTGGAAGCCCTTCGAGCGCTGCAGCGGATACCAGATCACCCAGCGGTTCTCCGGATCGAGCATACGGCGCAGCGGACGCTTCAGCAGCACGTCCTCGAGATCGCTCTCGTAGCCGATCGAATAGCTGCGGCCGAGCATGTCGTATTCGGGCTTGTAGTCGTAGTCGTCGAACGGCTCGGTGCCGAACACGTCGCGCAGCGTCGTGACGAGGAAGTCCGGATCCTCGCTCGCCGCCATCACGCCGATGCCGAGCGGATCGTGCGCATCGAGATAGAGCGCCGCGGCGATGCCGGATTTGGCGAGCGCCGCGATCGCCTCCTCGGGCTCCTCGCAGTCGCCGAACGCCGTGAACTTCATGAACAGCCGGCGGTCGAGCGAGATCGTCTCGCCGCCGCGCCGTCCCTTCTCGGAAATATCGAGCGGCGGGACCGTATCGCCCGTCGTGCTCCCTTGCTGTTTCGATTCGTCTGCCATGATCCCTCCGCTTCCGTTTCGACCGTCTCGCCGGACGGCGCGTTCAGCCTCGCGCCGGCGTCTCGCCGTGCACGGCCTCGATCAGCGCCTCGACGCTTTCGATCGGCGTCTCCGGCATGATGCCGTGCCCGAGGTTCACGATATGCCCGCGCGGCTCGACCGCGTCGAGCAGCGCGCTCGCGGCGCGCCGCGTCGCGTCCGGGCCCGCGAGGAGCACCGCCGGATCGAGATTGCCTTGCACCGCGCGTCCGCCGAGCTTGCGTTGCAGCGCGCCGAGATCGACGCGCCAATCGACCGCGACGACCTCGGCCGGCAGCGACGCGTACGCGTCGACGAGATGCGGCGCGTTCTGCACGAACAGAATCCGCGGGATGCCGGCTCGGCCCGCCGCTTCGAGCAGCGCGGCGAGATGCGGCCGGATCAGCCGCTCCCAGTCCGCGCGAGACAGCACGCCGGCCCACGAGTCGAAGATCTGCACGGCGTCCGCGCCGGCCTCGGCCTGCGCGGCGACATAGTCGGCCATCAGCGCCGAGAGCTTCGCGAGCAGCCGCTCGAGCAGATCCGGGCGCGCGGCGGCGAATGCGCGCAGCGTCGGAAAATCCTTCACGCCGCGCCCCTCGACGAGGTATGCCGCGAGCGTCCACGGCGCGCCGCAGAAGCCGAGCAGCGCGGTCGACGCCGGCAGCTCGCGGCGCGTCAGCGCGAGCGCGCGCATCACCTCGGGCGCGATCTCGTCGCGGTCCGGCGTGCGCAGCGCGTCGATCGCGGCCGCGTCACGAATCGGCCGTGCGACGACCGGTCCCGGATCGAAATCGAACTCGATGCCGAGCGCCGGCAGCGGGCTCATGATGTCCGCGAACACGATCGCCGCGTCGAGCGGGAATCGTCGGATCGGCATCAGCGTGACCTCGGCCGCGAGCTCCGGGTCGCCGGCGAGTGCCTTGAACGCGTGCTTCGCGCGAAGCTCGCGGTACTCCGGCAGATAGCGGCCAGCCTGGCGCATGATCCACAACGGCCGGCGCGCGGCCGCCCGGCCTTCGATCGTCTCGAGTAGCAGCTTCGTTGCCATGCGTCACCCTGCGTCGCCGTGATCGGCACGCTCAGCCTGTGTCTCGGGCTCGGGCGTGAAGCGGTAGCCGACGCCTCGAACCGTATGGAAGTGCAGCGGCGACTCGGGATTGCGCTCGAAGCGCTTGCGCAGCCGCACGA
>CAYMAF010000184.1:0-6116 GCA_964388365.1 uncultured Gammaproteobacteria bacterium | reverse complement strand
GCGCTGCTCAAGGATCCGCCGATCCTGCTGCTCGACGAGGCGACGAGCTCGCTCGACGCGGAAAGCGAACGGCTCGTGCAGCAAGCGCTGTCGCGGCTCATGCAGAACCGCACGACGATCGTGATCGCGCATCGGCTCGCGACGGTGCGGCGAGCGGACCGGATCGTCGTCATGGACGCGGGGCGCATCGTCGCCGTCGGCACGCACGACGAGCTGCTCGACGAAAGTCCGCTCTACGCCCGCCTCGCGGAGCTCCAGTTCGGCGACCTGAAGCTCCTCGGCCTCGGGGCCGACGCGGACGTCACAGGCACGCCGCAATCGAGGCGTAGTCGACCGGCTTCGTGAGGTGCTGATCGATCCCGGCGTCGCGCGAGCGGCGCCGGTCCGCCGCCTGCCCGTAGCCGCTGATCGCGATCAGCTTGATCGGCCCGATCGCATCGGCGCGCAGCGCGCGGGCGAGCTGCCAGCCGTCCATGTCAGGCAGGCCGATATCGAGCAGCACGACCTCGGGCTCGAACGCCCGCACGATATCGAGCGCGGAGCGGCCGTCGCGCACGTCGCGGACCTCGTGCCCGGCGTGCTCCAGCAGCCGCGCGAGGCTCGACGCGGCATCGTCGTTGTCGTCGACGATCAGGATCCGTCGGCGCGGCACCCGCGGCTCGCCGTCGTCGAGCGCTCGCGCCGGCCGGTGCCGCGCCGCCTGCGAGCACGGCAGATGAACGACGAACGCGGCTCCGCTGCCCGCGCCGTCGCTGCACGCTGCGATCGTGCCGCCGTGCAGCTCGACGAGCCCCTTGACGAGCGACAGGCCGATACCGAGCCCGGCGTCGTCGTGCCGCTCGTCGACGCGCCGCCTCGGGTCGAAGACGTGCGGCAGCACCTCGGCCGCGATGCCGATTCCGTTGTCGCGCACGGTGACGACGGCGTCGCCTTCCCGCTTTTCGACCGACAGCTCGATGCGGCCGCCGCTCGGCGTGAACTTGGCCGCGTTGTTCAGCAGATTCGTGAAGATCTGCGCAAGCCGGACCGGATCCGCATCGACGCAGAGCGGCGCGTCGGGCAGCGCGACGGCGAGCGCGTGCCGGCGCGATTCGATCAGCGGGCGGACGGTCTCGAGCGAATGACGGACGGCATCGCGCAGATCGACGACCTCCCGCCGTAGCACGATGCGTCCGGTCGTGATCCTCGACGTGTCGAGCAAGTCGTCGACGAGCCGCGTCAGATGCTCGAGCTGCCGCTCGATGATCGTGCGCAGCTCCGTGAGCGCGGGGTCCGCCGGAAGCCGACGCATCAGCTCGGTCGCCGTCGTCAGCGGCGCGAGCGGATTGCGCAGCTCGTGCGCGAGCATCGCGAGGAACTCGTCCTTGCGGCGGTCGGCGGCCTCGAGCGCCTGCTCGGCGAGCTTGCGCTCGGTGATATCGATGATCGAGCCGATATAGCCTTTGAATCGGCTCCCCGGGCTGAAGCGCGGCGCAGCGGCTTGCAGCGTCCAGCGGTACTCGCCGTCGCGCCGCCGCAGCCGAAACTCCATCCGGAACGGCTGAAGGCGCTCTTGAGCATCGAGGAAGACCTGCTCGAACGCGGCCCGGTCGTCGGGGTGCACCGCATCGAGCCAGCCCGAGCCCAGGCCGTCCGACGACGAAAGGCCGGTGAACTCATACCAGCTGCGCGACAGGAAAATGCAGCCGCCGTCGGGCGCCGTAAGCCAGACCATGAACGGCGCGTTGTCGGCCATCTGACGGAATCGTGCCTCGCTCTCGCGGAGCTGGGCCTCGGCGAGCCTTCGCTCGGTGATCTCCTGGACGACGGCCGCGACGCCGACGATCTCGCCGTGCACGCGGACCGGGAAGAAATCCTCCTTCCATGTGCGCGGCTGGCCGGGCCGCGCCGGCGTCTCGCCTCGCACCTCGACGCCGAGCCATGGCTCGCCGGTCTCGAGGATCTCGCGCCACTTGAGGTACAGCTCCTCGGGCGCTTCGATATCGGGCAGCAGCTCGTCGAGACGCTTGCCTTCGTGCTCGGCCGCGGAGAACCCGTGCATCTCGGCGAGCCGCTCGTTGATACGGCGGAAGCGAAGATCCCGATCCCAGAAGCCGAGCCCGATCGGCGCGGCGGCGAAGATCGCGTCGAGCAGCGCATTCGCCTCGCGAGCACGTTCGTTGGCCCGCTCGGCCTCGAGCTCGGCGCGCTTGCGGTCGGTGATATCCTCGCCGACGCCGACCCAGCCTCGCACGGTATCGTCATCGTTGACGAGCGGCAGCGCGCGCACGCGCATGTGGCGGATTTCGCCGGACGCGTCGACGATGCGCCACTCGGCATCGAACGGTGCTTTACGAGCGACGGTCGCGCGCCACGCCGCTTCCGCGGCGGCGCGCTCGTCGGGATGCACCGCACCGACCCAGCCTAAGCTTCTGAGCGCCTCCTCGCTCTGTCCCGTCAACGCCCGCCACGACGGCGAGTCTTCGAAGACGCGCCCTTCGGCATCGCAGGCCCATGACGCATTCGACGAGACGTCGATCAGCGCCTTGAGCCGGGCTTCCTCGGCCTGCTTCCGAGCGGTCACGTCGAACGCGATGCCCACGCCGCGCACCGCTCTGCGCCGGCCGTCGATCACGTCGAACAGCGTGCGGCCGCGGACGAGCAGCCACCGGATCTCACCGTTCGGCAGGACGATGCGGTGCTCGGTCTCGACGAGCCCGTCGCCGTCAGGATCGTGCGAGCGCGCGATAGCAGCGGCGACGCGCTCGCGGTCGTCCGGATGGACGTGATCCGGTATCCCTTGCGCATCGGCCGACCCGGGCGAGCCATATGGCCTTCCGATCAGCGCGCGCATCTCGTGCGACCAGTACTCGCCGGACCCGAGCAGGTCGACGTCGAACACGCCGCCCGGCGTCACGTTCGCCCAGGTCTCGAGCGCCGCGCGCCGCCGCGCATCGGCCTCCGATGCGGTATCGCTCGTCGTCTCCGCATCCGGCGAGACCATCGTCGCGATCGCGCTTACCCGAGCGTCGTCGGTGCGCAGCAACGATAACGACAGCACGACGCTCAAGACTTGCCCGTCCTTGCCGATGCGCGCGGATCGCCGCCGCGAGAGTCGCGCTCCGGCGACACACCGCCGGCGCAGCGCGGCCTCCTCGGCGCGAAGCTCGCTCGGGACGAGCACGGAGTACGGCCGCCCGATCAGCTCTTCCCGGCTCCATCCGAACATCTCGGCCGCGGCAGGATTGACGTCGACGATATGCCCGTCGAGCCCCTCGAGCACGATCGGCTCGACCGAGTCGTGGAACAGTCGCTCCAGCAGCGAGCGAGCCGGATGGGCAGGTAGCGGTGTGCTCAGCAAGATGGGCGTCCGTCAATATGCGCCGAGTATAGCTCGCCGCGAACGCCTGACAATCTCGGGTAGCGGACGATCTCCGCCGGGTCCGGATCGGCCGCGACACGCCTTGCGGACCGGAGAGCGTTACATTCTACTGGCGCGACACCTCGTCACGAGGAGCCTCGATGCTCGTCACGCGCCGAATGGGCCGATACCGCCCGCCGTTCTCGCCGGCGCGGTTGCTCGCCGCGCTGCTCTCCGCGGCAGGGGCCGCCGCCGCGCAGACGAGCGCCGACGTCGACATCGACGCCGACGACATCGGCGGTGTCGTGATGAGCCGCAACGGGCCCGAGGCCGGCGTCTGGGTCATCGCGGAAACCTCGGACCTCGACACGCGCTTCGCGCGCATCGTCGTCACGGACGATCAGGGGCGCTTCGTCGTGCCGGATCTCCCTGATGCCGACTACTCGGTATGGGTCCGAGGCTACGGGCTCGTCGACTCGCAGCGGGTCGCGGCGCGTCCGGGCGAGCGAGTCGCGCTGACGGCCGCGCCGGCGGCCGATCCCGCCGTCGCCGCCGAAACGTATCCGGCGATCTACTGGTATTCGATGATGCGGCTGCCGTCGGCCGACGAGGTCGCAGCGATTCCCGGGGGCCTCGACCGCTACATCGCGTCGATGACGAATCTCGGCTGTATCGGCTGCCACCAGCTCGGACAGCGCTCGACGCGCACGATCCCCGCGTCGCTCGGCGAGTTCGAGAGCTCGATCGATGCGTGGACGCGGCGTCTGCAGTCGGGCCAGGCCGGCGGCCAGATGATCGCGCTCGTCGGGCAGCTCGGCGGCGTGCCGCTCCGTTATCTCGCCGATTGGACGGATCGGATCGCGGCGGGCGAGCTGCCGCGCGTGCGGCCGGCTCGTCCGCGCGGCGTCGAGCGCAACGTCGTCGTGACGATCCGCGATTGGTCGACGGAGAAAGCCTATCTGCACGATCTGTCGTCGACCGACCGGCGGAATCCCGAGGTCAACGCCTACGGCAAGATCTACGGCGCGCCGGAGCTTTCGACCGACGACTTCCCGATTCTCGATCCGGTCGCGGGCGCCGCGACGAGCTTTCATGCGCCGGTCCGCGACGCGGATACGCCGACGACCGCGGAGACGCCGCCGCTCGCGCCGTCGCCGTACTGGGGCGGCGAAACGATCTGGGACAGCCGCGCGAACGCGCACAATCCGATGCTCGATCGACGCGGCCGAGTCTGGTACACGGCGCGGATCCGCGGCCATGCGAATCCAGCGTTCTGCCGGAAGGGATCCGATCACCCGTCGGCGAAACGGTTTCCGCTCGAAAGGTCGAACCGCCATCTCGCGCTCTACGAGCCCGAGACCGGCAGCTACACCTTCGTCGATACGTGCTTCTCGACGCATCACCTGCAGTTCGCGGCCGACGAGCGCCATACGCTATGGACGAGCGGCGGCGGCGACGTCGTCGGCTGGCTCGACACGAAGACGTTCGAGGAGACCGGCGACGCGGCGCGTGCGCAAGGCTGGACCGCGCTCGTGCTCGATACGAACGGCAACGGCCGGCGCGACGACTATGTCGAGCCCGACGAGCCGGTCGATCCGGCGAAGGACAAGCGGATCGTCGCCGGCTTCTACGCGGTCATGCCGAGCCCGGCGGACGGCGCGATCTGGGGCTCGAGGCTCGGCTATCCCGGCGCGGTCGTCCGCCTCGATCCGGGGCCGAATCCGCCCGCGACCGCGCTCGCCGAGATCTACCGCGTGCCGCCGCCCGGCTTCGGCGCGCGCGGCGCGGATATCGACAGCGACGGCGTCGTCTGGGTCTCGCTCGGCAGCGGGCATCTCGGCGAATTCGATCGGCGCAAATGCGAACGCCCGCTGAACGGCCCCAGCGCGACCGGCGATCACTGCCCCGAAGGCTGGACGTTCCATCGCTTCCCGGGACCGGGCTTCGAGGGACGGCCGGAAGCGAGCGCCGAGTCGAGCTACTACACGTGGGTCGATCAGCACGACACGCTCGGCCTCGGCGAAGACGTGCCGATGGCGACGGCGAATCTCTTCGACGGCATCCACGCGCTCGTCGACGGCGAGTTCGTGACGCTACGGATCCCGTACCCGCTTGGGTTCTACACGAAGGGCTTCGACGGCCGGATCGACGACCCCGATGCGGGCTGGAAGGGCCGCGGCCTATGGGTGCCGAGCGGGGATCGAACGCCGTGGCTCATGGAAGGGGGCAAGGGCACGAAACCGCTCGTCGCGCACATCCAGCTTCGGCCGAGCGCGCTCGCGAAATGACGCGGCCTCGATAGCCGCCCGCGCTACTTCGCGGGCTCGATCGTCGTGACCCCGCCCATATACGGCACGAGCGCGTCCGGCACGCGAACCGACCCGTCGGCCTGCTGATAATTCTCGAGCACGGCGACGAGCGCGCGCCCGACGGCGACGCCCGAGCCGTTCAGCGTGTGCACGAGCTCGGGTTTGCCGGACTCGGGGTTGCGCCACCGCGCCTGCATCCTGCGTGCTTGGAACGCCTCGCAGTTGCTGCACGAGGAGATCTCGCGATACCGGTTCTGTCCCGGCAGCCAGACCTCGATGTCGTACGTCTTCGCGGCGGAGAAGCCCATGTCCCCGGCGGACAGCGCGACGACGCGATACGCGAGACCGAGACGCTCGAGCACCGTCTCGGCGTGCGACGTCAGGAGCTCGAGCGCCTCGTACGACTCGCTCGGGCGCACGATGTGCACGAGCTCGACCTTGTCGAACTGGTGCTGACGGATCATGCC
>CAYMAF010000183.1:0-6127 GCA_964388365.1 uncultured Gammaproteobacteria bacterium | reverse complement strand
TCATCGCTTCGCGAGCCACCAGCCCATCTTGATGAGCGAGCGGTCGACCGCTACGAATGCCGGGATGCCAAGCACACTTTATCAAATGCAAAGCATGCTTTGCACTTCTGGACGCCCATGTCAAGTTTCCTTGTCATCCCGGGCGGGGCTGCCGAGGGATTCGAGGCGGTCGCCCGCGGCGATGCGGCCGTTCGCTATACTCGAAGCTCGCGTCATTCCGGGGGTGGGGAGCTCGCACATGCGCAGCCTGTCGATCGGGATCATTCTTCTCGGTGCCGCGTTCGGCGCCGCGGCGCAGCAGCCCGCAACGCCTGCTTGCGATCGCGCGTGTCTCGAGCGCTACGTCGATCGCTACCTCGAAGCGATGCTCGCGAACGATCCGAGCCCGGAGCTCTTTGCGATCGGCACGCGCTTCACGGAGAACGGCATCCAGCTCCCGCTCGGCAACGAAGGCCTGTGGTACGGCATGTCCGGCATCGGCGGCTACAAGTTCTACGTGCCGGACGTCGAGACGCAGCAGGTCGCGTTCATCGGCACGGTGCGCGAGAACCTCGCGAACGCCGGCGTGAACGACGGCCAAGGCAATCTCGTCGCGCTCGCGCTGCGCCTCAAGATCGCGAACGGCAAGATCACCGAGGTCGAGCAGCTCGCGATCCGGCCCGAGCAGGACCTGTTCGGCGGCAACGCGGCGGCCAACCGCCCGTTCCCGCCCACCGGCGAAGCCGTCGAGGCCATGGGCGAGCCGCATGCGATCTTCATGGAGGCGATTCCCGAGGCAGAGCGGATGTCGCGCGACGACCTGATCGTCACGGCCAACTACTACTTCGACGGCCTGCAGCGCAACGACGGCAAGGGCTACTATCCGTTCACCGACGACTGCGAGCGTTACGAGAACGGCATCAAGACGACGAACGTTCCGCGAACCGATCAGGAGACCGGCGAGACGCGCGTCATGGGCTGCAAGGAGCAGTTCGAGAAGGCGCTTCGGGGCGTCGTCTCGCGGATTCGCGATCGCCGCTTCGTCGCCGTCGACCGCGAGCGCGGCAACGTCTTCGCGTTCGGCTTCTTCGACCACGACCGGCTGAACTGGACCTGGCAGCTCGCCGAGATCTTCAAGATCGAGAACGGCCAGATCCGCAGGATCGAGGCCGTGTTCCACCGCGCGCCGTACGGCATCAACTCCGGCTGGAGCACGTTCGAGCAGGGAATGTCCGAGGCGATTCAAGTGGTGCGCTGAGCGGAACGCGATGGCCGTCTTACCGCCGGGAATCAGCGCCGAGACTTTCGAAGCGGCGATACGCGCGTTCGCGGACGCGGTCGGCGCCGAATGGGTCTTCACGAGCGACGAGGACCTCGCGACGTATCGCGACTACTGGTCGCCGGCCCCCGATCCCGAAGAGGAGCTGCTGCCTTCGGCGGCCGTCGCGCCCGCGAGCGTCGAGCAGGTGCAGGCGATCGTCCACGCCGCGAACCGCCATCGAGTCCCGCTCTTTCCGATCTCGACCGGCAAGAACTTCGCGTACGGCGGTCCCGCGCCGAGCATGCGCGGCTCGGTCGTTGTGGATTTGAAGCGCATGAACCGCGTGATCGAGGTCGACGACGAGCGCAACTTCGCGATCGTCGAGCCCGGCGTCTCGTATTTCGATCTGTATCGCCACATCCAGGAGCGCGGGCTCAACGTCTGGATCGACTGCGCGAATCCCGGCTGGGGCGGCCCGCTCGGTAATTCGCTCGACCGCGGTTTTGGCTTCACGCTCGGCTACTACCGCGACCATGCCGGCGCGATCCACGGTCTCGAGGTCGTGCTGCCGAACGGCGAGCTCCTGCGGACCGGGATGGGCGCGGTGCCGGGCGCTCCGACGTGGGGCGAGCACAAGTATGCGTTCGGCCCGGATCCGACCGGGCTCTTTCCGCAAGGCAATTTCGGCATCGTGACGAAGATGGCGTTCCGGCTGATGCCCGCGCCCGAGCATTACCGCTCGGGATTCGTCACGGTGCCGAAGCGCGCGGACCTGAAGCCGCTGATCAAAGCGGTGAATTACCTGTCCGATCTATTCATGATCGGCGAGCCGCTCTACACCAGCCCGCTGTCGGCGCTGATGGGCAATACCGAGTTCCGCGAGGCCGCGACGCGGCGCGGCGGCGCGAACGAAGCGGAGATGGACAGGCTCGCGGCGGCGGCTGGTTTGCACTCGTGGCAGGTCGAGCTCCAGTTCTTGGGTTCCGAGCAAACGACGCTCGCGAGCTGGGACTACGCGCGCAACGTGATCGCGCGGCACGTGCCCGAGGCGCGTTTCATCGACGGCGCGTCGGTGTCGCTGCCGCTCACGCCCGAGCAGATCGAGCGCGGCATCGTGGAGAACCCGCACTATCTCTGGCGCTCGTCGCTCGGCATCCCGAGCCTCGCGACGTGGGAGAGCCTCGGGCGCACGGAGCAGCTGCCGGATTCGTGGCAGCAGAATCACGTCGGGTTCTTCGCGGTGATCCCGCGCAGCGCCGACGCCGTCTTCGAGGCGCAACGCGTCTTCGGCGACTTCTTGCGCGAGCGCGGCGTGCCGACGCGCATCTCGGCGATCAGCACACCGGCCAATTGGTATCAGTTCAGCTTCTTCTTCTCCGCTGGTTTCGCGAGCGGCGGCGGGACGCGGCTCGCGACGCGGGAATCGAAAGCTCGCGATGCCGAGACGCTCGAGGCGCTCGTCGCGATCGCGGCCGAGCACGGCTGGGCCGAGTACCGCGCGGCGCCCTATTTCCAGGACGCGATAGCGAGCGCGTACTCGTTCAACGACGGCATGCTGCGGCGTTTCAACGAGACGCTGAAGGACGCGATCGACCCGAACGGCATCCTCGCGCCCGGCCGCGGCGGCATCTGGCCGCGGCACCTGCGGCGAGGCTGAGCGCGCCGCCGCGTCGTTCTCGTCGAACGCAGAGCCATTCCCTCGCCTGAGGCGCCGTTCACGCCCTTCGACGAGGACATCCCTTTACGGACCGACCGGGTGCCCCAAGACCAATTCGCGACGCGTGACCAGGCAGGAATCCCCGCTCACCGTCGGTGTCAGGTACACCGAAACGTTCCCCTTCGTCAGCCGAACGGACCCGCGTGTCACTTCGCTGTCGAAATCGAAGCTGCGAAAGAGCGTCTCGCGAACCACGGTACATGCTTGCTCTTGCGCGAAGGTCTCCGTCCATTGGATATCACATGAATCCCCCCGCGCGAGCGCGGAGGATCGCGGGGCGACTCCGGAATCGAAGGCTCGTGATGTCGAGACGCCGAAAGCGCCGATCGCCGCGGCGAGGCTGAGCCGGTGTCACGCCCGTCAGCGATAGGAGCGATAGACCTCGGCGCTGCCGTCGTGGCGGACGAGCAGCACGTCGTACGGATCGACGCGGCCGCCGTACGCCGGGCCGTCCATGCCCGGCGAGCCGATCGGCATTCCGGGCACGGCGATGCCGACCGCCCGCGGCCGCTCGTCGATCAGACGCAGGATCTCGCCCGCGGGCACGTGACCTTCGACGGCATACCCTCCGATCTCCGCCGTATGACAGGAGCCGTACTCGGCCGGCATCCCGAGCCGCGCACGCGCTTCGACGTTGCCGCCTTCGAAGGTCTCGACGTCGAAGCCGTTCTGCTCGAGATGACGAGCCCATTCCCGGCAACACCCGCAGGACGGTCCGAGATGGACGCGTATCGCCGGCGCCGCGGACGCTTTCGTGCAGGCGGAAACCGCCGCCGGCAGCGCGAGCAAGCCGGCGATCGTGCGACGGCGGCCCATGTCGATCGAAGCGCCGACCGCCCCGCGCCTCGAACCTTGCCAATCTCGCGTACGACCCTGCATCGCCCCCTCCTTCCTCAGGGATCCCATTGAAACAAAGCCAGAGACGCTCGCCAAGGCGAATCGTTCACGCCGTCCGCCGGGAAATGGCACAATCGCGGCGGGCCCGCGATAGAAGGAATTCTCATGATCGGGAGGTTCGCACGTCGCCAGGCAGCGGCCGCAGGTCTCGCCGCGGCGAGTCTTCTCGGCGTCGCGGCCTCCGCGCAGCCGCCCGCGGGTCTCGAGCTCGCGCTCGTCGATCTCGACGGCCGCGTGGAAGTCCTCGGCGCCGTGCCGCCGTCGGTCTTCGCGCCGCGCGTCTCGCCGGACGGACAGCGCGTCGTCTTCGAGACGGTCGATCGCGACGCCGACGACACGACCGCGCAGCTGTGGATCGCCGGGCTCCGCGATATCGATGCGCGCCGCCCGCTGCCTCGGATCGCAGGCCCGATCAATTGGGCCGCGCTGTGGACGACGGACGGCGACGGGCTCGTCTTCGTCGTCAGCGGTCCGTCCCGCTCCGATACCCTCTTTCGGCGCTCCGCGGCCGGCACCGCAGACGGCGAGCGGCTGCTCGACGCGCGCAGCGCCGAATCGTGGACGCCCGACGGGCGGCACCTCACGTATCTGACGCTGCGAGGCGACGAGGACTACGGCATCTCGCTGCTCGATGTCGAAACGGGCGAGACGCGCACGCTGATCGACTTGCCGGGCTCGGCCGAGCACAGCAGCAGCGTTTCGCCGGACGGCCGCTGGGTCGCGTTCGTGACGAACGAGAGCGGCCGCTTCGAGGTCTGGGTCGCGCCGCTCGCGAATCCGAGCGATCGGTACCCGGTGACGCGCGAAGGCGGCGGCCATCCCCTCTGGTCCCCGGACGGTGGCAAGCTCTATTTCGACCGCGATCAGCGCATTTACGAGATTGCGATCGAGACGGCCGGCGACCGCGGCGTCGAGGTCGGCGCGCCGCGGCCGCTGCCGATCGAAGGCTTCGTTCAGGGGCTGTACCGGCGACAGTTCGACCTGATGCCCGACGGACGTGCCTTTCTCGTGTTGTTGCCGGCCGCGCCCTCCGCGCGGCCGGAGGGCGCGTAGCGGCTCGGGACAGGGGGGCAGCACGTCATCCGTTGCCCGGCACGGCCGACGGATCCATCCAGAACGCCTCCCACACGTGCCCGTCGAGATCCGCGAAGCTCCGGTTATACATGAACCCGAGCTCCTGCACCGGATTGATGTCGGCGGTGCCGCCGTTCGCGGCCGCCGCTTCGTTCATCGCATCGACGTCTTCGCGGCTGTCGCAGGTCAGCGCGAGCATCACCTCGCTCGACGTCGCAGGCGGAATCGGGCGGCTCGTGAACGTGCGCCACTTGTCGTGCGTCAGCAGCATCACGCCGATCGCGTCGCTCCAGACCATGCACGCCGCCGTCTCGTCGCTGAAGTGCGGGTTGTTCGTGAAGCCGAGCGCCTCGTAGAACGCCGTCGATGCGCCGAGGTCGGCGACGGGCAGATTCACGAAAATCATTCGGGGCATGACGCACTCTCCGTTCGAGATCGAGCCGATATCGGCTCACCGCCCCTAATCGATCGGGAACGCACGTTTTCGACACGACGGCCCGAAGCGTGACCCTTGCCGCCCGGCGAGACGGGAACGACCATCGCCCGACGGGCCGAGATCGGCCGGCTCGCGCACGGGCCAAGGAAATCCCGATCGGATCGACGGCGAGGACGCGGATCGCGCGAGCTGCCGCTATTCGGTCGCCGGCGGGCGCGACGGATCGTCGTCGAGCGGCAGCAGGCCCGGCGTCTCCATATCGGAGAACTGATCGTGATCGACCGCCCAGAAGAACGCGGCGGCCGCCCCGACGAGCAGCACGAGCGACAGCGGAATCATGATCAGGATCACGTTCATGCGGCCGGCACCTCCAACGTCGAGACGCCGTTTCGCTCAGGCGCGATCGGTGCCGCGGCATCCGAGCGCGCTTCGCCCTGCCCGATCCCGCGCCCGATCCGCATCGCATTCAGCACGACGACGAGCGAGCTCAAGGACATGCCGAGCGCCGCGAGCAATGGCGGCACGAAGCCGAGCGCTGCGAGCGGAACCGCCGCGACGTTGTAGGCGAACGCCCAGCGCTGGTTCTGCTTCAGGATCTCGAGCGTGTGCGCCGCGATCTCGCGCGCCTCTCCGAGATGCTCGAGCTTGCCGCCCGCGAGCACGATGTCGCTCGTCGCCTGCGCGAGCTCCGCGCCTTCGGCGATCGCGACGGCGACGTCCGCGCCGCCGAGCACCGGCGCATCGTTGACGCCGTCGCCGACGG
>CAYMAF010000182.1:0-6144 GCA_964388365.1 uncultured Gammaproteobacteria bacterium | reverse complement strand
CGTCGGCTCGGCGCTCGTCGAGGTGCTCGAGCGCGGCGAGGATCCCGCGGCGTTCTTGCGCTCGCTGCGGCCGCCGGCGTAGAGCCCATGCGCCGGAGCGCGCAATGAGCGAGAGATCGACACCCGCTCGTCCGGGACGCTTCCGGCGTACGGCCGCGGCGATCCTGTGCGCCGCGGGCGCCGTGCTGATCGGCGCGTCGCTCGCAGCGCTCGCCGCGCGGCTGTGGTGGGGTTTCGAGCTTTTCTCGCATTTCCGGCTCCAATACGTCGCCGCGCAGCTGCCGCTCGCCGTCCTGCTCGCGGCGCTCGGCCTGCGCCGCTTCGCGGCCGTCGTCGCGCTCGCGGCGGTGCCGAACCTATGGCCGCTCGCGCCTTATCTCGCGCCCGGCGCGCAAGCCGCGGCGAACGGCCGCACGCTCGGCGTCGTCGCGGTCAACGTCGCATGGCACAATCGATCGGTGCCGGACCGCCTGCTCGAGACCCTCGCGGCCGAGTCTCCGGACGTGATCGTCGTCGTCGAGCTCACGGACGCGTGGATCGAGCGCCTGCGGCCGCTGTTCGAGCACTACCCGCACCGGCTGCTCGCGCCGGAGCACGGCGCGTTCGGCGCCGGCCTGCTGTCGCGGCATCCGCTCGCGGACGCGCGCACGTTCGCGCTCGAGACGGCGACCGCCGTCGAAGCGCGAATCGCCGCGCCGGGCAGTGCTCCGATCCGGCTGATCGGCGTCCATCTGCAGCCGCCGATGACTTCGGGCCAAGCGGCTGAGCGTCACCGCCAGCTCGAGCGCCTCGCGGATCTCGCCGCGGCGCGCTCGGAGCCGATCGCGATCTGCGGCGATTTCAACCTCACACCGTACTCGCCGGAGTTCGCGGACCTCGCTCGGCGGACCGGGCTCCGCGATTCGCGAACCGGGCGCGGGCTGGGCTTCACGTGGCCGACGTTCTTGCCGATCCTCGGCATTCCCATCGATCATTGCCTCGTGAGCCCGGAAGTCGGCGTCGCCCGCTTCGAGCGGCTGCCGGCATTCGGCTCGGACCACTACCCGATCGCCGTCGAGCTCTTCATGGAGGACGAGGCATGAGCGGCACAGAGAATCCGACCGCGTGCGTGCTGCTGATCGGCAACGAGCTGCTGTCCGGAAAGACGCAGGATGCGAACCTGAAGTTCATCGGCGGCGAGCTCGCACGGATCGGCATCCGGCTCGAGGAGGCGCGCGTGATTCGCGACGAGATCGACGCGATCGTCGCGCACGTCAACGAGTGCCGCGCCCGTTACACCTATGTGTTCACGACCGGCGGAATCGGCCCGACGCACGATGACATCACCGCCGAGGCCGTCGCGAAGGCGTTCGACGTCGATCTCGTCGTCGATCCGGAAGCCGTCGTGCGCCTGAAGCACGGCGGCCGGGAGCTGAACGAGGCGCGCCTCAAGATGGCGCGCGTGCCCGCGGGCGCCGAGCTGATCGAGAATCCGATCAGCGCCGCGCCGGGATTCCGGATCGACAACGTCTTCGTGCTCGCCGGGATCCCGGCGATCGCGCACGCGATGTTCGCCGCGGCCGAGCCGATGCTGCGCGGCGGCCGGCGAATTCACGCGCGCGGCATCGACGTGTACCTGCGCGAAGGCGATTTCGCGCTCGAGCTCGAGCGCATCGCCCGCGCGCACCCCGACGTCGAGATCGGCAGCTATCCGTTCGCGCGCGACGGCCGATACGGCGCGAGCCTCGTCGTTCGCGGAACCGACGAGCGACACGTCGACGCGGTTCTCGAGGAAGTCGCTTCCGCGATGAAGGCGCTCGGCGGCTCACCGGAGCCGATGCGGAAGAGATAGTCTCCCGAGCCGTCCCGCCGCTTCGACCGCGACGCGGCACTCAGCGCATCGCGCGAAGGAGCATCAGCAGCCCGAGCCCCGCGCCGATCCAGCCGACCCAGACCGGCTCGGCGGCAAGCCCCGCCCAGAGCACGCCGGCGATCAGCAGCACGGCCCCGGTGAGCTGCCGATCGCGGCGGCGGTGCCGGACCTCGCCGCCGCGGCCGCCGGCGCCCCGTTGCGGATATCGCTCGCGGGCGCTGCGGACCGGCTCGCGCTGCGGGATCATCGCCGCCTCGCGCAGCTTGCGGTGCAGCAGCTCCGGCACGAGGAGCAGGTCGTCGGCGATCTCGGGCCAAGCGTCGACGAGCCGGCGGAGCTGCACGCGCGGGTCGCGCCGCTCGGCCATCCACGCCTCGAGGATCGGCTTCGCGGTGCGCCATAGATCGAGCTCGGGGTAGAGGTCACGCCCGAGCCCTTCGATCTGCAGCAGCGTCTTCTGCAGCAGCACGAGCTGCGGCTGCACCTCCATGTGGAACTCGCGCGCCGTCTCGAACAGCCTGAGCAGCACGAGCCCGAACGAGATGTCCTTCAGCGGCCGATCGAAGATCGGCTCGCACACCGCGCGCACGGCCGATTCGAGCTCGTCGACGCGCGTCTCGGGCGGCACCCAGCCGGAGTCGACGTGCAGCGCGGCGACACGCCGGTAGTCGCGGCGGAAGAACGCGAGGAAGTTCTCGGCGAGATAGTGCTGGTCCTCGTCGCTCAACGAGCCGACGATGCCGAAGTCGACGGCGATATAGCGCGGCTTCGCCGGATCCGTGAGGTCGACGAAGATGTTCCCGGGATGCATGTCCGCGTGGAAGAAGTTGTGCCGGAACACCTGCGTGAAGAAGATCTCGACGCCGTTCTCGGCCAGCAGTCGGATATTCGCGCCCCGCTCGACGAGCACGTCGACCGCGCTGATCGGGATGCCGCGAATGCGCTCCATCGTCATGATGTTCGAGCGGCAATAATCGAAGTAGACCTGCGGCACGTAGAGCTTCTCGGAGCCCGCGAAGTTGCGCCGGAGCTGCGCCGCATTCGCGGCTTCGCGGAGCAGATCGACCTCGTGGAGCAGCGTCTTGTGGAATTCCTCGACGACCTCGACGGGCCGCAGACGCCGCGCGTCCGGCCAGTACCGTTCCGCGAGCAGAGCGAGCTGGTACAGCACCTCGACGTCCCGCTCGATCTGCGCGCGAACATTCGGACGCAGAATCTTGACGACGACCTCGGTGCCGTCGACGAGCTTCGCCGCGTGCACCTGCGCGATCGACGCGGCCGCGAGCGGCACCTCTTCGAACTCGGCGAAGATCTCGGAGACCTTACGGCCGAACGCCCGCTCGATCGCCGCGACGGCGAGATCCGACGGGAACGGCGGCACTTGGTCCTGCAGCTTCGCGAGCTCGAACGCGAGCTCCGGGGATAGCAGGTCGCGCCGCGTCGAGATCGCCTGGCCGAACTTCACGTAGATCGGCCCGAGCTCCTCGAGCGCGCGCCGCAGCCGCTCGCCGAGCGGCCGCGCCTTCATCGTCCGCCCCGGCAGGAGCCTTTGCATCCACGCGAGCGGACGAAACAGATGCGTCCGCCAAACGATCTCGTCGAGCCCGTAGCGGAGCAGCGTGCGCTGAATCGAGAGCAGCCGGAACGGCAGGCGCAGGCGGCGGAGCGACATCAGCGCGTCTCGCCGCCGCCGAGCATGCGGCGCCGGCCGCGTGCCGTGTCGTCGACGCGCGCGGCTCGGGACACGTCGTGCGTTCCGCTTGCGCGCCGAGCGAGGCGCTCGACGCGTATCGCGGCCCGCTCGACGTCGTCGCGCAGCGTCTCGACGGCCGAGAAGAGCGCCTCGGCCTCATAACGGGTCGGCAGCAGCCGGCTCTCCTCGGTCAGATATTCCGCGGTATCGAGCTCAAGCGCGTCGACGGCTTTGCGCAGCCACGCGGCGAGCCCGCGGATCGCGTTGCCTGCACGATGCGCCGCGATATCGCCGATGAAGCGCGCGGCTTCTTCTTCGAGATCGGGCAACGCGAGCCGGAGCAGCTCGGCGAACTGCTCGGCGACGTGAACGCGCCCGGTCAGCTCGACGCCCGAGCCGTGCAGCCGGCTCGCGATGTTGCGCTGCCGGGCGAGACGCAGGAGATCGAGGGGCGTGCCGCGAACCGTCGCATCGGCAGGCCGCGCGTCTTCGTCCGTCACGTGCAAGCGGCCGCCGTCGGCGCGCAGCGTGAGATCGATACCGAGACCGTCGATCCGAATCCGGAAGCTGCGCCCGTCGAGCGCTTCGACGCGACGCTCGACGCTCGACGACTCTCGAACCGCGCGCTCGAGCAGCCGCTCGGCCGCGGCGGGCAAAGGCGATCTCATCGCTAGAGCTTAAAGCCGATATGCAGCGCGACGATGCCGGCCGAGAGGTTGTGGTAGCTGCAGCGCTCGAACCCGGCTCGCTCCATCATCCGCTGCAACGTTTCCTGGTCCGGATGCCGCCGAATCGACTCGGCGAGATAGCGGTAGCTCGCGGCGTCCTGCGCGAGCAGCTTGCCCATCCGAGGCAGCACCTGGAACGAGTACGCATCGTAGAGCGGCTCGAGCGGCCCGAGGAGCGGCTTAGAGAACTCGAGCACGAGCAGTCGGCCGCCGGGCTTCAGCACGCGATACATCTCGGCGAGGGCCGCGGACTTGTCGGTGACGTTGCGCAGCCCGAAGCCGATCGTCACGCAGTGGAACGTGCGGTCGACGAGCGGCAAGGCTTCGGCATCCGCCTGCACGTATGCGACGTTGCCGGCAATGCCGCGGTCGAGCAGCCGGTCGCGGCCGCGTTCGAGCATCCGACGGTTGATATCCGTAACGAGCACGCGGCCGGCTGGGCCGACCCGCCGGGCGAGACCGAGCGCGAGATCGCCGCTGCCGGCAGCGACGTCGAGCGCGAAGTCGCCGGACGTAAGCCCCGTGCGCGCGATCGTGAAGCGCTTCCACCAGCGGTGGAGCCCCATCGACATCACGTCGTTCATCAGGTCGTAGCGCGGCGCAACGGAGTCGAAGACGCCTCGGACCCGAGCCTTCTTCTGGCCCCGCGGCACGCGCTCGTAGCCGAAATCCGCCAGCGGCTCGCGCTTCGGCGGCCTAGGCTCCGGAGATTCCTCGTGGATGGGTTTGATCATCGCTCGGATCCGATCACTGCGGGGCCCGGCCCTTGCCCGCCTTCTCGAGGCGCTCGAGATACCGGGCCCAGTTCCGCTCGCGGTTCCGGCCCAGCTCGTACAGTATAGGCCAGGTATAAAGGCCGGTAGCGTGACCGTCGTCGAACACGATCCGGACCGCGTAGCGGCCGACGGGCTCGATCCGGACGATACCGACGTTCTCCTTGCCGACGACGAGAAACCCCTCGCCGGCCGAATGCCCCTTCACCTCGGCCGACGGCGAATGCACCCGGAGATACTCGGCGTCGAGCTCGGCCTCGAAGCCGTCATCGAAACGGACGACGAGCCGGCGCGACGTCTTCTGCAGCTTGATCTCGACGGGCTGGGGCATATCCGTACCGTGAAAGGCGTCCTGCAGACATTCTCCCAGAAAAAGGCGCCGGCCCCCATTTCCGCGGAATCGGGAGCCGACCTCTTCTCGCCCCGCCGCGCCGTTTCCGGAGCTCAGAGGATATAGCGCGTCAGGTCCTCGTCCTTGACGAGCTCGCCGAGATGCGCGTCGACATACGCGGCATCGACGACGACCCTCTCGCCGGCGCGGTCCGCGGCCTCGAACGAGATCGACTCGAGCAGCCGCTCGAGCACGGTGTGCAGGCGCCGCGCACCGATATTCTCGCTGCGCGAGTTCACCTCGTACGCGACCTCGGCGATCCGCCGGATGCCGCTCGGGTCGAACTCGAGCTTCACGCGCTCGGTCTCGAGCAGGCTCGCGTACTGCTGCGTCAGCGACGCGCTCGGCTCGGTCAGGATCGCGACGAACTCGTCGATGCCGAGCGCGGAAAGCTCGACGCGGATCGGGAATCGCCCTTGCAGCTCCGGGATCAGGTCGGACGGCTTCGCGACGCTGAACGCGCCGGACGCGATGAACAGAATATGATCGGTCCGTACCATCCCGTAGCGGGTGCTCACGGTCGAGCCCTCGACGAGCGGCAAGAGGTCCCGCTGCACGCCTTCGCGCGAGACGTCGGCGCCGATGCCCTCGGAGCGCCGTGCGACCTTGTCGATCTCGTCGATGAACACGATGCCGTTCTGCTCGACGGCCTCGAGCGCCTCGAGCTTGATCTCGTCCTCGTTGACGAGCTTCGCCGCTTCCTCGTC
>CAYMAF010000181.1:0-6198 GCA_964388365.1 uncultured Gammaproteobacteria bacterium | reverse complement strand
AGCCGGTCCGGCTGCGGAAGCGCCTCGTGCCGCACCGCATCGCGCATCCACATCGCCGTCGCCGGGTCGACGCGGCCTTGCGAGAGATATTCCGCGAGCCCTTCGACCATCCACAACGGCAGCCCGGAGACGCCGGCGCCGCCGCGGCTCTGCGAGTCGGCCGCGATGTCGAACTGAAACACGTGCACGAGCTCGTGGCCGATCACGTGGTCGTTGTCGGCATTCACGCCGGTCAGCGGCAGCACGACGCGATCGAGCGCGGACTCGGTGAAGCCGCCGGTGCCTTCGCCGATCAGCCCCGGCGTCACGGCCGTCTGCTGAAAGTCGGCGTGGTTCGCGTAAATGATCAACGGCTTTTTCTCGTCGAGCTCATGGTCGAAGAAGCGCGACAGGCGTGCGTACCAGCGCTCGGCGATCCGCGCGACGTAGTGCGCGTGCGCGGCATCCGGGGGGTAGTAGTGGATCAAGAAGTGCTCGGTTTCGAGAATCTCGAAATCGAACTGCTCCCAGAGCACTTTGTTCCGACCGAAATATTGCGCGCTCGGCTCGCCGGGCCAGAGCGCGAGCAGGCACGCCGCGACGAACGCTCCGAGCGCGGCGCCGACGCGATGTGCCGATGCAATGCGCGTGTGCTGCATGTCTCGATCCGCGGCTCGAGCCTGCCTCGCCGAATGCGAGCCGGAGGCCCGAGCACTCGCGCCTCGTCCTGACGTATCCTTGCTGCGGCCTCTTCCAGGACTCGCATTTTGTCGGAAAGAATCGAGCCGCTCGACCCCCCGGTGCCGTCGTCCGAGACCTCGTTGCCGCCCGCCCCGCGGCCGGGCGCGGCGCGCAACAATTCGATGCTCGTCGCCGCAGGCATTCTCGCGAGCCGTATCGCGGGCCTCGTCCGCGACCGGGTGCTCGCCGCGCACTTCGGCACGGGGCTGCATGCCGACGTCTTCAGCGCTGGTCTGCGCCTGCCGAACCTGCTGCAGAACCTGCTCGGCGAAGGCACGCTGAGCGCGTCGTTCATCCCGGTCTACTCCGAGCTTCTCGGCCGGGGACGGTACGAAGAGGCGGGCCGCGTCGCCGGCGCCGTCTTCGCGCTGCTCGTCGCGATCGCCGCCGCGGTCTCGCTGCTCGGCATCGCGCTCGCGCCGCTGCTCGTGACGATCTTCACGCCCGGGTTCGAGGGCGAGCGGCGCGAGCTGATGATCACGGTCACACGTATCTTGTTTCCGATGACGGGTGTGCTCGTGCTGTCGGCCTGGGCGCTCGGCGTGCTCAACAGCCACCGCCGGTTCTTCGTGCCGTATTTCGCGCCGGTGCTGTGGAACGCCGCGATCATCGGCGCGCTCGTCGCATTCGGCACGCGGCTCGATCTCGACGGGCTCTTGATCGCCGCGGCGTGGGGCGCATTGATCGGCGGGCTGCTGCAGTTCGGCGTTCAGCTTCCGTGGGTGCGGCGTCTCGAGCGGCAACTGAGGATCGGCACGGGCCGTCACGAGCCGGCGTTCCGCAGCGTCGTGCGGAACGCGGTGCCGGCGATACTCGGCCGCGGCGTCGTGCAGCTCGGCAGCTATGCCGACATGCTGCTCGCGAGCTTGCTCGCGGTCGGCGCCGTCGGACGGCTGCGCTTCGCGCAGACGCTCTATTTGCTGCCGATCAGCCTGTTCGGCATGAGCGTCGCGGCCGCCGCGCTGCCGGAGCTGTCACGGCAGCGCGAAGCGCATGCGGATGCGCTTCGCGAGAACGTCAACGCCGCGGCGCGACGCGTCGCGTTTCATGTCGTGCCGAGCTGCGCGGCGTTCGTGCTGCTCGGCGACGTTTTCGTCGCAGGCCTGTTCGAGACCGGGGAGTTCGGCCCCGCGGACGTCTCGATCGTCTGGCTGACGCTCGCGGCCTACAGCGTCGGTCTGCTCGCGTCGACGACGTCGCGCGTCTATCAGTCGGCGTTCTTCGCGCTGCACGACACGCGTACGCCTGCCCGCATCGCCGGACTTCGGGTCGGAGTCTCGGTGCTCGCCGGCGCGTTGCTGATGCTCGAGCTCGAGCAGGTCCGCATCGGAGGGCTCGATCTGCCCGGCGGCACGCTCAGCGGCTGGACGGTGCAAGGGTTGCCGCTCGGTCCGGTCGGCCTCGCGCTCGGCTCGGCGCTCGGTGCTTGGGTCGAATGGGGGGTGCTCGTCAAACGGCTCGGGCACCGCATCGGACGCGTCGGCGTCGGCGTCGGCGCGATCGCGAGGATGCTTGCCGCGGCGCTCGCCGCCTCGGCAGCCGGTCAGGCCGCGCGGCAGCCGCTCGATTCCGCGCATCCGCTCGTTGCGGCGCTCGGCGTCGCGCTCGCGTTCGGCGTCGTCTATTTCGGCGCCGCCCGGCTGCTCGGGATCGCCGAGGCCCGCGAGGTCATCGGCACGCTGCGGCGCCGCTTGGGCGGGGTCGGGCCGACCCGCTAGCTAGCGCCGGCTCGCGCTTCGGGCGTGCGGCGGCCGCCGAGGCGGCGTGACCGCGATCGGATCGCTCGCAGGGAACGTTTCCTCGAGCGCCTCGTCGAGCCGCTGGTCGAGGTGGCGCTTCAGCTCGTTCTTCGGGGCCGCCGGCGCTCGGTCGCTCGCGCCCGGCCTCCGCTGCTTCTCCTGCGTCATCGCCGAATCCTCCTTCGCGCGGTCGTCCCGCCGCTCGAGACGTGGCCAATGTCTCAACGCTAGCACGGTTCCGGCCGGATTGCGCCTCGAGAGAAGCACCCGGAGGCTCGTGCGCGGTCTTGAGGAACGGCATGCATTCTCCAGCTTTCTCGATGGAGCGGCGATGCGGCGGCAACGACAATGAGCCCATCGAAACAGCGCGCCTGGGCGCGCATGGGAGCAGCCGATGAAGATGCGAAAACTTATCGCCCTCGGGACCGCCGGATCGATGCTTGCGGCGGCCGCGCTCGCCGAGGCTCCGGCCGACGAACGGATCATGGAGGAGATCGTCGTCACGGCGCGTTATCCCAGCCATCTTCTGATCGAAGAGAACATCGCGACGACGGCGCATTCGGCGGCGCTCGTCGCGGCCGGCACGCAGGCCGAGTCGCCGGATCGGGAGATCACACTCGCGAGCGGGTTGACCGACAAGATCGGCTTCAAGCCCGAGATCCGGCTCAACCTCTGACGCGCGTCCGCGCCGCGGCGAATCGGGCCGGCAGTCCGCGAGGGCTGCCGGCCCTTTGCGTTCCGGAGGCTGTCGCTTGCGCGGTGCGTTATGATGGCGTCGACGAAGGCGCAGGGCGCAAGGCCTCGGCTTTCGACGAACGAGACGCACCCAGAGGACGATCGATGCGGCACCGTGCCCTGCATTCCACGCCTGCGCGGCCTCGCGGCCGCTGCGCCGAGCCGGCTCGGCCGCTCGGCCGGGTCGCGATGCGGCACTGATCGGCGGCAGGGACGGCTCGATGCACGGACTGAAGGCGCTCTGGCTCGCGGGGATCGCAGCGATGGGCGGTGTCGTCGCAGGCTGCAACGAGCCGCCGTCCTCGCGGATCGCGCAGGGCTGCCGTGTTCCTTCCGGGCTCGAGCCCGTCGCGTTCGTCTCCGCGCAGAGACGCCTCCACGGCATTCTGGACCTACCTGAAGGTCCGGGGCCGCATCCGGTCGTGCTGCTCGTGCACGATGCGGGGCAAACCGACATCACACGCGGCCGAGGCGATTTCGCCGAGCTTCGCGAAGCGCTTCGCCGCGCAGGCGTCGCGTCGTTCGTCTGGGATCAGGCCGGCAGCGGATGCAGCGGCGGGCGTTACCGAGGCATCGCCGATCTTTTCGTCCGCAGCGACGACGTGCTTGCGGCCGTCGATGCGCTCGAGCGCGACCCTCGTCTCGACGCCGAGCGCATCGGCGCCTGGGCGCTCGGCGAAGGGGTCTGGGCCGCGGCGATGGCGGCCGCGCGCAACGGTATCGATTTCCTGATCCTCGTCGGCGGTCCCGAGGCCGGCCCAATCGAGCGGATCCGGCATGCGGCCGAACGGCATCTCGTCGGCCTCGGCCACGCGGCCGACGACGCCGAGTACGCGGCGTCGCGGCTCGCCGACGCGCTCGCGATGATGCGCGACCAGGCGCCGTACCGGGATTACCGGGCCGCGATCGGCGAGCTGTCGCGCTATCCGCTGCTCCCGTCGATGAGCGAAATCGCGCGGGACGTGCACGCGACCGAGACGCGCTACGACGAGCTCCGGGAGTCGGCGGTGCTGCATGTCTCGGTGAGTGTCTTTCTCGCGGCGCTCGAGATTCCGGTGCTCGCGATCTGGGGCGGCGACGATGCCGAGACGGACTGGCGCCGGGCATCGGACGCGTACCGCGAAGCGTTCGAGCGGGCCGCGAACCGCGACGCGACGATCCGCGTTTTCGACGGCGCCGATCACGCGCTCTGCGTGCGGCGCGGCGAAGGCGAGGGCGAGTGTCGCCTCGTCGACGGCTACGTCGAGACGATGATCTCGTGGCTGCGCACGCACGGGTTCGCCGGCGGCCGGGAGCGGCACTCGAGAGCCGCGCCGGCCGCGCGGGGCGCCGCAGCCGACGCGAGCCGCTGAGCCCGCGCCGGCCGGCCTAGCGGCCCTGGTGCTCGCGCTCGGCCAGCGCGTCGATGATCGCGAACCAGCGATCGTACGAGCCGGCCATCGAGCCGTCCGTCAGGTATTTGCCGTCGACGACGATATTCGGCGTCGCGCCGACTCGGTAGCGGCGGATCAGATCGTCCGCGCGCTGCACCTTCGCGTGGATGCTGAACGAGTTGAACGTCTTCTCGAAGGTGTCCCGATCGACGCCGAAGCGCGCGAAGAACGCCGCGAGCGCGTCCTCGGTCTCGAGCAGGTTGCCGTCGACGTGGATCGACGTGAAGAACGCCGGGTGCATCTCCTCGAGCTTGCCGAGCGCCTCCGCCGTGTAGTACGCACGCGCATGCAGACGTGACAGAGGGTTCCAGCTCGCCGGGAGCCGGACGAAGTTCACGTAGTCGGCCTTACGGGCTTTCCACTGCTCGATCATCGGCTCGGCCGCGAAGCAGCCCGGGCAGCTGTATTGAAAGACTTCCGTGACCTCGACGAGGCCCGCCTCGGTGCTCGTCGGCTGAGGCGGGTCGATCGCGCGATAGTCCCTGCCCGCTCGGAGCTCGTCCGCGGAGAGGGCCTGAGCGCCGGCGGGCGCCGCAGCGATCGCGGCGAACAAGAACGCGGCGACCGTGCCGAGGATCGAGCCGCTTGCGGATCGAGTGATGCGCTTCATTCCGAACTCCCGAGTCCCGAGGATCTTTGGCGCCGATGCTACCGCAACCTTTCGGCTATAAGAAGAGAATGCGGTCGGGGCGGCGGTGTCGGCGGGGCGATACAGTTTGCCTCGCGCAAGGCTCCCGCCGACGATGTCGCGCCGGTCGCCGGCACGTCCGTTATCGCCGGCACGAGTGATGAGGGAGGGACGATGTCTCGATGGCTCGCGGCCGTGCTCGCGTCGACGCCGCTCGCGCTGCCGGCTCAGTCGATCTCGTATGTCGACTCGTCGACGGCCGAGAAGCTGCAAAGCAAGGTCGACGTCGGCATCGAGCAGCTCGGTTTCGGGCTGAACGCCGACATGACGCTGATCGGCGAGCAGGGCGTGACGAAGGTGCTGCCGCGGATCACGTCGTCGTGGACGACGCTCGAGTTTCTCGACGTCAAGACGGTGTTCGTGTATCCGGACCTGAACGCCGCCGAGCGCGGCAAAGGGCCGGACATCAGCACGAACGTGCTCGTCCACTCCGAGCTGCCGTTCCTCGAGCGCGTCGAGGCGACGCTGCGGCGTGCGGAGGAGACGGTGCGCAACGACGTGAGCGTGCGTTTCGCGCGGATTGGCACCGGCATCGAGTTGCTCGGCGGCCGCCCGCTCGGCGTGAGCACGGACGTCACGCTGCGGGACGAGAACGACCGGACGACCGCGTCGTCGCGCGTCGTCTCGACATGGGGTATCGGGCCGTCGCTCGACATCGAGTCGGCGCTGCGCCTCGATGAGCGGACCGGCGGCGGCGTCGAGCGCTCGGCGATCGATACGAAGCTCGCCTATACGTCGTCGGTCCCGTTCGTCGAGCGGCTCGAGGGCCGAGTTCGTCGCGACCGGACCGGGCGAACGCAGTCGCTCGCGGTCCTGTTCCCCGAGCTCGCGGCCGGCGTCGCGCACGGCACGTCGTTCAACGTCACGGGGAGGGCGCTCGTCG
>CAYMAF010000180.1:0-6223 GCA_964388365.1 uncultured Gammaproteobacteria bacterium | reverse complement strand
AGTGGGTCAACACGATCCAGGACCGCAACGGCGTGCAGATCGTGCTCGTCGGCAATCCGAACATGGAGACGCCGAATTACTCGATCAAGCGCGTCCGCGACGACGAGGCGCAGCTGCCGGAGAACAGCGCGACGAGCTACAAGATGATCGAGCCGAAGGAAGACCCTTCACTCGCGTACGAGGAGATCAAGCGCGCGATCAAGGTCGAGGAGGCAGCGGTCTCGGGCGTGCTGCCGGCGACCCCGGCACCGCTTCCGCCGGAGAAGCCGCGCGGCGAGCCGAGCCTCTGGCAGCGCATGTTCGGGTGGCTGAATGGCGGCGGCCGCGACGAGGAGGAGGAAGCCGCACCGGAGAAGCCGCGCGCGACGAGGAAGACCTCGGGGCGCGGGCGCGGCGACGGCCGTTCCGGGCAAGGCGAGCGGCGCGGCCGAGGCGAGCGCGAATCGCGCGGCAACGCGCGCAAGAGCCGCGGGAGCCGTAACGGCACCGCGCAGGACAAGGCGGCTCAAGAGAAGTCGGGCCGGGACAAGCCGGCTCGAGAGCGCAAGGCGGACGAGAAACCGGCACAGAGCAAGCCGGCACAGAGCAAACCGGCTCAGGACAAGCCGAGCCGGGGCGCGCAAACTCGCGAGAACGGCCCCGGCGCGGACGCGGCGAAGGCGCCGCGAGAGACCAGCGCGCAGGGGCGGGACGCGGCCGGCGAAGCCGGCAACGGCCGCAACGGGCAGAACGGCGACGGGACCGGCGCCGCGGCACCGCAGGAGGGCCGGCAAGGCGCCGGCTCGCGCCGACGCTCGCGCAGCCGTCGGTCGCGCGGCGGACGGAGCCGCCAAGACGAAGCCGCGGCGGACCGCTCGGCTCGGACACCCGACGCAAGCGAGCCGCCGCGAGCCGCCGAGGCCGATCGCCCGGCCCCGGACGCGGGCCCGAGCGGCCGCGACGCCGCGGCCATTCGCGACGACCGGCCGGCGGCCGGGCGCAGGGAGGCGGATGCCGTCTCCGCGGCCCCGGGCGGCGACGCGATAGACGCGCCCCGCCCGGCCGAGGCATCGCCGACGCCGACGGCGGCACCGTCCGGTGAGACGCCGCCGGCATCGCCGCGTCCGCTGCGCACGGCCGAGGAGATGGGAACGGACGAGCGCCCGCCGAGGCGGACGGAGCCCGCGCAGACTGAACCGCCGGTGCCGGCGACCGCACGGCCCGCGGACCGGTCCGATAGCGGACCGTCGGCACGGCCCGAGTCGGGATCGGCGGAACGCGCGGACGCGCCCGAGCCGGCCGCCGAGAAGCCCGCGGCCGCTGCTCGGCCGAGCAGCGAAGCTTCGGCATCGGGCTGACGAGACTCGCGCGGGGCCGCGACACGCGGCCCCGCCGTTACGGCGAGCGCACGTCGAGGAGGCGCGTCCGCACGTGCTCGAGCAGCCCGAGCGACGCTTCCTCGACGAGGTCGAGCACGTGCTCGAAGCCGTTCATGCTGCCGTAATACGGATCCGGCACCTCGGTGCGTCCGAGCTGCGGCGCGAACTCGAGCATCAGGCGAATCCGCTCGTGATGCTCGGCCGGCGCCGTCTCGCGCAGCGCCTCGACGTTCGCGAGATCCATCGCGATGACGAGGTCGAAACGCTCGAAATCGTCCGGCCGCACGCGGCGCGCTCGCTGACCGGAAAGATCGACGCCGCGGCGCAGCGCCGCCCGCTGCGCCCGCGGGTCCGGCGGCTCGCCGATGTGATACGCGTGCGTGCCGGCCGAGTCGATCCTGAGCTCGAGCTCGGGCGCGTGCTCTTGCCAAACCTTACGAAACACGCCCTCCGCCGTCGGCGAGCGGCAGATGTTTCCCATGCAAACGAACAGCAAGCCGAATCCCGACGCGCTGCTCGTCGGCTCGGCGGCATTGCGTCTGAATTTCTCGAGAATCGCTTTCACTGATCGTGCTCGTGCGCGCCCCACAACCGGAGAGCCGAATTGTACCCCAACGCGTCCGACGGCCCTGCCGCGCCGGCGCCTAGATCGAGCCCGGCGCGTCCGCCGCGAGGACCGCGGCGCGGACCGCGGCGAGATCCTCCTCGGTATCGACGCCGCGGCCGGGCGGCGCCTCGGCGTCGGCGACGACGATCGTGAGTCCCATCCATAGCGCGCGGAGCTGCTCGAGGCGCTCACAGAGCTCGAGCGCGCACGGCGGCTCCGCGCTGATCGCCTTCAGATCCCGCACCCGATACGCATACAGGCCGATGTGCCGCCGCGCCGGCTCGCCGCGTTCCCCGTCGCGGCTCCACGGAATCGGCGCACGGCTGAAGTAAAGCGCCCTGCCCGACCGATCGCAGATCACTTTCGCCGTGCTCGGATCGCGGAGCGCGTCGTCGTCCTCGATCGGCGTCATCAGCGTCGCGATCGCGGCCTCGGGACGGGACGCGAGGAGCTCGGCGACCTGCGTGATCAGCACCGGCGGCATCAGCGGCTCGTCGCCTTGCACGTTCACGACGATGTGCTCGTCCGGCCAGCCGAGCCGGACCGCGACCTCGGCGATCCGATCGGTGCCGCTCGCATGATCGCCGGAGGTCAGCTCGACCCGCGCGCCGGCAGCGCGCGCCGCCTGCGCGACTCGCGCGTCATCAGTCGCGACGATGACCTCGGCCGCGCCGCTCGCACGCGCCCTCTCGTGCACCCACGCGATCATCGGCCGGCCGCCGATATCGGCGAGCGGTTTGCCCGGCAGCCGCGTCGACGCGTAGCGCGCCGGAATCACGACGGTGAACTCGCTCGTCATCTTCGTACCTCGCTGTTGTCCCCGGCGGCACGAAGTGCCGCTTCGATCGCGTCGAGCAGCGCGTCCTCGTCCGCGCCGTCGACGACCGCGTCCGCGGCGACGGCCCAGACGTCGGCCCGATCGATCTCGCGAAGCTTCACCGCATCCTTCTCCGTCACGAGCACCGGCCCGTCGGGCGGCAGATCGCGCGCGGCGATACGCGCGTGATCGGGAAGCGGATGCCGAATCACGCTCAAGCCCGCCCGCTCGAGCGCGCGGAAGAAGCGCTCGGGATGGCCGATACCGGCAACCGCGTGGACTGGGCCGCCGACGAAATCCCGAACTGCCGCGCGCTCGCCGTCGAGGACGCGATAGACATCGCGGAGCTCGATCCGCATCGGGATCGCACGCGGGGAAATCGCGAGCCGTCGAGCGGCCGAGACGTCGTCCGCCGCGCCGTTCACGACGACCGCGTCGACGGCGGCGAGCCGCGCGGCCGGCTCGCGCAGCGGCCCGGCCGGCAGACACCAGCCGTTGCCGAGCCCGCGCACGCCGTCGACGACCGCAACCTCGAACGCGCGCGCGAGCCGATAGTGCTGCAGCCCGTCGTCCGAGAGCACGACGTCGACGTCGTTCTCCGCGAGCAAGGCGCGCACCGCCGCGACGCGATCGGGGCCGACGTAGACCGGGCAGCCGGTCCTCGCCGCGATCAGCACCGGCTCGTCGCCGACGAGATCCGGCGACGTATCGGGCAGGACCCGCTGCGGCCAGCGCTTCGCGCGACCGCCGTACCCGCGCGAGACGATTCCCGGCGATCGGCCGCGCGCCGCGAGCCGCTCGGCGAGCCGGATCACGAGCGGCGTCTTGCCGGTGCCGCCGGCCGTGACGTTGCCGACGACGACGACCGGCACCCGAAGCCGCACGCTCGGCTTCAAGCCGGAGCGATAAAGCCGCGCGCGGAGCGCGACCGCGCCGCGGTACGCGAGCGAGAGCGGCACGAGCGGCCAGCGCCATCGGCTTCCGCCGTACCAGATCCGCTCCGCTGCGCGCTCGACTCTCGACCTCGGTTTCATCGCGCCGCCCGTTCGCGCACGCCCGAGGCTCACTCGGCGAACTGCATTCGGTACAGCATCGCGTAGTGCCCGTCCTTCGCGAGCAGCTCCGCATGCGTGCCGATCTCGACGACCCTGCCGTCGTCCATCACGACGATCGCGTCCGCTTTCTCGATCGTCGACAGACGGTGCGCGATCACGAGCGTCGTCCGGCCTTCCATCAGGCGATTCAGCGCGCTCTGAACTCGGCGCTCGGACTCGGTGTCGAGCGCCGACGTCGCCTCATCGAGAATCAGCACCGGCGCGTCCTTCAACAGCGCGCGCGCGATCGCGATCCGCTGCCGCTGACCGCCGGATAGCATCACGCCGCGCTCGCCGGCCGGCGTGTCGAGCCCCAGCGGCAGCGTCGCGGCGAACTCGGTCACGTGAGCCGCGTCGGCCGCCCGCTCGATATCCTCGCGCGAGCAGCCGGCCAGAGCTCCGTAAGCGATATTGTTCGCGATCGTGTCGTCGAACAGCACGACGTCCTGGCCGACGAACGCGATCTGCCGACGCAGATCCGCGAGCCGATAGCGGCGGATATCCTTACCGTCGAGCAGGATCGTGCCTTCGTCGGCCTCGTAGAAGCGCGGCAGCAGGCTCGCGACCGTCGACTTGCCGCTGCCGGAACGGCCGACGAGCGCGACCGTTTTCCCGGCCGGGATCCGGAACGAGATATCGTCGAGCGCGCGGACGTTGCGGCCGCTGTAGCTGAAAGAGACATTGCGGTACTCGACGTCGCCGCGCGCCCGCTCGAGCGCTTCGGTGCCGGTATCGTGCTCGGTCGGCCCGTCAATCGTCTCGAACAGGCTCTCTGCGGCCGCGATGCCCCGCTGCACGGAGACGTTGATGTTGACGAGCCTTTTCAACGGCGCAAGCAACATGCCCATGTACGCGATGAACTCGACGAACAGCGACGCCGTCAGATCCGGCAGCACGAAGTCCGTGAGCGCCATGAAAATCACCGCCGCGCCGCCTATCGCGACGACGTACTGCGTCAGCGAATCCCCGGCCGCACGCGTCGCGGTCAGCCGGATATTGAGCCGGAAGTTCCGCTCGTTGATCCGCTCGAACTGCTCGCGCTCGTACTCCTCGCCCTGAAAGACCTTGACGATGCGATGGCCCTGCAGCGTTTGCTCGGCGACGCGCGTGACGTCGCCCATCGAGCCCTGGATGCGAGTGCTGTGGCGCCGAAATGCCCGGCTCATATACGCGACCATCAGGCCGATCGTCGGCCCGACGACGGCGATCACGAGCGTCAGCGACGCGCTGAGCCAGATCATCATCGCGACCAGCACGAAGATCGTCAGGCTGTCGCGGATCAGCACGACGATCGCGTTCGAGATCGCCTCCGCGACTTGCTCGGTGTTGTACGTCAGCCTCGAGATCAGGTCTCCGGTCGGCGTCTGATCGAGATCGGCAGACGGCATCGCGAGATAATGCGCGAACAGCTCGGACCGCAGATCGCGTACGACCGAGCGGCCGACCCAGCCGAGCCCGTACACCATCAGGAAGTCCATGATCCCGCGAACCGCGAACACGACGGCGATCAGGACGGGGATTCGCCATGGAGCCTCGGCCGTGCGGCCCGCGGACTCGACGCTCGCGACGATACTGTCGACGACGTCGCCGAGCAGCAGCGGCAGCACGAGCGTGCCGAGCGCGTACAACATCGCGGCGATCACCGCCCCGACGATGATGAATCGGTGCGGATGCACGTACCGCAGCAGTCGGCGGTAGACCTCCGCGGCGCGAGGCGTCAGGACGGGCATCGTTCTCGCTCGGCTCGTTCGGCGCCCGGGCGAGACGCCGGCGCTTCGCTAAGCATCCGGGGGCGTGACCGTCGCGATGCTGACGTTGACGAAGCCGAGTTGCCCGGCGACATCCATCGCGGTCACGACGGCCTGGTGGCTCGCGTTCGCATCCGCGCGGATATAGACGGTCATGTCGCGGTCCTCGCCGGCGAGCCGCTCGATCGCGGCCCGCAGCGTCCGCCGCTCGCTATTGACGAGCGCGCGGCCGTTGACGAGATAGCTGCCCGCTTCCGTCACGGTGATCTCGAGCGCGTCGGCCGGCGCGTCCGTCGGCGCGCTCGCGCTCGCCTCGGGCAGGCGGAGGTTGATCTCGGCCTCGCGGACGAAGCTCGTCGAGACCATGAAGAAGATCAACAGGAGCAGCACGACGTCGATCAGCGGCGTCAAGTTGACGTCCGGCTCCTCTCTCGGTCGGGTCTTGAGCTTCACGTTCGGGCCCGAAGGCGAATCATGGGACAGCCGGGCTTGGCAACCGCGCTCAAGCGCTTCGCTTCAAGCGCTCGCGCGCGTCGCGCCGGTTGTAGCCGTACGCGTCGCGGCTCGGAAGCGTCTCGAGGAATCGCCACGCTTCCTTC
>CAYMAF010000179.1:0-6237 GCA_964388365.1 uncultured Gammaproteobacteria bacterium | reverse complement strand
GCGGCACCGCAGAAGCTTTCGCGCAGGACGCGAAGGCGCTCGCGCTTTCGACCGAGGGCATCGAGAAAGGCTACGATCGCGAGCTGCCGGTCCTCGAACGGGGATTTTTCTACATGCCGTTGGAGCACGCCGAAAGCCTCGACGCACAGGAGCTGTCGGTCCGGATGTTCGAGAAGCTCGCTGCCGACGACGGCGCGCCCGACTTCTATCGCGCGATGCTCGAGAGCATGGTCGACTACGCGCGCCAGCACCGCGATATCGTCGCGAGATTCGGCCGCTTCCCCCACCGCAACGCCGCGCTCGGCCGAGCCGATACCGACGCCGAGCGCGCGTATCTCGGCGGCGATGCGCCGCGCTTCGGCCAATAGCGGTCGCGAACCCCTTTCTCGGTGAACTCAGGAGCCAAGGATGCGTAACCAACCCGCTCGGCGAGTCGCGATCTTGGGCGGTGTCCGGATACCTTTTTGCCGGGCGCATACCGCGTATCGCGAATGCTCGAACCAGGACATGATGAGCGCGGTGCTGCGCGGGCTCGTCGAGCGTTACGGGCTCGTCGGCGAGCGGCTCGGCGACGTGTCGCTCGGAGCCGTGATCAAGCACTCGCGCGACTTCAATCTCGCGCGCGAGTCGACGCTCTCGTCGGGCCTCTCGCCGCGGACGCCGGCCTTCGATATCCAGCGCGCGTGCGGCACGAGCCTTTCGGCGCTGATCGCGCTCGGCGGCAAGATCTCCGCCGGCATCATCGACTCGGGAATCGCGGGCGGCACGGACAGCATCAGCGACATGCCGATCGTCTACCCGGACGCATACCGATCGATCCTGCTCGAGAGCTCGCGCGGCCGAAGCGCGACCGAGCGGATCAAGCCTTGGCTCAGGCTCCGACCGAAGCACTTCAAGCCGAGCTTCCCGGCCGTCGTCGAGCCGCGCACGGGGCTGTCGATGGGCGAGAGCATGGAGGTTACGGCCAAGCAATGGGGCATCACGCGCGAGGAGCAGGACGAGCTCGCGCTCGCGAGCCATCGCAATGCGGTCGCCGCTTACAACGAAGGCTTCTACGACGACCTCCTCGTCGAGTTCGAGGGCGTGAAGCGGGACAACAATCTGCGCCCGGATACGAGCATGGAGCAGCTCGCGAAGCTCCGGCCCGTCTTCGATCGCTCCGCAAGCGGCACGCTGACCGCGGGCAACAGCACGCCGCTGACCGACGGCGCATCCGCGGTCCTCGTCGCGTCCGAGGACTGGGCGCGGGCCCGTAATCTGCCGGTGCTTGCGTATTTGACGTACGCCCGCGAGGCGGCCGTCGATTTCGTCAACGACGAAGGCCTGCTGATGGCGCCGGCGTACGCGGTCTCGGAGATGCTGACCGAAGCCGGGCTCGCGCTGCAGGACTTCGACTACTACGAGATCCACGAGGCGTTCGCGGCGCAGACGCTCGCGACGCTGAAGGCATGGGAGTCGGAGAAGTTCTGCCGCGAGCGGCTCGGGCGCGACGCCGCGCTCGGCTCGATCGATCGCGCGAAGCTCAACGTCAAGGGCGGCAGCGTCGCGATCGGGCATCCGTTCGCCGCGACCGGCACGCGGCTCGTCGCGACGCTCGCGAAGCTGCTGCATCAGAAGGGCTCGGGCCGCGGGCTGATCTCGGTCTGCACCGCCGGCGGCATGGGCGTGACCGCGATTCTCGAGGCCGCGTGAGACGGCCGCGGCTCGCCGCTCAGCCGGCGGCGAGCCGTAGGCAAAACGTGACGAGGAACGGCATCGCGAGCGCGGACATCAGCGTCGACACCAGCACGATGCCGGCGACGTCGTCCGGCGCGCGGTTGTAGCGGGCCGCGAAGAGGTAGTTGAAGACCGCCGCGGGCATCGCGCCCTGCAGCACGAGCACGCCGCGCGCCGTGCCCTCGAGCTCGAACAGCTCGCTGATCGCGAGCGCGATCCCGAATCCGAGCGCGAGCCGCGCGGCGCTCATTCCGAACGCGAACGGCAGACGCTTCGCGTGCAGACCGCCGAGCGTGTTGCCGAGCGCGAGCAGCATCAGCGGAATCATCAGGTCGCCGAGCAGGCCGACCGTCGAATCGAGCCACGTCGGCAGCGTCGCGCCCGTCGCGAGCAGCGCCGCGCCGATCACAGCGCCGTAGACGACCGGGGTCGTCGCGAGCGTGCGCAGCGACGGCTTGCCGCTCTGGAGCATCGGCGTCATCGTGAATTGCGCGACCGAATTCACGACGTAGACGGCCACGGCGAGCCCGAGGCCCTCCGGTCCGAACGCGAACAGCGACAACGGCAGGCCGAGATTGCCGGTATTGCCGATGCCGATCGCCGGCAAATACGAGCGGGTCGACAGGCCGAGCACCTTGAGCAGCGCGAATGCCGCGCCGAGCGTCGCGACGAACGCCGCGACCGACGCCGCGGCCATCGCGGCGAACCGCTCGGGCGCGAGCTCGAGCCCGGCGAGACTATCGACGATGAGACAAGGCCCGGCGATATTCATGATCACGCGCGTCACGAACTCGCGCTCAAACGGGAGGCCGAGCCGCCGCCATCCGTAGCCGACGGCGGCGAGCGCGAACACGGGGAGGAGGATATCGGCGAGCTGCGAGCCCAACGGCGAATCACCCGTTCAACGAAGAGAGCGCGTCAAGCCGCCGAATCGGCGCGCGACGGCGACGGCAGACGCAGCGAGCGAAAGTTGCGGACGGTTTCGAACAAGATCGGGGCCCGGCGCGGTTAAACTTGCGAATTCTGACAGATTCCAGCATCCGCGCCAGACGGTCGGGAAGGAGCGGCGCAGCATGGATACGGTCGAACCATCACCCGGGCTCGGACGGTTTCTCGGGATCGCGATCTCGATCGACGAGCCCGCCAAGGCGATCGGCGAGTTCGCGGGGCTCGGTTTTCGCGACGTGCCGGTCGGCGATCTCGAAGCGGCACCGCGCGCCGTCGTCTCCGACGGACGGCTCTCGATCGGCTTGCACGAGCCCGGCTTCGACGGGCCGGCGCCGGTCTTCGTTCGTCCCGAGCTGCGGCGCCACATCCCGAAGCTCGAAGCCGCCGGTATCGAGCCCGAGCACGCAGATCTAGCCGACGACCGCTTCCACCGAGTGAAGCTGCGCGATCCGAGCGGCGTCGAGATCGAGCTGATCGAGGCGCGCACGTTCGCGCCGTTCGAGCCCGATCCTTCGAGCGTCGCGGCGTGCGGGCGCTTCGTCGAGCTCAGCATCGCGACGCGCTCGCTCGCCGCCTCGGCCGCGTTCTGGACCGCGCTCGGCTTCACGGTCGCCGCGGAAGCGGCGGCGCCGTATCCGCGCCTGAAGCTCGAGGGTTTCGGTCTCGCGATCGGCTTGCACGAGACGACGGGCTTCGGCACAGGGCTCTCGTTTCGCTCGCCGGCGCTCGACGCACGGATCGAGTACCTGCGCGCGAAGGGCTACTCGATACGCCAGTCGTCGCCGCTCGCGGACGCGTCCGCGACGCTGAATGCGCCGGGCGGCGTGCCGTTCTTTCTGAGCGACGACGGCGACGACCGCGAGGACGATACCCACCTCTGACGGCCGCGACGCGCACCTCGGGACGCGAGAGCGCTGACGTCGTCGCACGCCGTCGGCGGCGGGGCATGTCTGTGCCGTATCGTCCCTTGACGGAGCGTGCGCGGCATGGACGCCGCGCACGCAGCCGCCATGGACGGCTTCACGGCGGTCCGTCAAGGGACGATAGGGTGCGGGCACGCCGGCAAAGCGCGGACACCGACGCCGACGCGTGCTCGCGGCCGTTCAGCGTAAGCGCGAGACCAGCCGCTCGACGGACGCGGCGACGGCCGAGCGATAACCCGAGCCGAACAGGTTGAAATGATTCAGCAGGTGGTAAAGGTTATAGAGCTCGATACGCTCGTCGCGCCCCGGCGCCGGCGGCCACGTCTCGTCGTACGCGCGGTAGAACGCTTCGCCGAAACCGCCGAACAGTCGCGTCATCGCCAGATCGACCTCCCGGTCCGCATAGTGGACCGCGGGGTCGAACAGATACGGCACACCTGGCGGCGACGCGCCCCAGTTGCCGCCCCACAGATCGCCGTGCACGAGGCTCGGGACCGGCGAATGGTCCCCGAGCCACGCGTCGAGATTCGCAAGCAGCGTCTCGCCGCGCTCGACGACGCGCCCGCCGATCCCGCGCCGGGCCGCGAGGTCGAGCTGCGGGCGCAGCCGACGCTCGCCGAAGAACTCGATCCACGTCGACGCCCACGTATTCGACTGCGGCGTGCGCCCGATGTAGTTGTCGCTCGGCCAGCCGAACCGCGTCGACGTCGTCCGATGCATCGCCGCGAGCGCGGTGCCGAGACGACGCTCGGCTTCCGCGGATTTCGTGCCGAGCTCGAGCCACTCGAGCGCGAGGAACGCATCGGCGCCCGCGATGCCGCGCGCGAGCACGGCCGGCACCGTTACCGCGCCGGAGCGCGCGAGCGCGTCGAGGCCGAACGCTTCGGCTTCCAGCCGCACCGCTTCCCCGCGCGGCTCGAGCTTCAGGAAGATCGGTCCGGCGGAAGTCTCGACGCGGCACGTCCGGCCGATGCTGCCGCCCCCGACCGGCGACGCGGCGCCGACAACGTCGATGCGATGCCGCTTCAGCGCGGCAACGAGCTCCCGGGACAACATCGGTTTCTCGGCCTCATCGTCGGGAAGGACGAGAGCGCCGGACCCGCGCCGCCGCGGCTCAGTGCGTCGCGGCGCGCGCGAGATCGCCCTTCAGCCGGGCGTGCAGCGGGCTCGTCCTCGGGAAATGCGACAGCAGATATTCCATCTGGTCCGCGAGCACGCGGCGTCCCTTCAGATAGATATATTCGGCATACGTCGGCGTGAACGGCACGGCGACGAGCTGCATGCCGGCCTGCTCGGGCGTGCGCCCACCCTTGTGATTGTTGCAGCGGCGGCAGGCCGCGACGACGTTCGTCCACGAATCGCGTCCGCCGAGGCTGATCGGCGTGATGTGATCGCGCGTCAGCTCCGAGCTGCGGAACACCTCCCCGCAGTACATGCAAATGTTCGCGTCTCGGCGGAACAGCGTGCGGTTGTTCAGCGGCGGAACGTAGCCGGAGGAATGACGCTCCGCGATGTGCATCTCGCCGCGTGTCGCGATGATCGAGTTGACCTGGATCGAGCTGCGGATTCCGGTGCGCGCGTTGTAGCCGCCGCGGATGCAATAGATCGGGGACCCGCAGTCGTACGCGACTTGCCCCGTATGATAGAGGATCGCAGCGGTGCGATAGTCGACCCATTCGAGGGGCATGCCGGCGACATCGGTGCGCAACACGTCCTGTGCCAGGGTGTAGGGTTGTCGCTCCATGGGCGTCGTCAGGCTCGTTGCCGACCGTTCAAGTTTCTACGAGTTCGCAGTGATAATCAAATGCTTGTAGCCCCGTTCCGCCGACCGATCGCCGGCCGGCTAGGCGCTCTGCCGCCTCGAACCGAGTGTCTCGCCGATGCAACGCTTGCGCTTCGGCCGCCAAACGGGGATCGTGCACGGCCTCGATGAACGACGATAAGCCGTTGCTCCGTGTGGCGCTTCCGGTGCCGCTCGCCGACGCATTCGATTACATCTGGGCCGGGACCGGGCCGCGTCCTGCACCCGGCACGCGGGTCGAGGTGCCGTTCGGACGGGGCCGGCGAATCGGCATCGTCGTCGACTGGCCGGCCGGCACGGACCTGCCGCCCGAGAAGCTGAAGGCCGCGGCTCTCGCGCTCGACGACGAGCCTCTGCTCGGACCGGAGCTGCTCGAGACGCTACGCTGGGCCGCGGACTATTACCACCACCCGATCGGCGAGGTGCTCCAGCACGCGCTGCCCGGCTTGCTGCGCAAGGGCCGGCCCGTCGCGGCGCGGGACGAGCGGCGATTCGCGCTGACGGAAGCCGGCCGCGCGCAAGACTTAGCTGCGCTTCGCACGAGGGCCGCGCGACAAGCCGCGGCGCTCGCACGGCTCGCCGCCGGCCCGTCGACCGCGGCCGCGCTTCGCGATGCCGGCATCGCCGCGACGACGCTGCGGCGGCTCGAGGAAAAGGGCTGGGTCCGTGCGCTGCCGCCGGAGACCGAGCCCGCCGGACGCGAGAGGGCCGTCTCGGGGAGCACCGGGGCCGCCGCGCTCGAGCCGCCGCCGCTGACCGCCGATCAACGCAATGCGCTCGCCACGATCCGCCGGCATGAAGCCGCCGCATTCCTCCTTTACGGCGTGACCGGCAGCGGCAAGACCGAGG
>CAYMAF010000178.1:0-6284 GCA_964388365.1 uncultured Gammaproteobacteria bacterium | reverse complement strand
GGTCGGCGCTCGCGGCCATCCCGCTTGCCGAGCCGCTCGCGCCCGGCGCCGACATCCCGTTCGATGCCGCGGCGTTCGAGCTCGGCCGCGGCGCCGGGGCCGGCTCGGGCGCCGTTTCGGCCGAGCGCGCATCGGCCCGTGCCGCGCCAATCGTCTTCGCCTTGTGCGTTGAGATCAGATCCATCAGCTCCGGGGAGAGCACGTCGTACGGCGGCAGTCCGAGCTCGCGCAGGCGGCTTCGGACTTCGTCCATACGCTCCGGATCGAAACCCGATTCGATGATCGACGAGCAGTAGGCCGCAAACTCCGGTGCCGACCAGCCCTCGTCCGACGAGAGCTCGGTATGGATGAAGTCGAGGCCGTAGAACGGGTGATTCTCGTCGTCGATGCGGCCGTACATGTGCACGCCGCATTCGCGGCACGCATAACGCTTGATCACGGCCGACGGATCAACGACCTCGAGCTTGTCGGCGTTCGCGACGACCTCGAGCTCGTCTCGCGGCACGACCGCGACCATCGAGAACAGCGCGCCTTCGGGCTTCCAGCACTTCGTGCATCCGCAGACGTGATTGTGCGCGCTCTGGGTCGAGACCCTGACCTCGACAGGACGATCGCCGCAGTGGCACCTGAGCGTCCCGCCCGAGAAATCGGCCGATCCCGGCCGAATACCTTGGTCTACCGAAGGGTGGATCGAGATCGCCATCGTCGTTCTCCTGCTCGAAGCATCGTTCGCGATGTCCGGCCCGGGCGGGCCGCCTGGAGCTTTCGGAGAGAACGATCGAAGCGCGCGCCGTTCCGAAAGCCCCTAGAGCCGCCCGAAGGCCGAGTGATATCTCACGGTCCCCGACATTCCGTCGAGCGCGCCCTTCTCGAGCTCGAGGGCGACGAAGGCCTCGTCGGGAACGTCGTATTCGCAGCGCAGCCCGAGCCGCGACGCCGGCTCGAAACCGAAGCGTGAGTAGTATTCCGGATGCCCGAGCGCGACCACGGCCAGAACGCCGAGCGATCGGCAGCGATCGAGCCCTTCGCGTACCAACACCGAGCCGATTCCCCGGCCCTGGTGCTCGTAATCGACCGCGAGCGGCGCAAGCCCCATCAGCTTCGCGTCCGGATGCTCGAGAAGCGTCACCTGCGAGAACATCACGTGTCCGACGACGGCGCCGCCGTCCTCGGCGACGAGCGAAACGAGCGGCCCGGCCGCGCTGCGCAGCTCGTCGATCAATGCCGCCTCGGCGCCGGTGTCGAATTCCGTCGAGACGATCTCGCGCACGGCGGAACGGTCTTGCTCTCGCTCTTCGCGTATCCGCATTGGGTCTGGTCCTGATCCGTGTAGGCTCGAAATGCGCCTGATCACCGCTATTTGATCGTTGCACGCAGCATCATGCAAGCACGTTCTGATCATGCCGAGCGCTGCCGCTCGGACGGCACCGCACCTCCGCTCATCGCCGCGATGGCCCTCGCCATCTCGATCGTGTCCGCGTCGTCGGCCCGCTTGTCCGGACGGAATCTCAGCACGCGCGCGAAGCGGAGCGCGAGGCCGCCCGGATAGCGCCGGCTCGCTTGCAGCTCGTTGAACGCGATCTCGACGACGAGCTCCGGGCGTACGCGGACGACGTGTCCTTCGCGGGCGACGGCGAGCGCCTCGAGCCGCTCGGTCTGCCATGCGAGCATCTCGTCGGTAAGACCTTTGAACGTCTTACCGAGCATCACGAAGCCGCCCGCCGGGTCTCGGGCGCCGAGATGCAGATTGCTGAGCCAGTCGCGCCGCCGGCCGCTGCCCTGCTCGGCCGCGAGCACGACGAGATCGAGCGTGTGTGCGACCTTGATCTTGAGCCATGCTGAGCCGCGGCGGCCGGCTTCGTACGGCGCGTCGAGCGCTTTCGCCATCGCGCCCTCGTGCCCTGCATCGAGCGCATCGGCGAGGAAACGCTGGGCGGTTTCCGCGCTCGCGGTCACGAGCCGAGGGACGATCGCATGCTCCGGCACGACCTCTTCGAGCCGCGCGACGCGGTCCTGGGTCGGCGCGTCGATCCAATCGCGACCGTCGGCATGCAAGCAATCGAAGCAGAACAGCGAGAGCGGCAGCGTCTCCGCTCGCGACTCGATCTCGCGCTTTCGGCCGAAGCGGGACATCGTGTCCTGGAAAGGGCGCGGCCGGCCGTCCGGCTCGAGCGCGATGACTTCGCCGTCGATGACCGCCGACGCCGCTCGGAAGCTTTTGGCGAGCCGCGCGATCTCCGGGACGCTCGCCGTCACGTCCCGGCCGCTTCGGGAGTAGATACGCACGCCGGCCGCGCCTTTGTGAATCTGCACGCGCGCGCCGTCGAGCTTGAGCTCGAAAGCCGCTTCGCCGAGGCTCGCGAGCGCGGCCTCGACGTCCTCAACCGGGCTCGCGAGCATCGGCTTGATCGGGGCGTACAGCTTGAGCCTGAAGCGTTCGAGCCCGGCTCGCCCCTCCGCGAGTGCCGCATCGGCGACTTCGGCGACGTCGCCCGCGAGCATGATCGCGCGCCGGACCTCGTCCGCGCCGAGCCCGGCCGCCGCCGCGATACCCTCAGCCATCACGCCTTCGAGCGCGCCGTGCCGCAGCTCGCCGAGCAGCAGCTTCGTCAGAAACGTCTGCTCGATCTCCGCCGCGCGGCCGAGCAGCTTCGCGAGCATCCGACGCCGGCGTTCGGCGGAACCTTTGCCGGTCTCGGCACGGACCGCGTCGAGCGCCGCCCGCACGTCGGCGATCGTCAGCTTCGAGTGCGCCGCCGGAGGCACGTCACGAAGCTCGCGGATCGTCGCATAGCCGATTCCGAGCCGGCCGCCGGGAAGAGCACCGGCGAGCCAGGCGGCCGCCGGGCGGCGCTCGTGGGCGTCGAGGCGGCGCAGCGCGGTGCCGAGAATGCGAATCTTGTCGCCGCGGCTTCGCGTCGCCGCGAGCGCGTCGGAGATTTCGGCGAGCTCTCGAAACCGCATCCGCCCCTCCACGCGCCGGACGAACGAGGGACCGACCGCGAACGGCACGGCCCCCTTCGATAGTGCGCCGATCACGCGCTCCCGGCCTCGGTGCAAGGCTCCTGCGCTTGCGCCGTCTATGCGCGCCCGTCCCGGCGACGCCGCCGCAGCAGCGACGCGAGCCCGGCGAGCCCGAGCAGCTCGTAGAGGCCGGCGCTGCCGCCCCCGCCGCCCGACGACGGCGGAGGCGGAGGCGGAGGATTGGGATTCGCCGGCGGCGATGCGGCTTCCTCGACGGTGATCGTGAACGTTTGCTCGGCCGCCGAGCCCGCCTCGTCTGCGACCTCGAGCACGATGTCGTGCTCGCCGACGTCGCCGGCCGCCGGCGTACCCGAGAGCGTCGCGGTGCCGTCGCCGTTGTCGGTCAACGTGAGCCACGCGGGTAACGACGGCGCCGTGATCGTCACCGCGTCGCCTTCCGGATCGCTTGCCGCGACCTCGTACGCGTACTCCGTTCCTGCGGTGGCTTCCGTCGTCGGCGTGCTCGAGAACTCGGGCGGCAGGTTCTCGTCCGCGAGCGCGATGACCTCGACCGAGAAGGCTTGCCGGGTCGAATTGCCGGCCTGGTCCGCGGCCTCGAGCACGACATCGTGGGCGCCGACGTCATCCGCGGTCGGCGTGCCGCTCAGCAACGCCGTGCCGTCGCCGTTATCGGCCAGCGTGAGCCAAGCCGGCGCGGTCACGGCCGTCAGCGTCAACGTATCGCCTTCGTTCGGATCGGCCGCGACGACGTCATAGGCATACGGCGTGTCGACGATCGCTTCGGTCACGGGCTCGCTCGAGAAGTACGGCGAATCCGAGAAGAGCGTCACGCTGTCGAGCGCGAGCGCCGCAGCGTCGGCCGGCGACAACGCGTTCAGCACGACGCGCCAGCGCAGATCCGTGCCGCGGATGCCTTCCGGGAAGACGAGCGGCGGGCCGCCGGGCTCGATATACGACCAGACTTCGCCGCCGTTGCTCGACACCCAGAACTCGGCATCGACGTTCGCGAACGCTTCTTCGAAGACCGCGTCGAGCGATATCGTGCCGATCGGCTCAGCCTCGGCGTCGACCCGCAGCGACGCCGCCGCCGCGGTGAGCTGCACGACGGGCGCACCGCCCGACGGCGCGCCGACGTTGCGATACAACCGATTCATGCGCGGCAGGGCTTCGTCCAGCTCGTTGCGGTCCTCGTTGCCGGCGATCACGTCGAGGCGCCCGTCGCCGTCGATATCGCCGACGGCGAGCGCGTTAGTGACATCGAGATCCGCTCCGAGCGGCACCCCCGGGCCGAAGTTCCCCGCGCCGTCGTTCAGAAAGAGCCAGTTGAAATAACGCGTTCCCGGCGCTTCGGCCTGAAGCCCCGCCGTCCCGATCAGGATGTCGAGATCCCCGTCGTTGTCGACGTCGGCGACCTCCGCGTGATGCGCGAAGCTCGGATTGTCGGGAACGACGAGATCGAACGGCAGCGAAGCGATCGAGAACGGCGCAGCGGGATCTCCGGAGCTCAGATAGACCTTGCTGATCTCGTAATTCGCGACGACGAGATCGAGGAACCCGTCGCCGTCGAGATCGCCGAGCGCACCGGCTTGCGAGTTGTCCGCCTCCGCGCCGATCTGCACCGGAGTGAAGTGTCCCGCGCCGTCGTTCAGGAACGCGTAGTTCTCCTGAAGCTCGTTGATGATGACGATGTCGATATCGCCGTCGTTGTCGAGATCCCCGACGAGCACGTCCTGAGAATGCATTACGCGATCGTCTTCTCCTCCGAGCTCGACGCCGTCGACGCCATCGGGACCGAACGGCTCGGACGGGTTACCCGTATGGTAGAAGACCCGGTTGTTCACGAACTGATGATTCGCGACGACGACATCGAGCCATCCGTCGCCGTTGAAATCGGCGAGCGCGATCGCATCGGTGCGCGACTCGCTCGATGTGATGTCCGAGCCGGTGAACTGCACGCCGTCACCGGAGTTCAGATACAAGCGCGGCACCGTATTCAGGTTGCCGACGACGACGTCGAGCGCACCGTCCCGGTTGATATCGCCGACCGCGACGCCGCGCGTGTTCCCGCCGTCCCCGGTCAGGTTCGTGCGGGCAGGGAAGGCGCCGCCCTGATTCAGGTACACACCGTTCGTCCCGATCGAGCCTTCGACGAGATCGAGCAGACCGTCGCCGTTCAGATCCGCAAGCACGAGGTCGCGGGTCGCTCGAATCTGCTCCGCGGTGCCGACGTCTTCCCCGGACGCCGACGGATCGAACGGATCGGTCACCGGCTCCGCGCTCGGCATCGTGAGAAACCCGGGCCGCGACGCGCCCCAATCCGCCGTCGTGCTCGATGCGTCGCTCAGATGAGCGTCGTCGAAAGGCTCCGTGAACGGCAGGCCTTCATGGTCCGCGACGGCGACCGTCGTACCGGAAGCGAAGAGCGCGGCGGCAATCGAGCGTGCAAGCCCGTACCGGTGAAGCCGTGCTCGACGCGATCGGGCCCAGCCGGAAGAATGGGCATCCTTCATATCTTTCTTCTCCGTGCTTCGAAATCTTTCGGCAGCCTGCAGATCTCGGAAACCGGGAGCGGCCTCGATATCGTGATTCCCGGGAGCGCAGAGGGCGGCTCTCGCCGAGGCCTGTCATCGAGTCCTGTTATCTCCGGACACTCGAGCGAGCTTTCGATCTGCTTAAGGCGACGGGACCGCGATGCAGATTCCATGCCACGGTTCCATGGCCGATTTCCCGCCGCCGCGGGCACGTATACCGATAACGGAATTTGGAAATTCGCTTTCGTTTAAGGAAACTTCCGAGGTCGATCGGTATAGTTCGGCCCCGACGGCGGCAGGGAACCGAACAACGACACTCACGGAGCCGCCGTCTCATCGGCCCGCCGCAAGCCCATCTCAAAGAGCGTTCGAGGACAGTTTCGTTGGAAGCAGATGCCTGGCTGACGCTGGTCATCGTCGGCGTGACGATGCTGGTTCTCGTCGGGACTCGCCTCGCGCCCGATGTCGTGCTCGTCGCTGCGCTGACGGCACTGATGCTGACCGGCGTCCTGTCGCCGACCGAGGCGTTGTCGGGTCTCGGCAATCCCGGTCTTGCGACCGTCGGCGTGCTATATGTCGTCGTGGCCGGGCTGACCGATACCGGCGCCGTGCACGCGATCGGCGCGAGACTGCTCGGCCGCCCCCGGTCAATCGCATCGGCGCAGTTGCGCTTGATGGCGCCGGTATCGGCGCTCAGCGCGTTCCTGAACAATACGCCGCTCGTCGCGATGTTCGTGCCGGTCGTCGAGGATTGGAGCAAGCGCATCG
>CAYMAF010000177.1:0-6352 GCA_964388365.1 uncultured Gammaproteobacteria bacterium | reverse complement strand
GCGCGGGCGCCGTCGAGACGCCGATCGGCTACCTGCCGCGCCCGGAGGATCTCGATGTCTCCGGCCTCGACGTCTCGCCTCAGACGCTCGAGCAGCTGCTCGCGGTCGAGCCGTCGCAGTGGCGCGACGAGATGAAAGATCTCGGCGAGTACCTCGAGCAATTCGGCGACCGCCTGCCGAAGCGGCTCCGCGACGAGCATCGCCGAGTCATCGAAGCGCTCGGCTGACCGCAGGTCGATCGAAAAGAGAGGGTCTGGCTCGTCCGAGTCAGGCCCTCTTTTCGTTCGAGCGCGTTGCGGCCGGCGTTCGTCCCGGCGCAGGATCCAGGTCCGACGGCTCGTCTAATCCTCGACGACGTAATGCACCGCGAGCGGCGTGCCGGGCCGTGCCGCGCGCCCGAGGCCGATCACACCCTCGCCGGTCAGCTGCGTGCTGTCGCGCCGGACGAAGATCTCCTCGCCGCTGCTCGTGTGCACGAACGTGCCGTTCGTGCTCTCGTCGACGAGCGTGAATTTGTCGCGGCTCGCCTCGACGCGGGCATGCAACCGCGAAATCAGATTGCCCTTGACGACGAGGTCGTTGTCCTCGGCGCGGCCGAGCGTGACGCTCTTGCGGCCTTCGCCGATCAGGATCTCCTTGCCCTGATAGCGCAGGCTCAAGCGCTTCGGCCGCCGATTCGCCTGCTTCGTCCACGGCACCGTCGGCAGCATGCTCGTCGCTTCCTCCGGCTGCCACAGCACCTCGAATAGGATGACCTCGTCGGCCTTGCCCCGCACGGTCGCGACGTCGATCTGCCGTGCCATCGATTGCCAGTCCGGCGACATGCGCTCGACGGTCGACAGCGTCGTGATGATCTGCTTCGCCTTCGCCTGGCTCGTCATGCGATTCGCGATATGCACCGCGGAGCCGAAGATATCCCGCTGCTCCTGAACGACCGGGCCAAAGTGGCAGCCGATCCGGATCGCGACGTGGCCTTGGTCGTGGGCGAGATCGGGCGCGCTCGAGATCTGCTCCTGCATGCGGCGGGCGGCGTTCATCGCCTCGTCGGCCGTCGGGAAGGTCGCCATGACCTCGTCGCCCATCGTCTTGATCACGGTGCCGCCGCAAGCCTCGGTCGCCTCGCGCATGATCGTCAGGCACCGGCCCACCATCTGGCGGGCCTGGGCATCTCCGAGCTGCTCGTAAAGCTGCGTGCTGCCCACCACGTCGGCGAACAGAATCGCAACTTCTACTTCCTTACCCATGGCTTCCCGTCGGCGCTGAGTGCGGAGCCGAGTCAGCCGGATTATACGTCGTGCCGGTGCGCCGTCACGTGATTCGGCACAAGATGTGCGGCCGCGCACATCCCGCGGCGACTCGCGCCGCCGCGGCGGCGCCGAGACGAACGATCCGGGACGTACGAGCCGGCCGCGCCGGCAGCGTCCGGCCCGCGCGGCCGCGCGCTATTTCTCCGCGACGACGTAGGCGATCCAGGCCGGATCCGGCTCGCCGGTCTCGGTCTCGTAGAACTCGCCGCTCGGCTCGCCGTCGTCGTCCTCGCCCTCCCAGTAGACGCGCACCTTCGAGTAGCCGGCCTCGTCGAGCAGCTCGCGGATCTCCGGCATCGTCCAGATGCGCCATTCGTACGAGAAGGCTTTCTTGAGCTTGGAGCCGTCCGGGAACTTGAAATGGATGTGGCAAAGCATCCGGTGCGTGACCGGATCGAACTCGGCCTGGTCCCAGATATACGTGAAGTCCTCGTATTTCGTCTTTTCCTTCTGCACGGTGAACGCCTCGGAGCCGCCGAAGACGTCGAGCACGAAGAGCCCGTCGTCGTTCAGCGCGTTCCGCGCGCGCCGGAAGTACTCACCGAGCTCCTTGCGCGTCTTGAAGCAGTTGTAGCTGAAGTTGAAAGCGCCGACGATGTCGACCGGATCGGTCTCGACGGTCAGCACGTTGCCGTGCAGCAGCTTTACGCGGGCGCGATCCTTCTCCGGCAGCCGCCCGACGCGGTTCGCGCGCCCCCACTCCAGCGTATCCTCGTCGATGTCGACGCCGATCGCGGTGCGCTTCTTGCTCGTCCGCACCCATTCGCACGCGGCGCTCGCCGTGCCGCAGAAGTCCTCGCGGAAGCTGATCGGCTCGCGCCCCCGCAGCTCCTTGAAGGTGTCGACGAGGTATTCGACCTCGCCGTCGACGGCTTGCACGGCCTCCTCGTAGAGCTCGTGGATATCGGCCTGCTGCGCCATCGTCAGGACGGGCTTTCGCTTCGCGGTGGACATCGTGGAATCGATCCTCTCCAAAGGCTGGTCGGAGCGGCTATTGTAGCCGTAAGCCTCGCACGATGCCGGGCACGGCGAACCGCTCGATCAAGCCGCACGGGCGCGGCTGCGCTCGACGAGCTCCGCGGCGAGATCGCGCAGTGCGTCGAGCGTCGCGCGATCGTCTTCCGCTCGCGGCCAATCACTGAGCGCGCGGCGCCATCGCCTGCCGCCGGGGCGGCCGGCGAAAGCGCCCATCAGGTGCCGCGTCATCGCACGCAGGCGCGTGCCAGCCGCGATCTCGCGCTCTGCATACGCGAAGTAGCGTTGCAGCGCGTCGCCGATCGGAACCGGCGCATGATCGAAGATCGCCGCATCGAGGCGGCCGAGCAGCGCCGGATCGTCATAGGCCGCGCGGCCGAGCATCACGCCGTCGACGTGCACGAGCTCGGCGAGCGCGGCGTCCTCGTCCTTGAGGCCTCCGTTCAGGATCACGTCGAGCGACGGGAAATCGCGCTTCAGCCTGCGCACCCGCGCGTAGTCGAGCGGCGGCACGTCGCGGTTCTGCTTCGGGCTTAGCCCTTTCAGCCACGCCTTTCGCGCATGGACGATGATCGTCTCGCAGCCGGCGTTCGCGACGGCCTCGACGAAGCCGTGCAAGAACTCGTAGCTATCGTCGTGATCGACGCCGAGCCGCGTCTTCACCGTAACCGGGACGTCGACCGCGTCCTGCATCGCGGCGATGCACGCGGCGACGCGCTCGGGCTCGCGCATCAACGCCGCGCCGAAGCAGCCCGCCTGCACGCGGTCGCTCGGGCAGCCGACGTTCAAGTTGATCTCGTCGTATCCGGCCGCGGCGCCGTGACGAGCGGCCGCGGCGAGCTCCTCGGGATCGCTGCCGCCGAGCTGAAGCGCGACCGGATGCTCGGCCGGGTCGAACTCGAGCAGCCGCGCGCGGTCGCCGTGGCGAAGCGCCGCGGCTGTGACCATCTCGGTGTAGAGCAGCGCGCGGGGCGCGACGAGCCGCAGAAAATAGCGGCAATGCCGGTCCGTGCGCTCCATCATCGGCGCGACCGAGAGCGCGCGGCTCGCGGCCAGGTCCGCGCGCGCTGGCGGCCGCGCGTCACCGCGCGGCTCTGGCGCCCGGCCGTGGTCGTGTCGACGTGACTCCAACGTCAATTCGTTCCTCCTGTCTGCGCCGCGGCCGGCGCGGCCTGAAGCGGGCGCACGCCGCGGCGCGTCTCCGCGATCAGATGATCGACGACGGCAATGTTCGCGTCGGTCTCGGATGCGCCCGCGTCGAGCGCGGCCTTTCGCACCGCGAGCTGCCGATGCGCGCTCGTGCCGCGTGCGAGGATTCGGCGCGCGTGCTCGACCTCTTGCACGCAGCCGAGCTCGTCCGCGTCCTCGCGGACGAGCTCGAGCAGCTCCTCGAGCAGCTGCGGGAACGGAACGACCTTACCGCGACCGAGATCGATCAAGCCTTGATCGAAGCTGTAGCGCATCGCGCGCCAGCGGTTCTCCCTGATCAGCATCGGCGAATACGTTCGCCAACGCTGGTTCCGGCAGCGCAGGCGCCAGAGCATCCGCAGCGCCGATACGACGAGCGCCGCGAGACACAGCGCGTCATCGATATCGGTGCAGACATCCATGATGCGCGTCTCGAGCGTCGGGTAGCGCGCGCTCGGCCGCAGATCCCACCAGATTCTCGACGCATCCTCGACGATGCCCGCTTCCTTCATGACCCGAACCAGTCGGGAAAATTCCGCGAAGCTCGCGAAACGCTCGGGCAGACCCGTGCGCGGCAGGCCGTCGAAGACCGTGAGCCGAAAAGACTTCAACCCCGTGTCGATGCCTTCCCACAGCGGCGACGAGCACGACAGCGCGAGCAGATGCGGGAGGAAGTAGCTGAACTGATTCATCAGGTCGATGCGCAGCTCGTCGTCCTCGATGCCGACGTGCACGTGCATGCCGCAGATCAGAAGGCGTCTCGCCGCGGCCTGCATCTCCTCGGACAGCGCGTGATAGCGGGCGCGCTCGGTATGCTTCTGGCTCGTCCACACCGCGAACGGATGCGTCGAGACCGCGAGCGGCGCGAGCCCGTGCTGGTCGGCGACGTCGATGACCGCGCCGCGAAGCACGGTCAACGACTCGCGCACCTCGGCGAGATCCCGGCAGATGCGGGTGCCGATCTCGATCTGCGCGCGCATGAACTCCGGCTTGACCTGCTGGCCGTCGATCCGCGCCTTGCACTCGTCGAGCATCTCGGAAGGCATCTTGTCGACGAGGGCCCGCGTCGCGCGATCGACGAGCAGGTACTCCTCCTCGACGCCGAGCGTGAACGACGGCGCCTTCATCGGAGCTCGCCTCCGACGGCCGCGGCCGCAGCGCCGCGCGCGTCCGGGACCGCGCGGCGCCCGGCGCCGGTCTCGTCCGGTCCCCAGCCGACCGCCGGGGCCGGCCGGTAGAGCTCGGGCGCGTCGAGCACGCCGGCGAGCACGTCGGCGAGGCGCTCCGCCCAGCGCTCCTGCCCGTGCCCGTCGCGGATCAGGTCCTGGCGGATCTCGAGGCTCACGTGCGCGATGCCGCGCGGCTCGGCGTGATGATCGATCGTGAAGTCGGCCGGATGGCGCCCGGAATACGGCTCGTTGTCGCCGGCGACGATATCGGGCTGCGCCCGGAGCGCCGCGAGCAGGCGCAGCGGCAGCCGCGGATCCTTGTCCCACAGCACGCCGACGTGCCACGGCCGCTCGATGCCGTTCAGCCGCGGCGTGAAGCTGTGCACCGCGATCATGACCGGACTCGATTCCGGCGTCGTCGCCTCGTCGAGCACACGGTCGACGGCCTCGTGATACGGCCGATGGAACGCGTCGGCGCGCGCGGCCTTCGCCGCGGCATCGAGGCCGACGTTGCCCGGAATCAGCACCCCGTCGCTGATCGGCGCGAACGCGCTCGCGTCCGTCAGCGCGCGGTTCAGGTCGACGACGAGCCGCGAGTACCCGCCGAGGACGGCCCGCGCGCCGAGCCGCTCGGTCAGCTTCAACGCGACCGCGGCCGCACCGATATCCCACGCGATGTGGTCGAGCCGGTGCCGCTCGTCGAGGCCGAGACCGTCGAGCGCGGCCGGCACGCGATTCGACGCGTGGTCGCAGACGAGCACGATCTCGCGACCGCTCGGCCGGGGCGTGCCGGAACGGACGACGGAGAACGCGGGCGGCTCGCCCGGGGCGATGAGCGGCGATGCGCGGCGAGGTCCGGACATGGGGCATAGCGTACACGACGGCGGCGACGGCGCACGCCGCCTGCGGCCCCCGTCTCGCCGCGGCGCGAGTCAGTCAGCGCCCGCGGCGCGGAGCACCGGCGCCGGGACGGACGGCGGCACGTGGTGGATCGGCAGCTCCGAGACGGGACGCGGCACCGCGATGAAGAAGCCCTGCGCGTACGAGATGCCGAGCTCGGCGAGCCGCTTCAGCACATCGTGACCCTCGACGCGCTCGGCGATCGTCTCGATGTCGAGCGCACGCGCCATCCTCGCGATCGCGTCGACCATCGTCTCGTCGGTCGGATCGCGGGTCACGTTGCGGATGAACTGACCGTCGATCTTCAAATAATCGACCGGCAGGTGCTTCAGATACGTCAGCGACGACAGGCCCGTGCCGAAATCGTCGAGCGAGAAGCGGCAGCCGCGCGCCTTCAGCGCGCGCATGAACGAGACGACCTTCGCGAGATTCGCGATCGCAGCCGTTTCCGTGATCTCGAAGCACAGCGCGCCGGGGGCGATCGAGTCCGCGGCCAGCTCGCCGAGCAGGAAATCGAGGAACTTCGCGTCGTTCAGCGTCGTGCCCGACAGGTTCAGCGCGAGCGTGTAAGGCGGGCAGTCGCGCTCCTTGCGCCAGACGAGCGAGCTCATCGCTTGCATGATCACCCAGCGGTCGAGGCTCGGCATCAGGTTGTAGCGCTCCGCGGCCGGGATGAACGAATCGGGACGCACGAGCTCGCCCTGCTCGTCGCGCATGCGCAGCAGCAGCTCGTACTGCGGCGGCGCGTCACGGACGTCGCCGATCGGCACGATCGGCTGGAAGAACAGCTCGAGCCGCTCCTCCTCGCGCGCG
>CAYMAF010000176.1:2512-6380 GCA_964388365.1 uncultured Gammaproteobacteria bacterium | reverse complement strand
ACGTGCTCGGGCTGATCGACGGCGAGATCGACATGCTGCGCATCGAGAAGCGCATTCGCGGCCGCGTCAAGCAGCAGATGGAGAAGAGCCAGCGCGAGTACTACCTGAATGAGCAGATGAAGGCCATTCAGAAAGAGCTCGGCGAGATGGACGACGGCCCGAACGAGCTGCAGGAGCTCGAGCGGAAGATCAAGGCCGCGGGCATGCCGAAGGACGTGCACGAGAAGGCGACGAGCGAGCTCAACAAGCTGAAGCTGATGTCGCCGATGTCGGCCGAGGCGACCGTCGTGCGCAACTACATCGACTGGCTCGTGAAGGTGCCTTGGAAGGCGCGCACGAAGGTGCATCGCAACCTCGAGACCGCCGAGCGCGTGCTCGAGGAAGATCACTACGGCCTCGAGAAGGTCAAGGAGCGGATCCTCGAGTACCTCGCGGTGCAGCAGCGCGTGAAGGAGCTCAAAGGGCCGATACTGTGCCTCGTCGGCCCGCCGGGTGTCGGCAAGACTTCGCTCGGCCAGAGTATTGCGCGGGCGACGAACCGCAAGTTCGTGCGGATGTCGCTCGGCGGTGTGCGCGACGAAGCGGAGATCCGCGGCCACCGGCGCACCTATATCGGCTCGATGCCGGGCAAGATCATTCAGAACCTCGGTAAGGTGAAGGTGCGGAATCCGCTCTTTCTCCTCGACGAGGTCGACAAGATGTCGATGGACTTCCGCGGCGATCCGTCGTCGGCGCTGCTCGAGGTGCTCGACCCGGAGCAGAACTCGGCGTTCAACGATCACTACCTCGAGGTCGATTTCGATCTTTCCGAGGTGATGTTCGTCTGCACGGCGAACAGCCTGAACATTCCGGCGCCGTTGCTCGACCGGATGGAGGTCATTCGGATCCCGGGCTACACCGAGGACGAGAAGCTCAATATCGCCCGCCGATACCTGATCCCGAAGCAGATGCGTCAGAACGGGTTGAAGGAGAACGAGCTCAAGATCTCCGATGCCGCGATTCTCGACATCATCCGCTACTACACGCGCGAGGCCGGCGTCCGTAACCTCGAGCGGGAGATCGCGACGATCTGCCGCAAGGTCGTGAAGCAGCTGCTGCTGAAGCCGCGCAAGAGCGTCGTCCGCGTGACGCACGACAACCTCTCGAAGTATCTCGGCGTGCGGCGCTTCCGCTACGGCCGCGCCGAGCAGAGCGACCAGATCGGTCAGGTCACGGGTCTCGCATGGACCGAGGTCGGCGGCGAGCTGTTGACGATCGAGGCGGCGATCGTGCCCGGCAAGGGGAAACTCGTGCATACCGGCCAGCTCGGCGACGTGATGCAGGAGTCGATCCAGGCCGCGATGACCGTCGTGCGCAGCCGCAGCGCGGTGCTCGGCATCGACGAGAACTTCTACCAGAAGATGGACGTGCACATTCACGTGCCCGAAGGAGCGACGCCGAAGGACGGCCCGTCCGCCGGCATCGGCATGTGCGTCGCGCTCGTCTCGGCGTTGACGAAGATCCCGGTCAAGGCGAATGTCGCGATGACGGGGGAGATCACGCTGCGGGGCGAGGTGCTGCCGATCGGGGGGCTGAAGGAGAAGTTGCTCGCGGCTCACCGGGGCGGCATCGAGATCGTTCTGATCCCGCAGGACAACGAAAAGGACTTGGCCGAAATTCCGAAGAACATCAAGGACAAGTTGAAGATTGTTCCGGTCAAGTGGATAGACGAGGTCATCGAGCTGTCGCTGCAGCACGCGCCGCGACCGAAACAGGACGACGAGAAAGACGTCGTCGATCACGACAAAAAGCAGGCGGAAGAAGGCGAAAAGAGCGAAGCGGTATTGCCTCATTGACGCCGAGCAAACGCGTTCGGCGTCAAGTTGACACGTGAAAATCGCTGTTGGTATAAGGTTGCCTGTCCCGAAGATGTGGGCGGATTCGGCTCGGGGGGCCGCGTGACTTCGGGCGCTTCACGGTTCACTGGGCAAGGCACGCACTTCGCGCGTTGCGGTAGTCTTTCGAATTTCTAACTATCTTTTTCGTAAGGGACAGGAATGAACAAAGCGGAACTGATCGATGCCGTCGCCAGCGCGGCCAACCTTTCCAAGGCAGAGGCCAGCCGCGCCGTGGATGCGGTGGTCGACACCATCACCGACGCGTTGAGAAAGGGGCAGCAGGTCTCGGTCGTCGGATTCGGCACGTTCAGCGTGAAGCACCGCGCCGCGCGTCAGGGGCGCAACCCGAAGACCGGCGACACGATCGAGATCGCGGCGACGAACGTTCCGGGGTTCAAGGCTGGTAAGGCGCTGCGGGATGCCGTAAACTGACCGGCTCTGTCCCAGGGTGCTTAGCTCAGCTGGGAGAGCGTCGCCCTTACAAGGCGAAGGTCGGGGGTTCGAACCCCTCAGCACCCACCAGAGAGAGTCGGAGTGGTAGTTCAGCTGGTTAGAATACCGGCCTGTCACGCCGGGGGTCGCGGGTTCGAGTCCCGTCCACTCCGCCAGTTTTGACGAAGGACAGATTTCTTTTCGGCCGAGGCCGGGAACGAGTCTGTCCTTTGTTTTTCCAGGATCGCGAAGGGGCCCTTGGGGCCCCTGCGGCCCTCGGGCGAATTCGAAGAAGGGGTCAGAGCCCTTTTATGCCCGGGCGGGCCGTTCCGAGGGCCGCCTCGGGGCATAAAAGGGCTCTGACCCCTTTTCTCGTTTCGGGGACGTCATGCTGCAAGCTATACGCGACGGGTTCGGCCGCTGGGTCCTCGTCGTCATCCTCGGCCTGATCGCCGTTTCGTTCATCTTCTGGGGCGTCGATTTCAATCTGACCGGGCCGAACTACGCGGCGAAGGTCAACGGCGAGGAGATCCCGCTCACCGAGTTCGAGCGCAACGTACAATCCGAGCAGGCCCAGTTTCTCGAGCTCTATCGCGTCGAGCTCGACGCGGACCTGCGGCGCGAGCTCCGCGCCCAGGTGATCGAGCGGATGGTCGGCCAGCGGGCGCTCGCGCAGCGGGTCAGGGAGCGCGGGTACCGCGCGTCGGACTCCCGGGTCACCCAGCAGATCCAGTCGATCGCGCTGTTTCAGGTCGGCGGCCAGTTCTCGATGGACGCCTACAGGGGCCAGCTGGCGTTGCAGGGCATGGCGCCCGCGGCTTTCGAGGAGCTGCAGCGGCGCTCGCTCGAGCTTCGCGATCTCGAGAACGGCGTTTTCCGGTCGTCGTTCGTCACGCCCGCCGAGTATCGTCGTTATGTCGAGCTCGCGAACCAGCGCCGCGAGATCGCCTACGCGCTCTTCCCGGTCGAAGCGTTTCTCGAGCGCGTCGAGGTCGGGGACGACGAGGTGGCCGCGCATTACGAGGAAAATGCCGACCGCTACATGACCGAGGAGGCCGTCGAGCTCGAGTACGTCGAGCTTCGCCGCAGCGATATCGCCGAGCAGATCGAGGTTTCGGACGACGAGCTCCGCGCGTTCTTCGACCGGCAGAGCGAGCGCTACCGCCTCGACGAGGAGCGGCGAGCGAGCCATATCCTGATCACGCCCGGCAGCGGCGAGAGCGACGACGACGCGCGCGCCCGCGCCGAGGAGCTGATGCGGCGAATCGGCGAAGGCGAGGATTTCAATGCGCTCGCGGCCGAGCATTCCGACGATCCGGGCTCCGCGGCTTCCGGCGGCGATCTCGGCTGGATCAGCCGCGGCTCGCTCGACGGTGCGTTCGAGGAAGCGCTCTATTCAATGGAGCTCGGCGCCGTCGAAGGGCCGGTGCGCACCGACTTCGGCTGGCACATCATCCGCCTCGACGACGTGCGCGAGGGCGAGGAGCGAGCGTTCGAGGACGTGCGCGACGAGCTGCTCGCGGAGCTGCGCAACGAGCGGGCCGACGACATCTACTTCG
>CAYMAF010000176.1:0-2502 GCA_964388365.1 uncultured Gammaproteobacteria bacterium | reverse complement strand
CGCGAACCGGCTCGGCGACCTCGCGTTCGACGAGTTCGACAATCTCGAGCGCGTTGCCGAGCAGCTCGACTTGCCGCTGAAGCGGATCGATCGGTTTCCGCGCAGCGGCGATCGGAGCGCGTTCCCGAACAGCGCACCGGTTGTCGATGTCGTGTTCGGCCTCGATCCGATCGACACCGGCATCAACAGCGATCTGATCGAGCTCACCGAGGAGCACGTTGCCGTCGTGCGCGTCGTCGATCGGTTCCCGCCCGAGCAGCGGCCGCTCGAGGAGGTCGCGGACGGTATCCGCGCGGCGCTCGAGCGCGAGCGCGCCGAGCAGCTCGCCGCCGAGGCGGCCGACGCGTTCGCGGCCGCATTGCCCGAGACGTTGACCGCGGAGTTCCTCGGCGCCGCGGCCGACGCCGGCGCGGCCGACGCCGGCGCGGGCGACTCGGCCGACGGCGCCGCGGACGGCCCGGCCGCCGATTCGCCCGCGGCGCGGCTCGCGGCCGAGCACGGCGGCACGTGGCACGGCCCGCTCGCCATCATGCGCACGGATGCGAGCGTGCCGACCGAGGTCGTCGCGGCGGCATTCGGGCTCGCGGAGCCGGCCGAAGGCGAGCTCGCGCGGCAGGACGTGCAAACGGCCGCGGGCGACCGAGCGCTGGTCGTGCTCGCTCGCGTCGAGCCCGGCAATCCGGACGAGGTCACGCTCGATCGCCGCTCGGCGCTGCAGCAGCAACTGCTGAATGCGAGGATGAATGCCGAGCTCGGCGGCTATGTCACCGCGGTGCGCCAGCAGGCGAAGGTGACCGTGCCGCCGGAGGTGCTCGACACGCGGTTCTGACCGGCGGACGATGCCGCGGCAAAACAGAGGGGGTCAGGCCCCAGCGGGGGCTGACCCCTTGTTCGTCTCCGCGGGGCTCCTCAGCCGGCGTCGTCGAGCTGAAGGCCGACGATGTTGTAGCCGGCGTCGACGTAGACGACCTGTCCGGTGATTCCGGCAGCGAGATCCGAGCACAGGAACGCCGCCGTATTGCCGACGTCCTCGATTGTGACGTTACGCTTGAGCGGCGACGCCGCCGCGTTCTTCGCGAGCATCTGCCTGAAGCCTTTGATGCCCGACGCGGCGAGCGTGCGAATCGGACCGGCCGAGATCGCGTTCACGCGAATGTTCTCCGGGCCGAGGTCGAGCGCGAGGAAGCGGACATTGGCCTCGAGGCTCGCCTTCGCAACCCCCATCACGTTATAGCTCGGCAGCGCGCGAACGGCGCCGAGATACGACAGCGTCAACAGCGCTCCGGCGCGTCCCTGCATCGCGGGCTCGGCCCGCTTCGCGAGCGCCGCGAAGCTGTAGCTCGAGATGTCGTGCGCGATGCGGAAGCCTTCGCGGCTCACCGCGTCGACATAGCGTCCTTCGAGCTGATCGGCGGGCGCGAACGCGACGGAGTGCACGAGAATGTCGAAGCCGTCCCAACGCGCCGCGAGCCCGTCGAAGAACGCATCGATCTGGCCGTCGTCGGCGACATCGAGCGGCAGGACGACGTCGCTTTCGAGCTCCGCGGCGAACCCGCGCACGCGGTCGGCGAGCTTCTCGGTCTGATAGCTGAACGCAAGCTCCGCGCCTTCGCGCCGCATCGCCTGCGCGATACCCCACGCGATCGATCGATTGCTTGCGACCCCGACGATGACGGCCCGCTTGCCGGCCAGAAAACCCATGCTCGCCCGCTCCTCGTGGCTGATGATCAAGAGGGATCGAGTATACGCAGAAATCGCCCGGCCGCGTGATCGGCGCGACCGTGATCGGGTCGGCACGCTCGCGACGACGCCGGGCCGACCCGAGCCGCCGTTACGTGCTCTGCTCCGCGACGTCGACGAACATCACGAGGCGCTCGCCCGGCTGAAGGTAGCGCGACGTCGAGACGCCCTTGTTCCACTCGAGCAGCTGCGGCACCGTGACGCGGAAGCGCCTCGCGATCGACGACAGCGAGTCGCCGCGCCGGACGACGTAGTTCACCTGCCGCATCGTGCCGACGCCGAGCGAGCCGACCGCGGCGGCGGATGCGCTCGCCTGCACGGGCACGGCCCCGGCGCCCAGGCGCACGACGAGCCGGCGGCCGACCGACAGCGTGTCGCTCGCCGACATCCCGTTCCAGGCCGCGAGCGACGCGATATCGACGCCGTAATGGCGCGCGATCGACCACAGCGTCTCGCCGCGCTGGACGACGTGCACGGTTTGCTCGCCGGCATGCTCCGCGCCGCCGCTGCCGGAGCGCAGCGCGGCGTAGCGCTCGTAGGCGCCGCGCGACTGCGGGATCATCAGATGATCGCCGGCGCGGATGAGGTGGCCGCGGATGCCGTTGATCTCGCGCAGCACGGCGGCGGTCGTGCCGTATCGCTCCGCGATATGGCTCAATGTCTCGCCCGACTGGATACGGTGCCGTGTCCATTGGACGCGCTCGCGCTCGTCGAGCTCGGCGAGCGCGCTTTCGAGCCGGGCGGCATGCGCGAGCGGCACGA
>CAYMAF010000175.1:0-6402 GCA_964388365.1 uncultured Gammaproteobacteria bacterium | reverse complement strand
TCAGCGACCGGCTCGGCCGGCGCAAGCCGCTCGCGGTCCTCGGCTACGCGCTCGCGGCCGCGACGAAACCGTTCTTCGCGCTCGCACCATCCGCCGGCTGGGTGCTCGCCGCGCGCTTCACGGACCGCGTCGGCAAGGGCATTCGCGGCGCGCCGCGTGACGCGCTCGTCGCCGAGATCGCTCCGGCCGGCGCGCGCGGCGCGGCCTACGGACTGCGTCAGGCGCTCGACACGGTCGGCGCCTTCGCGGGACCGCTCGTCGCGATCGCGCTGATGCTCGCAACCGGCGACGCGTTTCGCACCGTGTTCTGGATCGCATTGATTCCCGCGGCGCTGTCGGTCGCCGTGCTCGTGCTGCTCGTCCGCGAGCCGCCGCAGCCGAAGCGCAGCCGCGCCCGCTACTCGTTTCGGACCGCGCTCGCATCGCTCGGCCGGACGTACTGGTGGCTGATCCTCGTCGCATCGCTGTTCACGCTCGCGCGCTTCAGCGAGGCCTTCCTCGTGCTGAAAGCTGCGGATGCAGGGCTCGGCACCGCATTCGTTCCCCTCGTGCTCGTCGTCATGAACGTCGCGTACGCGGCATCGGCATATCCGGCCGGGATCGTCTCCGACCGATTCGATCGCTACGCCGTGCTCGGCGTCGGCGGCGCGCTGCTCGTCGAAGGCGACGTCGTGCTCGCGCTCGGCGGATCGGTCGCCGGCGCGCTCGCCGGCGTCATGCTTTGGGGCCTCCACATGGGCTTCAGCCAGGGGCTTTTCGCCGCGCTCGTCGCGGACGCCTCCGACGCGTCGCTGCGCGGCACCGCGTTCGGCATCTTCAACTTCGTCACCGGGCTCGTGCTGCTCGCGGCGAGCCTCGCGGCCGGGATGCTGTGGGACGCGTTCGGACCGGCCGCGACCTTCTACGCGGGCGCGGCGATCGCCGCCGCGGCAACGCTATCGATGCTCGTCCTGCTGCGCTTGCGGAAGCTGCCGGCGCGCGGCTGAGCGCCGCGCGGCCCGCGAGCCAGGCAGGCGTCAGCCGCCGGGGCTGATCAAGCCGCTCTGCGCGATGCCGTCGAAAATGAACTGCACGGCCATCGCCGCGAGCAGGATGCCGAAGACGCGCCCGATCACGTGCGCGCCGGTGACGCCGAGAAAGCGCACGATCTCCGCGGCGAGCAGCAGCGACACGAGCGTCACGACGAGACTCGCGAGCAGCGCGGCGATGACGACGGTCTGTAGCGCGACGCTTCCGGCCGCGTTGCTCATCAGCAGGATCGCCGCGCCCATCGCGCCGGGACCCGCGATCAGCGGCGTCGCGAGCGGAAAGACCGAGATGTCCTGCTTCGCGGCCGCCTCGCGCGCTTCCTCCGCGGTCGGCGTATGCCCGCCGGACGAGCGTGCGAAAACCATCTCGATGCCGATCAGGAGCAGCAGCACGCCGCCCGCCGTGCGCAGCGCGGCGAGCGAGACGCCGAGCATGTCGAGCAGCGGCTCACCGACGAGCGCGGCGGTCAGAAGGATCACGGTCGCGACGAACGTGCCGCGCAAGGCCATCCGCCGCCGGGCCGCCCGGGTCGCCGTCGACGTCAGCGCGGCGAAGATCGCGGCGACGTCGATCGGGCCGATCGTCGCGAAGAAGGCCGTGAACGCGACCACCGCGGTCTCTACGATGTCGTTGCTCATACGTGCTGCCCGGGCCGACGTGCGGTCATTCTAAAGCGAATTCCGCGCGAAGCCCGGCTGGGCGGTCCGCCCGCTGCGCGCCTATTCCGGCCCCGCGGCCCTGTCGGGACGAGCGTCGACGAATCGAATACGATGACCGCCCGCCTTTTCGGCCAACTCTGCTAGAATTGCGCGCGGAGGGATGCCGGAGTGGTCGAACGGGCTTGACTCGAAATCAAGTGTACGGTCTAACCGTACCGTGGGTTCGAATCCCACTCCCTCCGCCAGATTCGATTCCGTTCCCGTCGTCGCCGCGAATCCGCCCGAGAACCCCGCGCAAGCCGTCGCGTCGAGCGTGAGCCGCGGTGCGGCTCCCGCGGCGCCGTCATGAGGGGTTCCGCGGCAGCGAACGGTGGATCGCAGTCGCGGCGATCGCAGCCTGACCGACCGCGACCGAGATCTGATTGAGGCTGCTCGAGACGTCGCCCGCAGCCCAGAGCCCCGCGACGGACGTGCGCTGGTGATCGTCGACGACGAGCGCACCGGTCTCGTCGTGCGCCGCGCCGAGCGCGAGCGCGAGCTCGGAGCGCACGTTCGCGCCGAGCGACGAGTACAACGTGTCGAAGCGGTGCTCGCCGCTCGCCGTTTGCAGGCAGCGGATCTTGCCGTCGCCGATCTCGAGCTCGACGATCGGCTCCTCGACGACGGCGACGCCCGCCTCTTCGAGCCGGCGGCGGCTCTCGTCGTCGAGCCCCATCGGCTCGCCGAGCGTCAGCAAAGTCACGTCGGCCGAATACGTCCGAACGAACAGCGCTTCCTCGACGCCGCCCGCGCGGAAGCCGATCACGGCGATGCGCTCGCCGATGACCTCGTAGCCGTCGCAGATCGGACAATGGCGGACGTAGCCGTCGCGGATCGCTCGCTCGAGCCGCACGAGCCGCGGCTCGATGTCGACGACGCCGGTCGCAAGCAGCACCGTGCGCGCGGCAGCGCGCCGCTCGGCGCCTCCGTCCGCCGGCTGCCACGCGGCGATGAACCGCACGGTCTCGTTCGACTCGTCGACCGAAAGGCGCGTGACCGTGCCGGCGGCGATCGGGACGCCGAAGCGCTCGGCGTGCATCCTCATCGCGCGCAGCAGGTCGGGACCGCGGATCCCGTCGGGGAATCCGGGACAATTGCGGCTCGTCGGAATCAACGCCGCACGCGGCTCGCCGGCATCGATCAAGAGCGCGTCGCGGCGGAAACGGGCGAGATAGACGGCCGCCGTGAGGCCGGCCGGCCCGCCTCCGACGATCAGGCAGTCCGCATCGCGATCGGCGCCGCGGCCGAGATCGGCGCGACCGAGATCGCTCGCCGGTTTCGCATTTTCCATCGCTCGCTCCTCTTGCACTGCTCTTGCATTCTGGGTCGCGAGCCGCAGCGGAGCGATAGGGACGGATCCGGCCGCAATGTTGACACGCGGAAGTATGCCTTTATAGTAACGCCCCTTTCTTACCGCCACCTTTCATCTGCTGGTTGGGGAGGACGCTATGTCTCGAGCCGCCCTCTTCCAATTGGGGATGGGTTTGGACGCTCCAAAGACCGCCCAAAAGGAAGACCTGGAAACGAAAGCCGCCCGCAAGGTCACGCGGCCGGGTCCGATAAAGAACGCTGCGCAGAATCCGACGGAGCCCGCGCCCGATTTCTTCATAGAGAAGGACGGCATACGCTGCGCCGGGTCTCATTTCATCATCGACATCTACGGCGGCAAACGTCTCGACGATCTCGAGCACGTCGAGCGCACGCTGATCGATTGCGTGAACGCGGCCGGAGCGACGCTGCTGCACGTCCATCTGCACCCGTTCGAACCGAACGGCGGCATCAGCGGAGTCGCCGTGCTCGCCGAAAGCCACATCTCGATTCATTCGTGGCCCGAGCGGGAATATGCCGCGCTCGATATCTTCATGTGCGGCCGCGCGCGGCCGGAGCGCTGTCTCGACGTGCTGAAGAAGGCGTTCTCCGCCGAGCGCATGACCGTTCGCGAGCTGCTGAGAGGCAAGGAAATTTGCTGAGCCCGGCGTGCCCGCGCGCCGGCAGGGGGCACGACGATGGCTGATGAGCGCTGGTTCTCCGAGACCCTGATACCGAGCGTCCGCTTCTCGCTCGAGGCGCGCCGCGTGCTGCGTCACGAGCGCACCGGTAATCAGGAGCTCGCGCTTTTCGATAACGACATCTTCGGCCGAGTGCTGCTGCTCGACGGCATCGTGCAAGTCACGAGCGCGGACGAGTTCATCTATCACGAGATGATGGCACACGTCCCGCTGCTCGCCCACGGCGCGGCGCGGAACGTGCTGATCATCGGCGGCGGGGATTGCGGTCTCGCCGAGGAGGTGCTGAAGCACTCCTCGGTCGAGCGTCTCGTGCAGGTCGAGATCGACCCTTCGGTCGTCGAGCTCGCGAGGACGCATTTCGCCGAGATGAACGCCGCGGCGTTCTCCGATCCGCGCTTCGAGCTGCGCATCGGAGACGGAGCCGCGTTCGCGCGCGAGCGCGGCGAGCGCTTCGATGTCGTGCTCGTCGATTCGACCGATCCGGTCGGGCCAGGCATCGTGCTGTTCACGCGCGAGTTCTACGCCGGCCTGCGGGCTCGGCTGAATCCGGGCGGCATCCTCGTCACGCAGAACGGCGTCCCCTTCCTTCAGGCGCGGGAGTTCGCCGATGCGTTCCGCAATCTGGCCGCGACGTTCCGCCACGTCGCGTGCTATCTGATCTGCGTCCCGACGTATTTCGGCGGGCATCTCGCGCTCGGCTGGTCGTCGGACGACGTCGCTCCGCTCTCCGTCTCGGCCGAAACGCTCGAGGAACGTTTCGCTGCCGCGGGACTCGAGACGCACTATTACAGCCCGCGCCACCACCGCGCCGCGTTCTACCTTCCGCGCTATGCCGAGGAGGCGCTCGAGAATGCCGTCGAGCAAGGACGGAAGGACGCGGCGGGCAATCCTTGATCGACCCGATGCGCCGCGTTGTCGGGGAAAACCTCAACCGGACGCCCCTGTGACGCGTTTCACAGTAGACTCTTAGCTGTGCGAACTATGTTTGCGGCTGGTTGAGCGCCGCTGGAATCTCACCAGCGTACTGCGGAAAGCATCAGGGGGCCGCGCTCGACCGCCTCGCAGGGACGAGCTGATGAAGAGGGACGAAAGAACGATCGCGCCGGCCGCCGAGGCACTCGGAGGCGAAAAGAGCACGACGAGGCGCTACGAGCGTCGACGGGGGCAACATACGCGCCGCGGCGAAGACCCCGTCGAGAACTTCGCCATGCAGCTTGCGCAAAGCTATCTCGAGAAGCACACCGACCCGGAGCCGGCCGCCGAGCGCCGCGTCGACGAAGCCAACGAGCGCGTCGTCGAATCCGCGCTCCATAAGCCCGGCTGGTTCCGCCGCGGGTAGCCTGCGTCCGACTGCCGCCCGCGGCCTGGATCACTGCGACGCGGCGCGGCTCGACGACGGCCGATCGGGCTCTGCCGCCCCTGTGCTCCTTCGCGGAAGAAGCGGCCACGCAAACGTCGCGGGACGCGATCGCTTGGCCTCCGCCTCATAGGTTACGGCGACCATCCACGGCTGATACTCGTCGTCGATCCTCCTCATCGCGGCGACGAGTTCCTGGACGAATGCCGTCTCGATCGGGCCGCCGCGGCCGGGCCAGATGCGAAACTTCAGCCGGCAGAACTCCTTCCCGGACTCGAGCCGGTAACGCCCTTCGACCGACGGCGGCGCGACACAGATTCCAGGGAACTGCTCGGCAAACCCGGCCATCAGCCCGGCCGCTTCGTCCTGCATCTCGTCACGCCTTTCGGCATCGCCGTGCAACGAGACGTCGACGAGGCAGCGCACGTAACCTCGCGGATAGTTCACGACGTTACCGATCGTTCGGTTCGGAATAAACACGGCGGCGCCGAGCGCGTTCTCGATCTCGACGAACCTCATCGAGATGCTTCGCACGAAGCCGGTCTGCCCCGAGATCTCGACGAGATCACCGACGTCGATGAGGTCCGAGAAGATCAGAGTCAGGCCGGTCACGACGTCCTGGACGATGCCTTGCGAGCCGAACGCAACCGCGAGCCCGATGATCGAAGCGCTCGCAAAGTAAGCGGTCAAGGAGACGTCGGTGAACTCCCTCAGCACGAGGTAGAACGCGGCGAAATACAGCGAGAAGACCACCGCGCTCGTCACGACCGTCGCGAGCGAGCGCAGCTTCCGGTAGCGGCGGCTACTGCTGTTTCGCGCGATATTCGCCGCCGCCCGCCGAAGCAGCATCACGAGCAGATGCGTCGCGGCGACGATGCCGACGTATGCGAGAATCCTCAATGCCAGCGGCCACGTGTCCATCATCGAAAGTCGACCACGAGCGATGGGTCGAGTATAGGGCGGCTGCGGCACGAACGGCCCGGCGCAACCGTCCACGAGCTCGGCCGGCGTGCCCGAGCGCTTCCGAAAAAAGGGCCGGATCCCTCTCGCGGCGAGGGATCCGGCCCGTTCGTGCCCGTTCCCGGCTTCGTTCCGAGGATCAGACCTCGGTCAGCTCGCCGGTGCTGTCTCCGACCTTCTCGATCGGCACGTTCGCACGCTGCAGCAGCGTCACGAGCAGATTCGCGAGCGGCGTGTGATCGGGATAGCGCAAGTGCTGGTGCCCCTTGACGCCGCCGCCCTTGCCGACGACGAGCGTCGGCAGCGGGAAATGATTGTGGCTGTTGCTGTTGCTCATGTTGCTGCCGTA
>CAYMAF010000174.1:0-6412 GCA_964388365.1 uncultured Gammaproteobacteria bacterium | reverse complement strand
CGAGGAGGACTGGAACGTCGAGATCATCACGCGCAGCCCGATGATGCAGGAGTGCTTGCAGCAGGCGCGAATGGTCGCGAACAGCGACGCGCGAGTGCTGATCACCGGCGAATCCGGCACCGGCAAGGAGCTGATGGCACGCGCGATCCATCGCGCGAGCGACCGCAAGGACAAGCCGTTCGTCGCGATCAACTGCAGCGCGATGGCCGAGAATCTGCTCGAGTCGGAGCTCTTCGGCCACGAGAAGGGCGCGTTCACCGGGGCGACGCGCAGCCACAAAGGTCTGTTCCAGGCCGCGCACGGCGGCACGCTGCTGCTCGACGAGATCGGCGACATGCCGATGCGCCTGCAGGTGAAGCTGCTGCGCGTGCTTCAGGAGCAGCAGGTGCGACCGGTCGGCAGCACCGAGGCCGTGAAGATCGACACGCGCGTGATCTCCGCGACGCACCAGGATCTGAACGATCTGATGATCAAGGGCGCGTTCCGCGAGGATCTCTACTACCGTCTGAACGTCGTCAATATCCAGCTTCCGCCGCTCAGGCAGCGCCGCGAGGACGTGCCGCTGCTCGTCGACTACTTCCTCGAGCAGATCGCCGCGGAGTCGGGCAAGGAGCGCAAGGTCTACGCGCCGGAGGCGGTCGAGCTGTTGGTCGCGAACCAGTGGCCCGGCAACGTGCGTCAGCTCTATAACGTCGTGCGGCAGAACGTCGCGCTCAGCCCCGGACGGGTCATCTCGGCGGATCACGTCAGGAGCTCGCTCGGTGAGCAGGCGAACTCGCTGCCGTCGTTCTCGGAGGCGCGCGACGAGTTCACGCGAAATTATCTTTCGCAGCTTTTGCAGATCACCGGCGGCAACGTCAGCCAGGCGGCGCGGCTCGCGAAGCGCAACCGCACGGATTTCTACAAGCTGCTCGCACGGCATCAGCTGAATCCGGATCAGTTCAAGGGGCGGTAGAGCGAGACGACGTCCCAGCGGATCGACGCGAGCGCGCACCCGCTGGAGCCGACGCGCAAGGTCTGACCCGTCGGGGTCAGACCCGCCCTCCGCGCCGGGGAACCATCGGCCGCGGCCGTTGTCATCATTTTGATGGCAAGCAGTGGGGGGCGGCGGAAAGAGCTGCTGCTGGTCGCATTTCATTTCCCGCCGATACAATTCAGCAGCGGCGTTCATCGGACTTTGTCCTTCGCGAAGTTTCTTCCGCGCTTCGGCTGGGCGAGCCGTGTGCTCACGGTGCGCCCCGAAGCCTATCCGCACGTCGACGATGCGAACCTCGAATTGCTGCCGCCGGGGCTCGAGGTCATCCGATCCTTCGCGCTCGATGCGCAGCGTCATCTTTCGATCGGCGGCAAGCACCCGGGGTTCTTGTCGATACCCGATCGGTGGCAGAGCTGGATCCCGAGCGGCATCGCGACGGGGCTCCGTGCCGTGCGGCGCCGGCGGCCGACCGCGATTTTTTCGACGTATCCGGTCGCCTCGGCGCTCGTGATCGCGCGCGCCGTGCACAGGCGGACGGGCGTTCCGTGGATCGTCGACCTTCGCGATCCGATCGTGTTCGGCGACTATCCGGCGCCGGCCGGCCGGCGGCGGCGAATCTACGAGAGCCTCGAGCGGTCCGTCTTCGACGAAGCCGCGGCCGTCATCGTTGCGACCGAGGGCGCGAAACGCCTATACCGCAAGCGCTATCCGGAGGCGCCGCCGCTTCACGTGATCGAGAACGGCGTGGATCACGAGCTCTTCGCCGAAGTGCGACGCGAAACAGAGCCGCCGCGGCCGGGCGACGAGATCAGGATCCTGCATTCGGGACACGTTTACGCGAACGGGCGCGATCCCGGCCCGCTTTTCGCCGCGCTTAGCATCTTGAAAGACGAAGGGATCTGCGCGCCGTCGACCCTGCGCATCGCGTTCCGAGCGACGGGCTGCGACGACTTCGTCCTCGCGCAGGCACGGCGCCACGGCGTCGACGACCTGATCGATGTTCTGCCTCCGGTCGCCTATCGCGACGCGCTGCTCGAGATGTGCTCGGCTAGCGGCCTACTGGTCCTGCAAGGCAAAGCGTTCGACAGCCAGATTCCCGCGAAGGTCTACGAGTATCTGGCGAGCGGCCGGCCGATCCTCGCGCTCACCGGGACGAACGGCGAGACCGGCCGCATGCTGCGTGCGTTCGGCGTCGATGCCCTTTGCCCGCTCGAAGATCGCGCGGCGATCGTCGACGCGCTGCGGGGATTCGTCGCTAGGCTCCGATCCGGCGATACCCAGCCGGCTGCGCAGGATTTGTACCCGCTGTCGCGCTGCGAGCGCACCGAGCGGCTCGCACGGGTGCTCGACGAGACGTTGGGCGCGCTCGGGCCGCGCTCGGCCGAGCGCGGCATCCGCGCGCAGCGGGCATGAAAGCCTCGGGGAAGATTACGCGAGGCTCCCGCGTGCCGGCGCGTGGGCTCAGGCCGTCTCGAGCGGCTTGATCTCGTACTTCTGCATCAAGTCGTACAGCGTCGGGCGCGTGATCCCGAGGAGATCCGCGGCACGCGAGATATTGCCGTTCGTGCGGATCAGCGCCTGGCGAATCGCCGCCGTCTCGGCACGCTGGCGCACCTCGCGCAAATTCAGGCTGAGCGGCGCGTCGTCGGACGAAAGGCCGAGATCCTCCGCGGTGACGTACTTGCCGTCCGCCATAATCACCGCCGCCTTGATGCGATTCTCCATCTCGCGGACGTTTCCCGGCCACGCGTAGACGTCGATCGCATTCTGCGCATCGTCCGAGAAACCCTTGATGCTCTTGCCCTGCTCCTTCGCGAATTTCGCGAGCAGATGCCGCGCGAGCACGATCCGCCCCCCTTCGCGCTCGCGCAGCGGCGGGATGTTGATCGTGATCTCGCTGATTCGGTAATAGAGGTCCTCGCGGAAGCGGCCCTCGGCCATTTCCTCGGTGAGGTTCTTGTTCGTCGCGCACACGACGCGGACGTCGACCGGAATCTCGGTGCGCCCGCCGATCCGCTCGACGGTGCGTTCCTGAAGGAAACGCAACAGCTTCGCCTGCAGCGCCATCGGCATGTCGCCGATCTCGTCGAGAAACAGCGTGCCGCCGTCAGCGACCTCGATCTTACCGGGCGTCTGCCGCACTGCGCCGGTGAACGCGCCCTTCTCGAAGCCGAAGAGCTCGGACTCGAGCAGCGTATCGGGGATCGCGGCACAGTTGATCGCGACGAACGGCTTTTTCGCCCGCGTGCTGAGGGAGTGGATCGCCCGCGCAAGCACCTCCTTGCCCGTGCCGCTCTCGCCGAGCAGCAGCGTCGTCGCGCTGGTCGGCGCGACCTTCTCGATGATCCGGCGGACTTTCAGCATCGCGTCGCTGACGGCGATGATCCCGTTCAGAGCGGAAACGCCGGATTCCTCGGCGAGCCGCCGGTTCTCGGCCTCGAGGTCGTAGATGTGGTACGCGCGCTTGACGATCAGCTGAAGCGTATCGACGTCGACCGGCTTCTGGTAGAAGTCGTACGCGCCGAGGCCGACCGCCTTCACCGCATTCTGCTGATCGCCGTGGCCGGTAATTACGACGACTTTCGTGAACGGCGCGAGCGTCAGGATCTCTTTGACGGTCGCAAAGCCTTCCTCGACGCCTTCCGCGTCCGGAGGCAGCCCGAGATCCTGCAGCACGACCGGCGGCTCGTGGCGGCGCAGCTCGGCAATCGCCGTCGCGCGATCGGTCGCCGCGATGACGTCGTAGTCCTCGAAGCACCAGCGGAGCTGGCTTTGAATGCCCGGATCGTCCTCGACGATCAGCAGCTTTCGCGTCGTTCCGTTGGCCATGGCGCGGATGCTGCCATTAAACGGCGGGAAGAGATATAGCAGCAGTCACAAAACGCTCACCGGAAGCTTCGCGGACCGCGAGCGCGCCGCGCCCCGCCCGCGCTTGGTAACCGACGCGATCGCCGCGGCCGCGTCGGCCTCAGCCAGCGAGCGCCGCTACGCTGCCGCCTCGTAGAAGCGGGCGATGCGCTCGGCGACGTAATCGATCTGCTCGGGCGAGAGCTCCGGGTAGATCGGCAACGCGAGCGTCTCGCCGGCCGCACGCTCCGCGACCGGGCAGGCTCCTTCGGCGTACTCGAGATAGCGGAAGCACTCTTGCCGGTGCAGCGGCAGCGGATAGTAGATCTCCGTGCCGATCCGCTCCTTCGCGAGATAGGCCCGCAGCTCGTCGCGGCGATCGACGCGAATCACGTACTGATTAAATATGTGTCGATAGCCGTCGACGATCGACGGCGTGCGGACCGCGCCTCCAGCCGACCCGGCGAAAAGCTGCGTGTACCGCGCGGCATTGGCCTGTCTCGCCTCCGTCCATTCGTCGAGGTGCGCCAATTTCACGAGCAGCACGGCCGCCTGGAGCTCGTCGAGCCGGAAATTGCCGCCGACGACCGCGTGGAAATACTTCGGCTCGCCGCCGTGCACCCGCAGGATCCTGAGCTTGTGCGCGAGCTCGTCGTCGTTCGTCACGCACATCCCGCCGTCGCCGAACGCGCCGAGATTCTTCGTCGGGAAGAACGAGAAGCAGCCGATATCGCCGATGCTGCCCGCGCGACGTCCGTCCGGCAGCGCCGACCCGATCGCCTGCGCCGCATCCTCGACGACCGCGAGGCCGTACGTGCGCGCGAGCTCCATCAGCGCGTCCATATCGGCCATCTGGCCGTAAAGATGGACCGGCATGATCGCCTTCACGGTGCCGCCGGTGCGCTTGTTGACGAGTCTGCCATCTCGGCGCTCGCAGTCCTGGCTCAGGAAATCCGCGACCGCATCCGGCGAGAGATTGAACGTCGCTTCGTCGATATCGCAGAAGACCGGGCGCGCGTTCAAGCGCGCGATCACGCCTCCGGTCGCGAAGAACGTGAAAGTGCTCGTGATGACCTCGTCGCCCGGCTCGATCCCGAGCGCCATCAGCGCGACGAGCAGCGCGTCCGTTCCGGACGACACGCCGATCGCGTGGCGAGCGTTCGAGTATTCCGCAACGCGCCGCTCGAGCTCGGCGACGTTCGGGCCCAGAATGAAGCGCTGACTCTCACAGACCTCGCGAATCGCTCGCTCGATATCGTCGCGCAGCGTCGCATACTGCGCGCGCAAATCGAGCAGCGGGACTTCGATCGAAGCATTCCCCGGCACGTTCGTCATCCTTTCAACTCGAAGGTGGCACCGCTACGGCACGGTCATTGGATCAGAACGTTGGCTTGCCGGCCGTGTCGCTCATCGCGATTTGCGCGGTGGGACGCGGAAAACGGGGCGCACTACCGAAACTCGAGCCAGGAAACCGCCGCCGACACGCGGGACTACCCATGGCTTCCGACAGGCTCCAGCCCGGCAGTGCGCCCCCGAAAGCGGAACTGGCAGGGCGCCGAATAGTCGTGGCAGGAGGATACCCGGAGCCGGCCTGTCCGCCAAGGGCGCTAGAAAATTGTTTGGATTAACAATGTTTTAACGTTCCGCGCGGAGGGGCGCGCGTCGGTTGGGCGGCTAGGCGCAGAATGCCACTTTTGCGCAACAGATTCCGTAACAACGTTGTTTGCAAGGCTTTTTCTGTTGCTCTTTTGCAACCCCGCGGGTTTTCGGGCTCCGCATGTGCTCGCCGAGGGCTTCGAACGGGGGCTCGGTATCGAGCGAGGGCCTCGCCGCCTCTCCTTCATGCCCGAGCCGCCGAGCGGCGCGACGCCCTTCGCCCGTTACGGGCCGCCGGGCCCGGCCGTCACTCGGATGATCGCTTCGAAGCTCTCGCGATCGTTGAAGCTGCGCAGTTTCTCGGGTTCCGCCGGCGCGACCGCGGCGACGTCGTGACGCTCGAGGAAACGCCGCAAAGAGCCGTGGCCGGCCGCGACCCACTCGCCGAAGGCCTTGCGCGCTATCGGCTCCCAAATCGAGCAGAGCGGCTCGTAGAGGCCGTCGGAGTGCCGATAGACGGTCGCGAACCGGCCCGGATCGCGCTCGGCCCGTAGCGGCTCGAGCACCGCCGGATCGACGAGCGGCATGTCCGCGGCGAGAACGAGCCACGCCGCGTCGGGGTAGCGTCGCCACGCGGCCACGAGACCCGCCGCGGGGCCGCGGCCTTCGTCGTCGTCGACGATCAGCGGAAGCTCCGAATACGGTCGCGCGCCGGCTTGAGCCGTATTCACGGAGACGTACGCGCGGCCGCAGACGGTCGTCAGAAGCCGCCACGCGCGGGTGACGAGCGTCTCGCCGCGATAGACGAGCGTACCCTTGTCCCGCCCCATTCGGCGGCTCTGGCCGCCCGCAAGGACGAGGCCGAGGATCGGGGGCGCGGTCATGCTCGATCTCGCCAATGCCGACCGGCAACTGGCGCCGCTCGGGCACGAAGAAGGGATGGCGTCCCCACGGGGATTCGAACCCCGGTTGCCGCCGTGAAAGGGCGGTGTC
>CAYMAF010000173.1:0-6417 GCA_964388365.1 uncultured Gammaproteobacteria bacterium | reverse complement strand
TGCCGCTGACCGTGCTCGCGAATCCGACGATCGAGGTGCTCGATCCCGCGACGGCCGGCTACTGGGAAGGGTGCTTGTCGATTCCGGGGCTGCGCGGCTATGTCGAGCGCCCGCAGCATATCCGGGTCGATTACGTCGATCTCGACGGCGCGCCGCGCGCGCTCGAGGTCGCCGGATTCCTCGCGACCGTCTTCCAGCACGAGCTGGATCATCTCGACGGGACGCTCTACATCGATCGGATCAAGGACTCGCGGCTGCTCGGCTTCGATCTCGAGTACGAACGCTATCTCGCGCCGCAGCACGCCGTCTGAAACGAAAACCGCCCGCCGCGACGGCGAGGCTCGAGCCTCGCAGCCGGGGCGGGCGGAAAGATCGGCTAAAAGGCCGAGGCCGGCTTACCAGCGATTGCCGCCGTAGCCGCCACGTCCGCCGCCGCCGTTGCCGCGCGGCTTCTGAGGACGAGCCTCGTTCACCGTCATCGGACGGCCGCTGTAATCGGCACCGTTCAGCTTGTCGATCGCCGCTTGGGCTTCCGAGTCGCTCGACATCTCGACGAAGCCGAAGCCCTTGCTGCGGCCGGTCTCGCGATCGGTGATCAGCTTCGCGGATTCGACGCGGCCGAAAGGCGAGAACTTCTCGACGAGATCGTCTTCGGTGGCGGAGAACGGCAAATTGCCGACGTAGAGTTTTCTGCCCATTGTGACCTCCTATCAAGGCTAAAGAACCGTCAATGGAGGACCAGGGCAGGATGCCCGTAGACTCGGATTGAACGGTTAGGCAAGTGGAAGTCTACCTCAGGTCGCGGCGCCGCGCTCGACTATCTTCAGGGAGCGCGGGGGACGTCGGTCGGCAGGCACGGCCGGGGCCTCGCGGTTGCGCGTATGCGCGCACTCGGCTAATTTCTCTGGTTCTCCGACCAATTTCCGTGCCCGTCGCAACGGTCCCGGCCGGGCCGCCAGCGACGTTCCATCCCGGACCAAGAATAAGGAGGTTCGTGCCATGTCACAGCCGTTCTCACTGCCGCCGTTGCCCTGGGCCGAAGACGCGCTGGCGCCCGTGATCTCGAAGCAGACGATCGAGTTTCACTACGGCAAGCATCATGCGGCCTATGTCAACAACCTGAACGGTCTCGTCTCGGGCACCGACATGGCCGACATGTCGCTCGAGGAGATCGTTCGCGCCGTCAAGGACGATGCGTCCAAGAAGGGCATCTTCAACAACGCGGGCCAAGTCTGGAACCACACGTTCTTCTGGAACAGCCTCGCACCGCAGCGGACGGAGCCGAGCAAGGCACTGGCGGACAAGATCGCCGAGAGCTTCGGCGGCATGGAGCAGTTCGAGGAGCAGTTCATCAAGGCCGCGGCCGGACAGTTCGGCAGCGGCTGGGCGTGGCTCGTCGCGGACGGCGGTAAGCTCGCGATCGAGACGACCGCGAATGCGGATACGCCGATGGCGCACGGCAAGAAGTGCCTCCTGACGATCGACGTGTGGGAGCACGCCTATTACCTCGACTACCAGAACCGGCGTCCGGACTTCTTGAAAGCCGTCGTCGGGCAGCGCCTGAACTGGAAGTTCGCGAGCGAGAACTTCGAGGCGGCGTGACGTCTCGCTCGGCGCGAGCACGGGCTTCGTCGCAGCCCGTGCCGCGCCGGCCGTCCATTTCGGGTTGCCGCGGTTGAAGGCGCCGACGCGCGCCTGCATCATGACGCTCGCCGGACCGTATCCTTTCAATCAGATCGAGACTATTCAATGGCTAAGATTCTCGGCGGCATCGCCACTTCGCACACACCGACGATCGGGTTCGCGCTCGATACGAACAAGCAGGAAGATCCGGTTTGGAAGCCGATCTTCGAGGGCTATCGGCCCGTTCAGGAGTGGCTGAAGGAGAAGAAGCCGGACGTCTTGCTGTTCATCTACAACGACCATGTCACGTCGTTCTTCTTCGATCATTACTCGCACTTCGCGCTCGGCGTCGGCGATTCGTACCCGGTCGCGGACGAGGGCGGCGGCCCGCGTGCGCTGCCGCCGGTGAAGGGCGACCCGAAGCTCGCGCATCACATCGCGAAGTGCCTGACGGCCGAGGAGTTCGACCTGTCGATCTTCCAGAATCGCGGGCTCGACCACGGCGCGATGTCGCCGCTGTCCGTGCTGTGGCCGCACGAGCCCGATTGGCCCGGCCGGATCGTTCCGCTTCAGGTCGGCGTGCTGCAGTTCCCGATTCCGTCTGCGAAGCGCTGCTACAAGCTCGGTCAAGCGCTGCGGCGCGCGATCGAGAGTTACCCCGAGGACATCAACGTCGTCATCGTCGGCACTGGCGGGCTGTCTCACCAGGTTCACGGCGAGCGCGCAGGCTTCAACAATACCGAGTGGGACATGGAGTTCATGCGCCTGCTCGAGGAAGATCCGGAGAAGCTGACCGAGATCACGATCGCCGAGTACGCGAAGCGCGGCGGCCTCGAAGGTGCCGAGGTCATCATGTGGCTCATCATGCGCGGTGCGCTGACGAAGAAGGTCAAGCGCATCCATCAGTCGTATTACCTGCCGTCGATGACGCCGATCGCGACGCTCGTCTTCGAGAACGAGCCCGAGCCCGACGCGAAGCTGGATCCGGCGTATCTCGAGCGCGTCAATCGTGAGCTTGCAGGCATCGAGGAGCTCGAAGGCACTTATCCTTTCACGATCGATACCAGCGTTCGTGCGTATCGGCTGAACCGCTTCTTGCACGACCTCGTCATCCCGGAGAAGCGCAAGCTCTTTCTCGAGGACGAGGAACGGGCGTTCGAGGAGGCGGGCCTCACCGAGGAGGAGCGGGACATGGTGCGCCGCCGCGACTGGCGCGCGATGATCCACTACGGCGTGATCTTCTTCATGCTCGAGAAGCTCGGTGCGGTCGTCGGCACGACGAACCTGCACATCTACGCGGCGATGCGCGGCGAGACGCTCGAAGAGTTCCAGAAGACCCGCAACGCCCAGGTGCTCTACTCGGTCGCCGGCACCGACGAGGGCAAGAAGGACTGGGATACGGCTCGAAACTGACCGTGACGCCGCGGCGGCGCGTGCGGCTCGTCCGGCCGTCGCCGCGGCACGAGGCTGCATTCCTCGCTGCCGTGCTCCGCAGCCGGCGGCTCCACGGCGCCTTCGTCGAGCCGCCGTCAACGAGCGAGGAATACGCGCGGTATCTGCGGCGCCAGCGGCGGCCGAATCAGGTCTCGTTTCTCGTCGTCGACGCCGAGACCGACGAGCTTGCCGGCGTCGTCAACCTCAACGAGATCGTTCGCGACTCGCGCGATTCGGCCTCGCTCGGCTATTACGCATTCGAGCCGCACGCGGGCAAGGGGCTGATGCGAGAGGCGCTCGGGCGCGTCGTCGCGGTCGCGTTCACCGACCTAAAGCTGCACCGCCTCGAGGCGAGCATCCAGCCGTCGAATGTCCGGTCGATCAGGCTCGTCGAGAGCCTGGGCTTTCAGCTCGAGGGCACGGTCCGCCGCTTTCTGAAGATTCGCGGACGTTGGCGCGATCACGAGCGTTGGTCGTTGCTCGCAGAGGAGTGGCGGCTCGCGAGGCGCGCGGAGCGCACGCGCCAGGTCCATGCGAGGAGCACCGCGAGGACGACGGTCGTCAGCACGAGCAAGCCGCCGGCCGCCGATTTGAGTCCTTCGGCGAACGCGGCGAGCAGACCCTCGTCGGCGTCCGGTACGACCTCGTCGAGCGACGGTACGTAACCGGCGCGCGCCATCGTCATCGAGACGATCGCGGTGCCGAACGCGATGCCGATCACGTTGCCGGTATTCCTGCACAGGTTCACGAAGCCCGACGCGAAGCCGTGCGCGCGCGGCTCCACGGCATTCAGCATCGACGTCGAGTTCGGCGCGCTGAACGTCGATAGCCCGAGCGCCATCGTCATCAATGCGACGACGACGGTCCAGGCGGACGATTCGGCATCGAGCAGCGCGAACTGCCCGAGCCCGAGCAGCACGATGCCGATGCCGAGATTCGCAAACAGCCGGACGCCGAAGCGGTCCGCGAGCCGGCCGACGAACGGACCGACGACCGCGGTCACCACCGCGGCCGGCATCATCAGCAGACCGACGCGGGACGGATCGAGGCCTTTCACGCCTTGCAAGAAGAACGGCGCGAGGAACCGCGTCGACGACAGACCCATGAAGGCGACGACGGCGCCGAGCGCGCCGAGGCCGAAAGCGCCGACGCGAAACAGCGCGACGTCGAGGAGCGGCGCGTCGCTGCGCCGCTCCACGGCGACGAACGCGAGCACGAGCAGCGCGGCGACGACATAGCCCGCGATCGCCGCCGGTGCCGTCCAACCGACACGCGGACCGAGCGTCAGCGCGAGCAGCGCCGCGACGAGCGCGGCCGAGAACAGCGCCGCGCCCGGGAAGTCGAAAGGCGGACGGTTCGCGGCGGCGCGGGATGTGCTGCGCTTCAGCGTGAGCTGCCCGGACAGCGCGATGACGAGCATCGCCGCTGCCGTCATCGCGAACAGCGCTCGCCAGCCGACCGCGCCGACGATCAGCCCGCCGGTCGCGGGACCGGCAATCGCGCCGAGCCCGACGCCGGTCATCTGCAGGCCGAGCACGCGCGCACGCTCGTGCGTGCCGAAGCTGCCGATGAGGATCGCCATCGCCGTGCTCTGCGTCATCGCCGAGCCGATGCCGACGAGGACGCGTGCGGCGATCAGCGCATGGATGCCGCCGGCGAGGGCGGCGAGCGTCGCGCCGGCCGAGAACAGGCAGCAGCCGGTGACGTAGATGCGTTTGCGGCCGATCGAATCGGACAGGCGTCCGAGCGGCACGAGCAGCGCCGCGATCGTCAGTCCGTTGCCGATGATCACCCATTGCGCCGTCGGCAGATCGGTCGCGAACTGCATCGCGATCGTCGGCAGCGCGACGACGGCCGAGCTCGTGTCGAACACGGTCACGAAGATCCCGGTCACGCAGACCAGAAAAACCTTGGATTTATGCTGCAACGCGACGTTCGGAAAGCGGGGTGGGTCATGCCGCTGGGGCGGCGTCTTCGAAGCCGGTCATGGTAGGAGAGGGCTGCGCGCGCGGCCAGCCCCGTTTTGGGAAGCGCCGCGATGCGGCGAGATCGAGCGGCGCAACGGCGCCGGAACCGTCGGCGTTGCCGACGCGCCGAGCTCGCTCGCGCCGCGCGCCGCGGCGCGTTATCGGTTCCGAAACGCCTCGTCAGCGCGCGGCAATGCTCGGCTTCGTCGCCGGTACCCTCGGGTCCGGATCATCGTCGGCGGCGACCAGATCCTCGGCGACCGCCGCGGCGAATGCGTCGACGTCCTCGCCGAGCAGCGTCAGCGTCTCGGCCGCGTCGAGCATATCGAGGTCGTCGTGGACGGGCGGCGCCTCGCGGTCGTCGATCCAATCGGTCAGCACCGGGATCTCCTCTGCGTCGGCGCTCGGATCGGCCTTGCCCGGAGCGAACGAAACCGCGTCCGCGGGCTCGCCCGAGCCCGTGGCGTCGGCCCAAGCGGGCTCTTCGTCGAGCTCGACGGACGCGGTCTCGGCGAGCGCGTCTTCTGGCTCGAGCGCGCGATCGGGCTTGAACGCATCGTCGGCCGCGAGCATGGGGTCGACCCGGAACGCATCGTCGAACCCGAACGCATCGTCGAGCCCGGGTGCATCGTCGATGTCGAGCGTGCGGCCGAGCGTCGTCGCATCGAGCGCGGCCGGATCGATGGGCTGCGGAGCGTCAATGCTCGCGGTGACGGCGTCTTCACGCGGCGTGCCGTCGGCGCCTGTGACCCGTTCATTCCCGCCTTCGCCGCATCCAGCGTCGCCGTCGGCCGCATCGCTTGCGGCGATTTCCGACGAGCCCTCCGTTCGCACCGGCTCGAAACCGTATACGTCCGACGCGACCTCGAGCACCCGCGCACCGGTCAGCGTCGGCTCGCCGCGGAGCGCGGCGACCGAGAGCGCGCTGTCCGTCAGATGGTTCAACACTCTCGGGATACCCCCGGAGCCGAGCGCGAGCGCCTCGACGGCGTCCTGCGCGAATACTTGCTCGAACGTTCCGTGCTGCCGCTCGACGGCGGCGCGCAGGTAGGCGGCGACCCCGGCGGCGTCGAGCGGATCGACGGCCCGGACGAGCCGGATCCGCTGGCGTAAGCCGACGAGATCCGGGTGATCGAGCGTCTGTCGGAGCGCGTCGGGCCCCATCAGAATCAGATTCGCGCCGGCACAGCCCTGAGGGTCGGGCGCCGTCAGCGCGTCGAGCGCCTGGAGCACGGGGACCGGAGCCTCGTGCGCGCGCTCGAGCGCGACGAATACCCGCGTCTCGGTCGCGGCGAGCTCGATGAGGAGCTGACGCCACGCCTGTAGCCGCTCGGCCCGGCTTTGCTTGTACGGCTCGAGCCCGAGCTCGACGAGCAGCGATTCGAGCAGCTCG
>CAYMAF010000172.1:0-6439 GCA_964388365.1 uncultured Gammaproteobacteria bacterium | reverse complement strand
GGACGCATCTGACCGTTGACGCGCAGCGTCAGCATCCGCTCGACGCCGCCGGCCGAAACGGCGCGCTCGCCGCTCGAGCAGCCGAACAGATACGCCGCGCCGGACACGGCCGCGCCCGATGCGATCACGCCCTTGATGAACTGTCGCCGCGTCGCCTTTCGCGAGGCAAAGCCGTCGTATCTCGGCTCCGGATACCGAGCAAGGTCTCGATCCTTCGGATTGTCCGTCATGGATGCTCTCCGCTTCGAGCGTTCTCCCAGGTGCACGACCGGACGTCGTGCGGATACCCCGCCGTGCGTGTCGCGATTCGCGCCCCCCGTTCGCTGCGGCCGCTGGCCCCCGGCGGGCATGGCTGCCGGTTCTCGCTTACCATATGCGGTTTGGGCGCCTGCGGCTGCAAGCGTATAGCCTACAACAAAAGCCCGAGGCGGACGACAGCGGACCGGCCGCGGGACTTTACCGCCCGCCGGGAGATCGCCCCGCCGCGCTGCCTCGCTCGGCGCCCGACCATTGAGCTTTCAGCAGGAGGAAACGGCATGTCCGAAGCGAAGGAACCGTGGGGCAATCTCGTGCTCGTCGAGTTCGACGACGGGATCGCGTGGGTCACGATGAACCGGCCGGAGAAGCGCAATGCGATGAGCCCGGCATTGAACGAGGAGATGCTCCGCACCGTCATCGCGCTTGCGACGGACGATCGCTGCCGCGTGCTCGTGCTGACCGGCGCCGGCGATTCGTTCGCCGCCGGCATGGACCTCAAGGAATACTTCAGAGAGACCGACGGCGCGCCGGATACGGTGCTGCTCGCCGTCCGCCGGACGGCCGAGGAGTGGCAATGGCGCCGGCTGCGCGACTACCCGAAGCCGACGATCGCGATGGTGAACGGCTGGTGCTTCGGAGGCGCGTTCACGCCGCTCGTCGCGTGCGATCTCGCGATCGCGGCCGAGGAAGCCGTGTTCGGCCTCTCGGAGATCAACTGGGGCATCCTGCCGGCGGGCAACGTCACGAAGGCCGCGATCGAGACGATGGGCTACCGCAACGCGCTGTATTACACGATGACCGGCGAGAGCTTCGACGGCCGGAAAGCCGCGGAGATGGGCCTCGTGAACGAGGCCGTGCCGCGCGCTCGGCTCCGCGAGCGGACCCGGGCGCTCGCGAAAGTGCTGCTCGAGAAGAACCAGACCGTGCTGCGCGGCGCGAAGCTCGCGATGAAGCGCGTCCGATACATGGACTGGGAAGTCTCGGCCGACTATCTCTACGCGAAGATGGGTGAAGCCTTGCACCTCGGCGCGGGCGAGAACCGCGAGAATGCGATGAAGGCGTTTCTCGACGACAAGACCTTCAAGCCGGGCATCGAGCATTTCAAAGGGACGAAGTGATCGCCGGCCGAACGCCCGAAACCCGCCGGGACGGCCGTAACGAGCACGGCCCTGCATCGCCGCCCCCTTCGGGGCGGCGGCGCTTTATGGCTTACTCGCACGCATGGCCCGCCCTTCTCCGACGAGCCCTAGCGCACCGCTGCTGATCGACGGCGCGACCGGCACCGAGCTTCGCCGCCGCGGCGTCCCGCTCGATCCGGTCGCGTGGAGCGCACCCGCCGCGCTGACCCATCCCGAGATCCTGACGGCGATCCACGCCGACTATCTCGAGGCCGGCGCTGACGTGATCACGGCGAACACGTTCGGCGCCGCGCGCTTCGTGCTCGACGCCGCGGGTCTCGGCGGCGAGCGCGAGCGCCTCGTCCGCGCGAGCGTCGACGCGGCTCGGGCCGCGCGCGAGCGCGTGAAGCCCGACGCGCTGATCGCCGGCGCGGTCTCGTGCCTGCCGCCCGGATTCGATGTCGGCCGTTATCCTGCGCCCGACGCCGAGCGGAGCGCGTACTTCGAGCTCGCGACGACGCTCGCCGACGCGGGCGTCGACCTGCTCGTGCTCGAGATGATGGAGGACGTCGAGCACGCCCGCCGTGCGGGCGACGCGGTGAGCGAGGTCGGCCTGCCGTTCTGGCTCGGCGTCAGCGTCCGCCGCCTACCGTCCGGCGAGCTCGTCGCATACGACTTTCCGGAGACGCCGCTCGACGCCGTGCTCGACGCGCTGCTCGATCTCGCCCCGGCCGTCGTGAACGTGATGCACTCGCCGGCCGCGGACGTGTGCTTTGCGCTGCGTGCGCTCGCGTCGCGGTGGAACGGCCCGATCGGCGCTTATCCGGAGACGGGCGAGCCCGCGCCGGACGGCCGGCACGGCGACCCGCCGCTCGGGCCGGCGGATCTTGCGGTGCTCGCGGAGCGCTGGCTCGACGAAGGCATAACGGTGCTCGGCGGCTGCTGCGGAACGGCGCCGGCCCATATCCGCGCGCTGCGCGCCCTGCTCGATCGGCGGTCGGAACGCATGCCGCGGCCCGGCCGGGTCTAGCCCGGCTCGAGGAGCCCGCCGCGCGCGGACGGCGGGCGCCGGGAAGCGCTCACCGATGCAGCTCGCCGGCCCGTTCCGGCTGATAGACGACCTCGACGACCCTGACGGTCGAGACCCCGCCGCCGGGCTTCGGCCATTCGAGCTCGTCGCCGACGGACAGGCCGAGCAGCGCACTGCCGACCGGAGCGAGCACCGAGATGCGGTCCGGCTGGCCTTGAACGTCCTTCGGATAGACGAGCGTCAGCTGAAACTCCTCGCCGGTCTCGAGGAGCTGGAAGCGAACCGTCGAATTCATCGTGACGACGTCCGGCGGCACCTTCTCCGAGTCCACGATCTCGGCGCGCTCGAGCTCGGCCTGGAGCGCGGTCTTGCCGGGGAACGCGTTCGACGGCAAGGACGCGAGCAGCGCCTCGAGCCGGTCGAAGTCCAGCGACGTCAAGATCACCTTCGTTTGCTTCGCCACGTTTAAATCACTCCGAGCGCCTCGCATGTCTCCAAGCGCTCCTTCGACTGCCAAGTCCGATATTGCCGAGCCGGGGGGCCGAGGGAAACGGCCTCGCAGAACATTGCCGGCCCCCGGGGCGCGCGGAGCCGACTGACCAGTCGAGCTTACATCATTCGCGCGGCGGAGGCCGACTCGGGGCGCCGGATCGCACCGTATTGCTGTTCGTCTCGACGACCCGGCGACGCCTCCCGACGCATAGTCTGCGCCATAGCCGCACGGAAATCGAGGTGCGCCGGGCCGGCGGCGCCCGGCGCAGCCGTTGTGCCAGCCGCGTCAGCCGGCGCCCGCGCCGCGCCCGCGAAGCGCATCGCGGATCTCGGTCAGTAGCTGAACCTCGGCCGAGGGCGCCGCGGGCGCGGGCGCCTCGGCGGGCTGCTCCTCCTGCTTTCTCCGCAGCTTGTTCATGCCGCGGATGACCATGAAGATCGCGAACGCGACGATCAGGAAGTCCAGCACGTTGTTGATGAACAGGCCGTACTTCACGACCGGCGCGCCGGCCGCCTCCGCCGCGGCGAGCGACGCGTAGCTCTCGCCGTCGAGCGCGACGAACAGATTGCTGAAATCCATGTTGCCCATCAGCAGCCCGATCGGCGGCATGACGACGTCGTTGACGAGGGACGTGACGATCCGGCCGAATGCGGCACCGATGATGATGCCGACGGCCATGTCGACGACGTTTCCGCGCATCGCGAACTCTTTGAATTCCCGGAGCATGTCGATCCCCCCCGTGTTGCTTCGATGCTCGAGCATGCGGCCGATGGCCGCTGCCCCGAGTTTGAAACAGTTTCACGGTTTTATCCATTCCGGACCGGCAACCGGCGGGCGTGCGGCCGACGACGGAGCAGCCGAGCGGCGCCGGGCCGGAGCGACGAGGCCGTTACCCCTCCGCGGCGCGCCGCGTCGATTCAGAATGCGCGGCCGAGATGCACGTAAGCCGCGTCGGTATCGCCCTCGGTGCGCCCATAGCCGACGTAGACCGGGCCGACCGGCGTGTCGACGCCGGCCCAGATCGAGCCGCCGAGCATCGCATTGCCGAACGAGATATCGCCGCGCGCGTCCCACGCGTTGCCGAGCTCGACGGTGATCCCGGCGAAGGCCGGAAACAACGCGAGGTCGCCGATGCGGCGGTAGTAGCTCGCGCCGACGCGCATCGCGTACTTGCCGATCAGCTGGTCCTGCGCGAGCCCGGAGAGATCGAGGAAGCCGCCGACGCGGAACGCCCGATCGAGCGGCGGCGTGCCGCTCGTCGTCGCATCGTAGCGGAACGTCGAATGCAACGTATGACGTCCCCACGTCTTCGCATGCGACGCCCGCACGACGAGCTGCCCGTAGTCGTCGTCGGCCGACAGCGTGCCCGCGCTCGACGTGCGCCACTCCGCGCTCGCGAGCACGCCGGAGCGCGGGAACGCGATGTTGTCGAAAGTATCCGCGGAAAAGCGCACGAAGAGCTCGCCGCGGCCGTAGTCCGGCGGCGGAACGTTCACGTCGGCCGCGCCGACGTGCAGGCTCGTCTCGCCGTCGATCAGCCGCACGCCGCCGCGGACCTCGCCCCAGTTCAACAGCTCCCGCCCGGCCGAGACCTCGAGCGACAGCTCGCGCAGCCTCGCCTCGGCGACGAGCTGATCGCCGTCGAAGGCGTTGAACTGCGTGCGGCGAATGTCGACGATCGGCTCGACGAAGAGCAGCGCCGCGGCGCCGAACGGCTGATAGACATCGAGCGTGAACGCCGGCTCGTCGCCGACGACGAACGTCGCGCGCCACTCGCCGCCCTTCGGATTGATCGCCGTGCGCAGGTAGCTCGCGGCGAGCCCGAACGTCGCGTCGACGTTCCCGGACGAGTTGTACGCCATGCCGAGCTGCAGGTAGTTCGGTCCCCACGAGCGAGGCACGACCTCGATTTCGAGGCCCGTCGCCTCGCCTTCGGTGACGACGCTATAGCGTACGTTCTGGAACAGCTCGAGGCCGTACGCCTGACCGACGGCCCGCTCGATCGTGTCGAGCTCGAGCGGCTCGCCGATGACGATGTCGCGCATCCGCGTCCGCAGCACGCTGTCGGCGATACGCGAACGATTCGCGAGCCGCACGAAATCGATGACGGGCATCTCGTCGAACCTCGGCACGGGCTGCGCCGCGACGTGCGCCGCGTAGGCCTCGGGGTCGAGCGCGTAACGCTCGAGCTCGTCGCGATGCTCCATCGCGATCTCGTAACCGTGCTCGATCGCGTCCTCCATCAGCTCGAAATCGACCGACGTCAGATCGGGCCCGAACTCCGGCTGAAGCAGGACGTCCTCGCCGAGCAGCAGCTCGCGCTCGCGCTCGACGCCCTCGCGGGTCAGCAGATTCGTCAGCTGCGACGTGACGTCGAGCACGCTGCGCAGCGCCTCGCGCTCGCGCAGCGCCGCCGAGATATCGACCGCGATCACGACGTCCGCGCCCATCTCGCGGGCGACCGATATCGGCAGGTTCATCGCGATGCCGCCGTCGACGAGCAGGCGGTCGTCGATCTCGACCGGCGACAGCGCGGCGGGCAAGGCCATGCTCGCCCGGATCGCGCGCGCGAGGCTCCCCGAGTCGAGCACGACCGCCTCGCCGGTCGCGATATCCGCCGCGACCGCGCGGAACGGCACGCGCAGCGCGTCGAAATCGTCGATGCCCGACGCCGGCAACGTGTACTCGGCGATGATCAGATCGATCACCTGCCCTTGGACGAGCCCGATCGGCAGCTCGATCTCGCCGCGGTTCAGCCCGGGCTTCTGCCTGACGAGGAACGAGTCGTCGTCGCGCTTGCGGCGGAACGAGCGCATACCGCGAGGCGTGATGTTCAGGAACGCCGTATCCCAATCGATCGTCTCGACGAGCGCCTCGAGCTCGTCGACCGAGCGCCCGGCCGCGTAGAAGCCGCCGACGACCGCGCCGATGCTCGTGCCGGCGATATAGTCGATCGGCACGCGCAGCTCCTCGAGCGCGCGCAACACGCCTATATGCGCACCGCCGCGGGCCCCGCCGCCGGACAGCGCGAGCGCGATGCGCGGACGCTCGGGCTCCGCGCCGGGCGCCGTCAGGCTCCGCTCCGCGGCATCGGGCGGCTGCGCGGCCGCCGTGCACGCGAGCGCGAGCGCGCCGAGCAGCGCGCAAGCGCGCCCGGCGGCCGTCCGATACATTCCGGCACGAGCAATCTCCATCGGTCGCAGATGATGCCAGACCGCGGCGGCCGACACATGACGGCATTAAGCGACGCCGGGCCAGAACCGGTCCCGATCCGCGCGCGGCGAGCGGCGCCCGCGCCCGCGAGCTGTGATCGGGACCGCGGCTCCACTAACATTACGGCCTTCACGCTGGCGAGCGCGTGCGCAAGGAGACCTAAATGGCGCGACAGCATCACAGGTTGATCATCATCGGCTCCGGTCCGGCGGGCTACACGGCCGCGATCTATGCCGCGCGGGCCGCGCTCGAGCCGGCGCTGATCACGGGCCTCGAGGTCGGCGGCCAGATGACGACGACGACCGACGTCGACAATTGGCCCGGCGA
>CAYMAF010000171.1:0-6556 GCA_964388365.1 uncultured Gammaproteobacteria bacterium | reverse complement strand
GCCTTGACGCCGTCGATATAGAGCACCGTGCGGAACCCCTCCTCGCCGCGAATCCGCAACGCCGTCGAGTGCCCCGTGCCGCCGCTGTTGCTGACGCCGATGCCGGGCTGCGTGCGCAGCACCTCGGCCAGCGTGTTGTATCCGCGTAGCTCGATCTCCGGCCCCGAGATCACGGAGACCGCCGTTCCGATCTGGCGCCGCGGCGTCTCGACGACGCTCGCCGTGACGATGACCTCCTCGAGCCCGTCGGCGGGCTGAGCCTCGGCGATTCCGGGAGCGGCTGCAAGTGCCGACAACGCGGCCGAGACCGCGACGGCGGTCGGCCCGAAAAGTAAGGTGTTCCCACGATGCACGGGATCACCGCCCGACTGCGTTCGACGCTGCATGGAGTCCCTCTGCTCGACGAGCGCGGAAGCGCCCGATCGGCGGCGATTCTATGGGTTGGTGCTCGTCGTCCGACGTAAATAACTGTTTCCTTAACGTTACATAGAGAGCTACATCGCTGATTTTACGCTTTTTCTCTGGCGGGCTCGCACCAGTCGCCCGATGCCGAGATACGAGCACCGCCCGAAGCACGTCCTGCAGGCAGCCCGAATCCCCGGATGCCTATGCGAGCCGGATGCCTATGCGAGACGCCCGAACCGGGTGGCTCGTGCTCACATCCGGCCGACCTGGAGCGAGCGGCGGGTAGAAAGCGACCTCGGCTCGCCGAACCGACGCCGGCCCCTCCGCTATCGCGGCCCGTTAGAGGACCAAAGGCCTCACCGAGGCTTCGAGCGAAGCCGCGCAAGGCCGCCGCGCTCGCGATACGGAGCCGCGACGAAGCGGGGCGTTGCCGTTTGACGACACTCTCGAAACTCTTTAGCGAACAGGAATTTCCACGCCCGACCCGGGTCGGGCTGTCGTCGTTCGACGACGGTTTTGCGCGCATAACCTATTGGATTTCCAGTTGTTTTCTGCCGATCACGAGCTAACGCCTGCTATAATCACCGCGCTTCCTTCATCATCCGGCACTTTTTCGACGATGCGTGACCGCCTCCTCGTTTTCCTCGCCGTTACTATCTGTCTGCCCGCGGCCTCCTTCGCTCGCGAGCGCGACGACTCGCGCGTGCTCGAGCTCTTCGGCTGGATAGAGCGCGTCGAGCTCCTCGAAGGCCGGCTGAGCATCAAGGCGAAGCTCGACACCGGCGCCGCGACGTCATCGCTCGATGCGTCGAATATCGAGCGGTTCGAGCGCGATGGCAAACGCTGGGTCAGGTTCGACGTCAAGGACCCGGAAACCGGAGACACGCTCGAGATCGAGAAGCCGATCGCACGCAACGTGCGCATCGTTCGCCACGACGAGCCGTCTCAGCGCAGACCGGTCGTGAAGCTCGATGTCTGTTTCGGCCCGTTCCTGCGCGAGATCGAGTTCAGCCTCGTCGATCGCAGCAATTTCATCTACCCCGTCCTGCTCGGCCGCAACGCGTTGGAGAGCTTCGCGCTCGTCGACTCCGGCGAGACCTTCATCAACTATCCGAGCTGCGAGCGCGCCGCGCCGAGCGATCCGGAATCCGGTGACGAATGAGGCGCTCCCGATTCTTCATCATCTCGGCCCTGTTGCTGATCGCTTTCGGCCTAGGCCTCGCTGCTTGGAAAGTCAACGTATACGGCTACCCACTGACGCCCGGCGTCACCGGCGAATCGTGGACGGTGCAAGCGCGCGTCCGCGTCGAACCGGGCGACGGCCCGGTCGCCGTGACGCTGACTTTGCCGTCGGCGACGCCGGGCTTCGGCAGGCTCCAGGAGGATTTCGTCTCGCGGGGATTCGGGCTCGACGTGCAGGAACGGCCTTATCTTCGCAAGGCGACGTGGACGATACGGCGCGTGTCCGGTGCGCAGAACCTCTACTATCGCGCGCAGTTCTTCCGCGATTCCCTTCAGCGAGACTTCGCGCCGGCGCCCGCCTATCCGGCCGTGCCGGAGCTCGAGGAGCCGTTCGCGACGGCGTTGAAGTCGATCACCGACGAGGTTCGCAGCCGCTCCGCCGACATCGCTTCGTTCGCCGCCGCGATGCTCGCGCGCATCAACTCGGCGTCGCCGAGCGCCGAGATTCGACTGTTCCTGAACGAGCCCGAGTTCATGGGCGACAGAATCGCGCTCGCGCGCACGCTGCTCGCGGGCGCGCGGATACCCACCGAGCGGATCAACGGCTTTCTGCTGTCGGAGAACAACCGGCAGGCCACGCCGACAACCTGGCTCGCCGTGCACAACGAGCAGCAGTGGCTCTTCTTCGATCCGAACACCGGCCGCCAATATCTGCCGGAGAACCTGCTCGTGTGGTGGCGCGGAGAAGGCTCGCCGGTGGAGCTATCCGGCGCGGACCTTCTGGAGATCGAATGGTCCGTGCGCCGCAACGAGGTCGGCACCCTGACGCTCGCGGGCCAGCGCGCCGAGCGACAGGGATTCACGTTCGCCGACTTCTCGCTCCTCAGCCTTCCTGTGCAGACGCAAGAGGTCTATGCCGTCTTGCTTCTCGTGCCGATCGGCGCGTTCGTGATGATTCTGATGCGTAACGTCGTCGGAGTGCGCACGTTCGGCACTTTCATGCCGGTGCTGATCGCGCTCTCTTTCGACGAGACCGGGCTTGCCGCCGGCCTGCTGCTGTTCGCGCTGGTCGTCGCGATCGGGCTGTCGTTCCGCTTCTATCTCGAGCGGCTCCGCCTGACTCTCGTGCCGCGCCTCACCGCCGTCGTGACGATCGTCGTGATCCTGATGATCGGGCTCAGCATGCTGAGCGCGCGGCTCGGATGGGAGGTCGGACTATCGGTCGGGCTGTTCCCGATGGTCATTCTGACGATGGTCATCGAGCGGATGTCGATCATCTGGGAGGAGCGCGGGCCGCAAGACGCTCTCCTCGAGGGCGCCGGCTCGGCGCTCGTCGCCGGGCTCGCCTATCTCGTCATGGGGCTCGAGCAGATTCGTTATCTGGTCGTCGTCTATCCGGAGCTCTTGCTGGTCGTGCTCGGCGTCACGATTCTGATGGGGCGGTATTCCGGCTACCGAATCACCGAGCTTTTCCGCTTTCGCGATCTCGCCCGTCAGGCGGAGCCCGTATGATCGGACGGTACCTCGCACTGCGCCGCGCCGGCGTGCTCGGCTGCAACGCCCGCAACGGCCGCTACATCGCCGTGCACAACCCGCGGCGCTTCTATCCGCTCGTCGACGACAAGATTCGCTGCAAGGAAGTGCTCCGCCGCCACGGCATACCCGTGCCGGCGCTGCTCGACGTCGTGCGCACGCAGCACGAAGCCGCGCGCCTCGGTCCGCGCCTCGAGCCGTTGGACGCGTTCGCGATCAAGCCGGCGTGCGGCAGCCGGGGAGACGGCATTATCGTGATCGGCAGCCGCCGTAACGGGCGATGGATCTCGCCCGGCGGCGGCGCGTACTACTCGCTCGACGACCTCGAGTTTCATGTCTCCGGCATTCTGAACGGAATGTACTCGCTCGGCGGCCAGCCGGATGCGGCGCTGCTCGAAGGCCTCGTCCATACCGATCCGCGGCTGCGCACCCTAGCGCCGGAAGGCGTGCCCGACATCCGGATCATCGTGTACCGCGGAGTGCCGGTGATGGCGATGATGCGCGTGCCGACTCGCCGCTCGGGGGGTAAGGCGAATTTGCACCACGGCGCGATCGGCGCCGGAATCGATCTCGCCACCGGCCGCACGCTGCGGGCCGTGATGGACGATCGCGTGATCGACAGCCATCCCGACACGGGCTTGGCCGTTTGCGGCTTCGAGGTCCCGGATTGGAACGGCCTGCTCGAGCTCGCTGCATCGTGCCAGTCCGCCGTCGGCCTCGGCTATCTCGGCGCCGATATCGTGCTCGACGCGAACCACGGCCCGCTCGTGCTCGAGCTGAACGCGCGGCCGGGCCTGTCGATCCAGATCGCGAACCAGGCCGGATTGGAAGCTCGTCTGAATGCCGTCGACGCGCTGCCGATCGACGCGGCGCGCATGCCCGCGCGCGATCGCGCGGCCCTCGCAAGAGAGCTCGCCGACGCCGGGTGGAGCGCACTGCGCGCTCCGCGCGTCGCGGAGCCGGCACCGGCCGTGCGTGCTGCGCGGCATGCGCCGGCGTCCGAGCCGCGAGCACGCGTCGAATCGCCGCGGCACCGATGGGACGCCGCGCTCGCCTCGCGCCTTGGCGCGGCCTCAGTCGACGAGCCGCCGCTCGAGGCCGAGGAAGCCGATTCGCAGGACGAAGTCGCCTAAGGACGCTCGGCGCGTTCGGCGCCGCAAGGCTTTACCGAGCGGGCACCCGCCGCGCCGCGCGCCCGCGCCCTCCTCGCCGGGTAAGCGCGAACCCGAGCAGCCCGAGCGCGACGAGCGCCGACGTTCGCGGCTCCGGCACCGCGACGGGTCGAGCTCGCGCGAGCGGCTCCGTGCCGTCGTCGATCAGAATGCCGGCCAGCGCGAAGTCGCTGAATTTGTAGTTGCCGCCGTTCGCGTCCTGCACGAGACCGGCGATGAACGAGATCGAGGTCGTCAGCACGGATACGCTTCGCTCGTAAAAGCCGACGTTGTCCGTCGCGATCCCCTCGTCGACGAGCGAGAGCGTGTCGAACACGACGGTAGCGAGCTCACCGATGCCCCCCGGCCCTTCGCCGGTGAAGAAGTCGAGGAAGTAGTAGCCGAGGACCGTGACCGGCGCGCTGAAATGGACGTCGATCCGTTGCCCCCAGCTGATCTCGTCATTTCGGACCCCGATGCCGTCGCCGTCGAGCGCGAGCACCGCCGAATCCGTATCGGGCGCGTCCTTCGCGTTGAAAGTCAGCGGTCCCGACGTCGACAACGTGATGTCGACCGCGCCGTACGAGCGCGTGTAGGACGACTGTCCCTGCACCGCGAGCCACGCTTCGTGCGTGAAATCGACCATTAGTGGCACAGCGGCCGCGGGCTTACCCGTCGACACGGCGGCGACGAAGAACGCCGCGGCTATCCATTCACCAATCTTTTTGTTTTTCACTACAGTCAGTTCTCGTCGTCTGGAGGAACCTCGGTCGTTCACTAGCATCAATCGTGCCAAGTCTCCAAATACCGAGCGAGCTCGCTGATTCCGAGCACAGATTTCGTGATCGATCTCACATTTCTTGGTTTCTCGTTACGTATTTCGTCAAACGGCGCGGCGGCCATGGGCCCGAGTGATTCGAGCGTTGTAAAGAATGTCGGCGTTTCGCGGATCCGTGCCGGGCGCGGGAACGGAAGCATTGCCTTCGATCCCGGGCGGCGCCGCATTCGACGAATCGCCCGCGGGCCTCGAAGTCCCCTCCGAGCCCTTCTCGCGCCGCACACTGCGCAAGGAACGGCATGATACGATTCGCGAGAGTGCCGGCGAGAAGCGGCCGGACGTACCCGGATGTCGTCTACGCAGAACGAAGACGGAACGCCTCGATGAACGAGATCGCTGACAAGACGGGTTGTAGGACTTCCTTGCTGCCGGCCTTCACCCTGCTGGCACTCGCGCCCGGTGTGTGCATCGCCGAGCCCGACGCCGAGTCTCCGCTCTACGTCCACGAGGGCCATTGCGCATCGACGCCGCGGCTTCCGGCCGGTCTCACGCCGACATGGAACGGCTGGGGACCGACCGTCACGAATACTCGCTTCCAGCCGGCCCCGGCCGGCGGCCTCACGGTCGACGACGTGCCGCGCCTCGAGCTCAAATGGGCTTACGGCCTCCCGCGCGAGCAGCAGGCCCGAGGGCAGCCTTCAGTGATCGGCAACAGGCTCTTCGTCGGCTCGCAGGCAGGCGCGGTCTACGCGCTCGACGCGAAATCCGGCTGCACGCACTGGCAGTTCTTCCCGGAAGCCGGGCTGCGCAGCGCGACGTCGGTCGGCCCCTACAGGTTCCCGGACGGCCGCGAGGGCTATGCCGTCTATTTCGTCGACAGCCTCGCGAACGTCTACGCGCTCGACGCGGATAACGGCGAGCTCATTTGGCGCACACAGGTCGAGGACCATCCGACCCGCCGCGGCACCGGCGCGCTGACGCTGCACGACGGCATGCTGTTCGTGCCGATGACGGGGATCGGAGAGGCGATGACCGGCGCGGATCCAGCGTACGGGTGCTGCACGTTCCGCGGCAGCATGACGGCCGTCGACGCCGCGACCGGCGAGATCGTCTGGAAGACGTACACGGTCGACGAGCCGAAGCGGCGCGGCACGAGCACGCAAGGCGTGCCGCTCTACGGACCGGCCGGCGTCGGAATCTGGAACGCGCCGACCGTCGACGTCAAACGCGGTGTGCTGTACTCGGGCACCGGCCCCGCGTACGCGGATCTCGGCACGACGCCGCCGACGACCGATGCAGTCATCGCTTTCGATATCGAGTCCGGCGAGATCGTCTGGATCAATCAGATCACGCCGGACGTCTGGCTGCAGAACTGCGACGGCGCCGACGACAACCCAAACTGCCCGACGAACCAGGGACCCGACCTCGATTTCTCGGCGTCGCCGATCCTGACGACGACCTCGAGCGGCGACGACATCATCGTGATCCCGCAAAAGTCCGGCATGGT